>JADFXI010000069.1 GCA_015233655.1 Nitrospirota bacterium | reverse complement strand
TATCGGATGATAATGGAAACCGCTCTGTTGCTAATGCCGATGTCTGGATTGCCGGAAAAGACGAATGGTGGTTCAATGCTTCGGGCAATGACCGGATAGACCTTCTCCCGGAAAAAAAGAATTATCAGCCTGGCGAGACCGCGCGTTTCCAGTTGCGAATGCCTTTCCGCAGCGCTACCGCTTTGATCACGGTCGAGCGTGAAGGTGTTATGGAATCGTATGTCAGAAAACTCTCAGGGAACGAGCCTGTCTTTGAAATTCCGATGAAAGGTAATTATTCGCCTAATGTCTTTGTTTCTGCCCTTGTCGTGCGCGGGCGCGTCTCAGAAGTAAAGCCGACAGCGCTTGTTGATCTCGGAAAGCCTGCATTCAAACTCGGCATCACGGAGATCAAAGTCGGACATAAGGCTTACGAACTCAAGGTTGCCGTGACGGCTGATAAAGAGGTTTACAATGTCCGTGAAAAAGCTAAGGTGCGTATCATGGTGAGTAACATAAACGGCGACCCGCTCCCGAAGGGCAGCGAGGTCGCTATCGCCGCAGTCGACGAGGGATTGCTCGAACTTATGCCTAATAAGAGTTGGGAACTTCTTGAAGCCATGACGGGCCGGCGGGGTTATGGAGTGCATACTGCGACGGCACAAATGGAGGTCGTCGGCAAACGCCACTATGGGCTTAAGGCGCTTCCGCAGGGAGGCGGCGGTGGACGTCAGCCTACACGCGAACTTTTTGAAACACTCCTCTTGTGGAAGGCGAGAGTCGTTCTTAATCAGAAAGGCGAGGCTGTTGTAGATGTGCCGCTAAACGATTCCATTACAAGTTTCAGGATCGTTGCCGTAGCCGGCGGCGGGGCCGGTCTTTTTGGGACCGGGCAGACCAGTATCAGGGCATCGCAGGACCTCATGGTCCTCTCAGGACTTCCACAGGTAGTCAGGGAAGACGACGCCTTCAAGGCAGGTTTCACTGTTCGCAACGCCTCCGGCAGGGCCATGGAGGTCGAAGTGGGCGCAGCTATAGGAGCTATAGATAAAAAAGAGCGCGAACATATCAGCGTGGCGCTCAAGCCCGGCGAAGCAAAAGAAGTCGGCTGGGACATCAGAGTGCCGGTCGGCATTGACCGCCTGCAATATGAGGTCACGGCCAGGGAGATTGGCGGCATAGCAAGAGACGGCATTAAGGTAAAACAGAGGGTAGCCGAAGAACTGCCTGTACGCGCCTTCCAGACGCTACTAACTCAGATAGACGGCAGCTACAGCATGTCGGTCGAAAAACCTCATGACGCTCTTGCGGCCAAAGGAGGCGTCACGATTTCATTGAGGCCCAAACTCGCCGGTTCACTGAACGGGGTCATCACTTATATGAAGAGATACCCCTACGGCTGCATGGAACAGAGGGTCTCCCGTGCCATCGCCCTGAGGGACGGAGCACTTTGGAGAAAAGTTGTTGCCGAACTTCCCTCGTTCCTTGACGGCGACGGCCTGGTCAAATACTTTCCGTCAATGCAGCAAGGAAGCGATGCGCTTACCTCTTATGTTCTTTCAATATCCGATGAGGCGGGCTGGCCGATTCCTCCTTCAGAGCGGGACAAAATGGAGGAAGGACTGAAAAAATTCGTAGAAGGAAAGGTAATACGCTACTCGTCATTGCCGGTTGCCGATCTTTCGATCAGGAAGATCGGTGCCATCGAAGCCCTGGCGCGTGCAGGCAAGGCAGAGGCCAGGATGCTGGGATCAATCACACTTGAGCCGAACCTCTGGCCTACTTCTTCCGTGTTGTCCTGGACCAATGTTCTGCTGCGTTCTCCGTCTCTTCCCGATCGCGACAAATTATTAAAAGAGGCTGAGCAGATAATACGGTCGAGACTCAACTTCCAGGGCTCGACCATGGGATTTTCGACGGAGGCCACCGATTACCTGTGGTGGCTTATGGTGTCGGGCGATTTTAACGCAGTCAAAAGTATAACTACCATGCTCCATTTTGACAGCTGGAAACAGGACATGCCGCGCCTGGTGAGGGGCGCATTAGGCAGACAGCACCAGGGCAGATGGGCGCTCACTACCGCCAATGCGTGGGGAGTGCTGGCGATGGAGAAATTCTCCCGCATGTTTGAATCCGTGCCTGCTACCGGTTCAACCGTAGTTGCTGTTAATGGCAAGGAACAATCGCAGAAATGGGCCAAGTATCCTGACGGAAAGACGCTGGGGTTTCACTGGGCCAAAGACAGGACAGAGATAGTTCTGAGGCACGATGGCAAGGGCAAGCCCTGGGCCATGGTCCAAAGTACCGCTGCCATTCCGCTCAAAGAGCCTTTTTCGAGCGGCTATAAAATCACTAAAACTCTAATCCCTGTTGAGAGTAAAGCAGCCGGTAAATGGTCCAAGGGCGATGTTGTCAGGGTCAGGCTCGAAACTGAGGCGCAGTCGGACATGAGTTGGGTCGTGATAAGCGACCCGATTCCCACAGGGGCCGGCATACTGGGTACCGGCCTGGGACGGGACTCGCAGTTGCTGACCAATGATGAGAAACGGCAGGGGTGGGTCTGGCCTGCTTTTGAAGAACGCTCGATGGAGGCGTTCAGGGCCTACTATGAATATGTGCCGAAAGGCAAGTGGGTGGTTGAATACACTTTGCGACTGAATAACAGCGGGACATTCCATTTGCCTCCCACACGGGCCGAGGCGCTCTATTCGCCGGAGATGCTCGGAGAGCTGCCGAACAATAATATTGAAGTAGTGCAATAGGTCTTTGCAAGAACGATGAAGCCGAAACGCGCCACTGTTGGATTGGTCGCATGCATACTGCTCATGCTAAGTGCCGCTGCATATGCCGGCACAATGCCCTCGTTCCAGGAGACCAGGCGTGCCTTTGCACAGTCTGATGCCGTTCTGCTCGACCGGTACGGCAAAGTGCTTCATGAACTGCGGGTAGACCCCACGAAAAGGCAGCTTGAGTGGGTGCCGCTGAAAGCGGTGTCACCCGCTCTGGTCCGCGCAGTAGTCCAGTCGGAAGACAAAAGGTTTTACAAACATTCAGGCATAGACTGGATTGCGGTCGGGTCCTCTATCGTTAAGGGCCTCTTTAACGGTAGCCATCGGGGGGCGAGCACTATCACCATGCAACTCGCCGCCTGTCTCGATAAAAGCCTGAAGCCTGACAAAACAAAGCGGACTGCGGTGCAGAAGTTCGACCAGATGAAAGCTGCACTGACACTTGAGCAGCAGTGGACAAAAGACGAGATCTTGGAGGCATACCTTAATCTGGTTTCCTTCAAGGGTGAGATCCAGGGTGTTTCCGCTGCTGCCCGCGGTCTTTACGATAAGGAGCCCAGCGGTCTTGACGAGTATGAGTCTTTGGTCCTGGCCGCGCTGATACGGGCCCCCAATGCATCAGCAGAGATAGTGGCACAACGCGCATGCAGACTTGGCATGGGCCTGGGGTCAGGTGCGCAGTGCGATGGGCTGACAGCGCTCGCCAGAAAAACGCGCATAGGACACTATGTTCTGCATCAGAGGGCACGGCTGGCCCCTCAGGTCGCATATTACCTGCTGCAGAAAGGCAAGCCGGAAATCCGTTCAACGCTGGACGGCCCGCTGCAGAGCTTTGCTGCCGAAACCCTTCGTTACCAATTGAAGATGCTGAAAACACAAAACGTAAATGAGGGCGCGGCGCTTGTCGTGGATAATAAGTCGGGAGATGTCCTTGCATATGTAGTCACAACTAGCGATGAATCTGAAGCGACATATGTCGACGGCGTAAAGGCCAGGCGTCAGGCAGGTTCGACCCTCAAGCCATTCCTGTACGCCCTGTCATTTGAGAAAAGGCTTCTCACCCCGGCCTCCCTTCTGAAGGATAGCCCGCTGGATCTACCCACGGCATTGGGAGTTTACAGGCCTGACGACTACGAAAATAACTATAAAGGTGTTGTGTCAGCGCGTCTGGCGCTCGCCTCTTCTTTGAACATACCTGCGGTGAGGGTCGTAGGACTTACCGGGGTGAGACCGTTTCTGAAAAAGCTCAGACTGCTCGGATTCGATCAGCTGAAGAACGAGGATTACTATGGGCCCTCGATTGCGCTCGGCTCAGCCGACGTAAGCCTCTATGAACTGGTCAATGCGTATCGCACACTCGCAAACGGAGGCATATGGAGCGATCTCAGGATGTCCTTTGAGCAGAGTCAGCGCAAGAAAGTCCGCGCGTTTTCAGAACCGGTTTCATTTATGATCACTGATATCCTCTCTGACCGCGAGGCCCGGGGCCTTACGTTCGGTCTCGAAAATTCGCTTTCAACAAGGTTCTGGAGCGCTGTAAAAACAGGCACGAGTAAAGACATGCGAGACAACTGGTGCATTGGGTTGTCGGGCAAATATACGGTCGGAGTTTGGGTCGGAAATTTCTCGGGAGAGCCCATGTGGAACGTCAGCGGCGTTACAGGCGCAGCGCCTGCATGGCTCGAAATAATGAACTGGCTGCACAGGGATGTCGCCAGTGTATCGCCCGCAGCCCCCAAGTCAGTTGTGGCACAGCGCATTGAATTCACGGATGTGGTAGAGCCTTCCAGAACGGAGCTTTTCTTGCAAGGCACCGAAACGGCGAAGGTCAGTATTGAGTCAGGGCACAAGAAAGCCTCTATTGTCTATCCTGCAGATGGTACAATTGTTGCGATAGACCCTGACATTCCTGAGGACAACCAAAGGATTTTCTTTGAGTCCCAAAACGCCGCTCCGCGGCACTATTGGGTATTGAACGGCAAGACATTAGGCGCGGCAACTGAGGCCGTAGCGTGGAAACCTGAAAGAGGCCGCCATACTTTGGCGCTCAAAGATGATCAGAATAATATTATCGATACTATGAAATTTGAAGTAAGGTGATCGCGGACCATTGTGTTAAAATAACACATGTCGGTCATTAATGTTTTACCCGTATCTCTTCGCAATAAAATTGCAGCCGGTGAAGTGGTTGAACGCCCAGCCTCAGTTGTCAAAGAACTTATAGAAAATGCCATCGACGCCTCGAGCACGCGTATTTCAGTAGAGACGGTGAGGGCAGGCAAAAAGCTTATTCATGTTTCGGATAACGGCACAGGCATGGACAGAGACGATGCCGTGAGTGCCTTTGAGAGATATGCAACGAGCAAAATAAGAGATGAACAGGACCTTTTCAACCTTAAAACCATGGGATTCAGAGGAGAGGCGCTTTCATCTATAGCCTCGGTATCAAAAATGACGCTGAAGACCGCACTGCGCAATGCGGAACAAAATTCGGTCGTCACCGGAACTTGTGTGGAGATCGCCGGTGGCGAAATTACGTCGGTTAAAGACTGTGCCGCGTCAGGGACGAGCCTTGAGGTCAGAGAACTCTTTTTCAATACTCCTGCGCGACGCAAATTTCTCAAGTCCGATGCTACCGAAAACTACCATATTATCGACGCAGTAACCAGAGAAGCGCTCTCGCATCATAAGATTATGTTTGTCCTGAGGATGGACGGAAGCGAAGTGTTCAGCCTGCCTGCCGCTTCGTCTATAAAAGAAAGGCTCGTCCAGCTTTACGGCAAGGATTTCATTGACGGGCTGATTGAATTTGCTGCTGAGGATGCAGGGTTGTCTGTAAGCATATTTACAAGCGGGCTGGAGCATATGAAGAATAACAGAAATGCGCAGTTCCTTTTTGTTAACAGGCGGCCTGTTAAAGACCAGTCGATTGCTTATGCTGTGAGTAAAGCTTATGAGGGCATGGTGCCGAAGGAAAAACATCCGGCATTTTTCGTTTTTCTTGATCTGGATGCGGGTCAGGTCGATTTCAATGTTCACCCGGCCAAGAGGGAAGTGCGTTTTGCGCAAAAGAACGGCGTATTCGATTTTGTCTATAATGCTGTCAGGGAAGGTTTGAAAAAAGACAGCGGATTCTGCTCAGTCAGGACAGAAGCGGAAACGACAGGGACCGGTCCCCTATCCTATCCTGTTCCTTCCGCAGGCGATCTCATTTCTGAAGAACCGGGGGCATTCTTTACCGGCGCTGCACCGGTCCTTTATCTTGGGGAAACTTTTGTCGCTGTTACAAATAAAGACGGGCTTGTTCTGCTCGACTATCATGCAGCTCACGAAAGGGTCAATTACGAAAGGTTTTTGAAAAAAACGGACCTGCATAGCCACCGGCTGCTCTTTCCCCATCAGGTGAAGTTGCCGCGCGGCGAATATGCTGTTCTTGTCGAGCATCTGCCCCTGCTGAACGAAGTGGGGCTGGAGGCTGAGGATTTCGGACACGATACGATCATTGTCCGCAGCATTCCGGGGGTCCTTATAGATGCGGACATAGCAGTGCTTATGGGCGATATCGCTTCAGCTCTTCTTGAAAACCCCGGGATGAAAACCGCCAAAGGACTTGAGCCGGTCGACTCGGAAAGAAGGATTGTAGCCGCGCGCATGGCATGCCACAGCTCAATAAGGGGAAAGGAGATTCCCGATGCCGTCAAGGTGGCGGAGTTGTTGAAGTCCCTTGATACGGCAGAAAACCCCCATAGCTGCCCTCACGGCAGGCCGACGAGGATTTTTATTTCTTTTGACGAACTGCGGAAGATGTTTAAGAAGTGACTCTATCGTTATTATCGTTGAGAGAAGCGTCCTCCACCGCTTTTTTCAGCTCTATTATTTTCTGAAATTGTTTTATGAATTGCCTGTACGGTTTTACAGCCCCGTCTTCCATGCTTTTCAGGATTGCGTCGCAGAAATACCAGTTGCATCTGAAAGGACGCAGGGCCCTTTCAATTGTACAGCCTGATGCTGCAAGGAATTGGCAGCGGTCCGTATCCCGGACATTCTCTTTGTAAGCAGGCGGCTTTAGTCCGAGGGCTTGAATGTAGATCAGGTCCGCATAATCGTAACGGCCATGTCTGTTAATGCAGCACACATTCCGGCAATGAGGACAGACCTCAGCGGTATGTTCCTGTATAAAGGCATCGATTGACTCGATGGCATTCTTAAGCAGCATTGCATTGCCGAACAGTTTCATCGACTTCAATGGTGTTTGTATTACGATTTGTCGGGAAGCCTGTAAATATCCGCGCCGAGTTGCCGCAGTTTTTCATCCATCTTTTCATAGCCTCTGTCCAGATGGTAAATCCTGCTGATTCTCGTCTCGCCTTTTGCGCAGAGGGCAGCGACTACGAGTGAAGCCGAGGCCCTTAAATCCGTCGCCATCACCGGCGCGCCTTTAAGCTGCTCGACCCCTCTGATTGCTGCGGCGCCGCCCTCGATACTTATGTCAGCTCCCATCCTCTTAAGTTCCGCGACATGCATGTACCTGTTTTCGAAAACAGTCTCTTTGATGACACTTGTTCCCTTGGCCACAGTCATCATCGCCATGAACTGGGCCTGCATATCAGTGGGAAACCCGGGATACGGGATTGTTTTGAGATCGGCTGAGACGGGCCTTCCATGGCCTCTGACTCTTAGACCTTTCTTTGTGTCCTTGAATGAAACGCCCGTGTCTTTCAGCTTCATGATTACAGCATCCAGGTGATCAGACCGGCAATTCTTGAGCAGCAGGTCGCTTCCGCAGATTCCGGCAATGGCCATAAATGTGCCTGCCTCAATCCTGTCGGGAATTACTCTATAACGCTTGGCCGGCCGCAAGGTATCGACACCCTCTATCTCAATAACACTTTCACCGGCCCCTTTTATCCGTGCCCCCATGGAAATGAGACAATTGGCCAGGTCCACGACTTCCGGCTCGCGGGCTGCATTCTCGAGGACTGTGGTGCCTCTGGCCAGAGCGGCTGCCATCATCAGATTTTCCGTGCCTGTAACGGTAACTGTATCGAAAAAAAGCGACGCCCCGCGCAGGACGTTTGCCTTTGCAATGACATACCCGCCTTCGAGCTTGATCTTGGCCCCCATTTTTTCGAGTCCCATAAGGTGAAGATTTATAGGTCTGGCACCGATGGCGCATCCGCCAGGCAGGGAAACCCGGGCCTTCCCGTATCTGGCAACGAGCGGGCCCAGCGCCAGTACCGAGGCGCGCATGGTCTTGACCAACTCGTAAGGGGCCTCAAAGTGGTTTATTGAAGCGCTATCAATGACCGCCGTGCCATCCGCATAGTCGAATTTACAACCCATGGTGGACAAGAGCCTGCCCATAGTCACAACATCCCGCAAATATGGGATTCCGGTAAAGCTGCTTTCACCCGATGCTAAAATTGACGCGGCAAGAATAGGCAGAGCGGCGTTTTTCGCGCCGCTGATGGAGACCTCTCCCTTAAGAGTTTTGTTGCCCTGAATGACTAGTGTATCCATAAATTACTATCATAACACAATGTTGTGGAGTTATAATCAAATATGGTTTCGATAGAAAATGTCATAGAAAAAATAAAGGCGTATAATCCCAAAGCGGACATTGAGCTGATAAAAAAAGCTTTTGCTTTTTCGGGCGAGGCTCATTGCAGCCAGCGGAGGGAAGAGGGTTCGCCATATATCTATCACCCGCTCTCGGTAGCGGACATTCTTGCCGATATGAAACTCGATGTTCCGACGATTATTGCCGGCCTTTTGCATGATACTGTTGAAGACACAGGCACCTCTACGGTAGACATACGGGAGATCTTCGGGGTAGAGGTCGCTTTTCTGGTAGATGCGCTGACCAAACTGTCAAAGGTCGAGTTCCAGACAAAAGAGGATGCCCAGGCCGAGAATTTCAGAAAGATGCTTCTCGCCATGTCCAAGGACGTTCGGGTCATTCTTATCAAATTCGCCGACAGACTCCACAACATGAGGACCATAGAACACCTGTCTGAGGAAAAGCGGCGGCGTATTGCACGGGAGACCATCGACATTTATGCGCCTCTTGCAAACAGGCTCGGCATCGGCTGGCTGAGGACGGAATTCGAGGACCTGAGTTTCAAAACGCTCATGCCCGCGCTCTTCAGCGAGCTTGAAAGGAAGGTCGCAAAACGGCGAGAAGAGCAGGAGAGGTATATAAGCGAAGTAAAGGGCATTGTCAATGAAAAGCTCGAAGCTGCCGGCATTCCAGCCAGGATTAAAGGCAGGATCAAGCATTATTACGGTATTTACCAGAAGATGGTAAAACAGAAGATACCCTTTGAGCAGGTGCAGGATGTGATAGGCCTGAGGATAATTACGGATACGGTAGGCCATTGTTACGATATCCTCGGCATCCTCCACTCAGTTTGGCCGCTGGTGCCGGGCAGGTTCAAGGACTTTATCAGCCTTCCCAAATCGAACATGTACCAGTCTTTGCATACTACGGTCGTCGGGCCTGGTGGAGACCATGTGGAATTTCAGATCCGGTCCGACGATATGAATGAACTTGCTGAAGAGGGCATAGCGGCCCACTGGCGGTACAAGGAAAAAGACAGCATAGACAAGAAAAATACGCGCTTTATCTCGTGGCTGCGCGAACTGGTCAAAGACATATCAGACGCAAAGGAATTTCTAGAGGCTGTCAAGGGTGAAGTGGTCCCGGAGACAGTGTATGTTTTTACTCCCAAAGGCGATATCAAGGAACTTTCCGTAGGCTCTACAGCGGTTGACTTCGCGTACGCCATTCATACTCAGGTCGGCCATAAGTGTGTTGGAGCAAAGGCCAATGGCAGAATCGTACCTTTGCGCCACAAGTTAAACAGCGGCGATGTTGTGGAAATAATTACCTCCCCGTCTCACGGTCCCAGCAAGGATTGGCTGAAGTTTGTGGTTACGCCCCGCGCAAAGGCCAGGATAAAGCAGTGGTTGAAGACCGAGGAACGGAAGAAGAGCATCGAGCTTGGGATCAAGCTCCTCGAAGATGAGATCAAGCGGCACGGGCTGCCTCTTTCGGTGCTTAAATCAGAGAAGATGGAAGAGATCATCAAGTCCTTCAGTCTTATGTCGATTGAGGACCTGTATGTTTCTGTCGGTTACGGCAAAGTCTCCGCCCACCAGGTTGTGAACAAGTTCATGCCTGAGAAGGAAGAGGGCGAAGCTGCCCCGAAAGTCGTGAAGCCCCATAAGGAAGGCAGGAGCATCATCACGATCAGAGGGATCGACAATATCATGTATCACATCGGCAGATGCTGCTTCCCTGTTCCGGGTGACAGCATAACAGGCTTTATTACGAAAGGTAAGGGTGTAACTATTCACCGGCGTGACTGTCCCAACCTTGAGCGTCTGGCCCTGGACAACGCCCGGCTCATAGAGGTGGAGTGGAGCCAGGATAGCGATATAACGTCAACCGTGAAATTGTACGTAGAGGGCATGGATAAGCCCGGCATACTCGCCAGCGTGACCGCTCTTATATCAGGCGCCAATGTAAATATCAGTCACCTGCAGGCCGCATCGACGCATGACAAGCGCGCCCTTCTTGAGTTTACGCTTGAAGTCAAAAACAGGAACCAGATTGTTTCTCTGGTAAACAAGATCTCTCAAATGGACGGCGTACTGGCTGTCAGGAGGTGATCAGTTGCCGAAAATCCTAAAGAGTAAACAACTTGTAACCATCTCTTAATAATCCTGTAACAGGATACATCGTATAATTTTGTATTAAGGATTTGGAATTTTTCTGTCCTGATATGCCGCGTGATTGTAAGTCGGCATGCATTTTCCAGGAATAATAAGGAGATAGAATATTTATTATGTCGTATATTTTTGAGCAGTTCAAAGGGATAGGGGTCTTAAAACTGTATGGCGATTATACATGCAGAAATGCTGCCAATGTAAAGAAAGCCTTCTTTGTAGCATTGAGCAATTCAGAGCATCTTATAGTGGATTTCGAGGGTGTATCGAAAATCGACGATTTTTTTGTGGACCAGGTTTCTTCCCTCAGGAAGATTTCGAGAAAAGCCAGAAAAAAACTGACGATAATTAATTTTCGTCCGGCGATTTTTGAAAAAAAGGAAGAGCAGCCAGAAGAGCCGGAGCAGTATCAGGAGAGGATGCTCTTATTTGCCGAGATATAAAATGGCGCAGACATCGCGTCTTAAGCGTGTTTGCCGAGAGTGCGCCTGATGGGATGACTTATTAGGTGATGGTTTATACGTAGCTGATGGCGACTTCGTATACGATGTCTGAGTGATCGGTCACAGGGCCGCCCTGGCAGCCAAGTTCGCCTTTTGTTACAGCTTTGCGATTTCCAACCATCCCTGATATGATCCTGGTGAAGTCGAAGCCGCCTTCAACACACTCTTTATTTAAACACTCTACCGTGAAAAAGGCATAGCTGCTTGGAAAGAAATTTACGGTCCTGGGCAACGACTGTCTCAGTCCTCTCTGATTATACGTCATGTTAATGACGATGCTCGATACTTCAGGAAAGATGGCTTGAACAAAGCCTGAATCGATTTTTTGCTGTCTTCTTTCTGCCCTGGCCGCATTCTTTTTGTTGTTCATGGTCCTCCCAAAAATGAAAAGGCCCCTCCCGTAGGGAAGGAGCCTTCTCCGGTTAACTACAGTTTAACAACGTTGATTGCTTTGGGGCCTTTTGGTCCCTTTTCAGTATCAAAGCTGACTTTGTCACCTTCCGCCAAACTCTTAAAGCCGTTGCCCTGAATTGACGTATGATGGACAAAAGTATCGACTCCGTCTTCAGCTGTAATAAATCCAAATCCTTTGCTGTCATTGAACCACTTCACTGTTCCTTGTGCCATTTGCTGTACCTCCTTATATCTAAACTCAAACTAAAAAAGGCCTAAAATAAAAAAAAGAGGCCGCAAAGTTCAAAGTCTTTGTGGCCTCTTACGAACGCAAAAACCTTTAAAGTTCTATATACATAGTAACATAATTAACTGAGACCGTCAATGAAATTCTCGAAACGCTCTTTTGAGTTGCTTCATAAATGCTGATAAATAGCGGATTGCAGGGCCTTATGCCGCACAGTGGCCGGTCAAATTTCACCACGGTTTAACTTAATAAAAAAATCGCATTCTTTGCATAAATGGAATTTGGTGAAAGATTGTCCCTGTCTTTTGCCGCCGCATAAGGTGCTCGATACGTCCCAGCACCTTCTTCCCGCCTCTAACATTACCACAGGGCAGCTTTTGTCCACCTCATGCCCGCACTTCATATACTCCCAGCATGGCACCCCGCAATATTCGGGATAAAGCCGTTTGGCGCATTCGGGGCATAAACCGTGAGAGAACTCGCTCTTTGAGTGCTCACGGACATATAATTCAATCTGCTCCCAGCGGCCCTCGTCGTTAATGACCTTTTTGCAGGACGAGCAAATCTGAATAATGTCCCTCAGCTGTTCCAGCTCACTGATGTCTTCCAGTATTAACAGGGCATAAGACTTCTTCAAATATTCGAACGGCGACGTAGTAACAAGGAAGTGCTTTTTTATTGTTTTTCCATCATCCCTTCTCAGTTCCATCATGGTCTTCTGCTGGTAAACAGTGGCGCCGGAAAAAGATTTCCTTACGGAGTTCCTTATGACACATTCCTTGCAATCTTCTTCATGTCCGCATCCCTCAGGACTCTCATAGGCATGAATGCAACGCCAAACGTTACCGCCTCTCTGATTGTATATTTCCTCGATACTGACACCCAGCAATTCCGAGGCAGCCACGTTCAAACCCAAAACCCGAACATCGTCATCCGTTAAAAGTAAAATGGACGGGATTGCATTAAATAGTTTCCTGATAAAATCGTTTTCCCCAAGTATTCTCTCATCCATATCTACAATTGCTCCCTGATCTCTTCCCTCGTTTCACGGTGACCTGAGATCTCTCCCGGAGGAAGTATTTTATCAACAAAATATAATCATGTCAGAAAGAGTTTGTCAACAGCGTCTTACAATAACTACGTAAGTTATCTGGCTCCAATAAAACTGGCGGGAGCGTGTGGGAATCGAACCCACCCTGCCGGTTTGTGGCCGGCAACACTGGATTTGAAGTCCAGGAGGGACACCAGAACCCTATGCACTCCCAGCCTTGATAATAAA
The DNA here is from genome assembly GCA_015233655.1 of Nitrospirota bacterium. Classification (GTDB taxonomy): domain Bacteria; phylum Nitrospirota; class Thermodesulfovibrionia; order Thermodesulfovibrionales; family Dissulfurispiraceae; genus JADFXI01. The sequence continues at coordinate 3,266 of JADFXI010000069.1, read as the reverse complement.
GGTTTTTTAGGCTGTTCTGCAACTTTTTGTTTTGGGGTCTAGCAAAATTCGTGCAGAAAATATCCGAACATACAGAAATAATGGAACAATTTGTGGTTGCAACTGACACCCAATACTTGACGGTTCTCATTAAGGCATCGCTTTCTTTATAATTTTAGCGGCTGTATCCATTTCTTGAAAATTATCCAGATGCATCACGCTTGCCCGGAGGCTCTCAGGGTAGTGATGGGCATATCGCTCAGTAGTTTTGATGGTGTCGTGTCCAAGCAATTCTTTTACCACATATAAATTTATGCCAGCCTGCACCAATCTTGTAGCAAATGTATGCCTCATGTTATGAAAGTGGAAATTCTCAATTTTAGCTTCCGAAACAGCCCGACAAGGCTTGTCTATAAATCATATCAGGACAGGAGCGAGCCCTTTGTGTTGAAGCCCAACTTCCTTATGGAGAATATCATAAAGCAGCAGGTGCCCACACAGAAAGAGGCTAATCCCGTGCAGGTCACAAAGAAGAAGGGCGCTCCAGGCAGTATGGGGCGTGTTGATTACGGCAAGGATGAGGTGCCTGATAAAGGAGAAATAGGGTGGTAGGTGTTTCCAATGGCTTTGACAACTGCATCTGAGCCTGTTTTCCGCGGCACGAGAAATTTGGCTGCCGAATCAAAGCCTATTAGTAATCTTTCTGTAAACGTCTTTGCGGTTAATAATAGCGAATATCCATACTTCAGTTCCCTCAACTTTGTAGACTACCCTATAATCGCCAACTCTTAGTTTCCAGTATCCTTTAAGGGTTTTTCTGAGCGGTTCTCCGTATTGATGAGGGGATATCGAAAGGCGCTCCTCTATGGTTTTCTTGATTCGTTTTTTTAGCGTCTCATTAAGTTTGGGGATGTCGATATCTCGAACATCTGGATGATATCTCAGCTCAAAGGTCAACTCTACCAGACCTCATCATGTTTAAGGGATTTCTTTCTGTTGAAAGTTTTCTCTCTGGTTTCGCCCAGATGGGCAAGGCCGATATCCTCCTCAATTTCGAGGGCTTCTTTCACGAGGTCTCGTACCTTCAGAGACAGGGACACCCCATCTCTTTCGGCCAGACGTTCGACATTGCTATACAGGGGCTTTTCAAGGACTACATTGATTCTGGGATTTCTTGTCGGCATAAAGACCCACCTCCTTTGGTGTTTCACTTATGATACACCATATCAGTCTTTATTTCAACGAAATCGTGCCTGCTAAGGGTGAGATTGGTTGGCAGGGTTTGCTAAGGATGTGGACTTTGATTTCAGGACTTTTACGGGCTTCTCCCAGCAGGAATCATCCTCAGTTTGTGCAATAACGGCGCTGTCGATTTCTTCTTCTGTCAAAACTTTATGTTTTGTTTTCATATTTCCCATCCTGTTAATCGTCCTGCTAAGCAACAAATGCCGGAATATTGTGGTTATACCGTCTTAAGTAACTCAAAATACTGCTCCCTGCTCATACCAACTGTCCGCATATTGCTTTTGATGATATCAATGTCTATTTCTTCATATTCAGGGATGACAACAGCCCTTTTTGCTCCAGGGCAAGTTAGGATATGATGAGAACCTTCTTTGCGTTTATAATGACAGCTGCCGAACAACTCAAATATCTTGCGTTGCGTCTTCCAGTCAGTCGGATATATTTTGGGCATTAATTTAGCTGAACAAACTGTTTCTCAAAGCCTATCATTTCATTCATGGGTTCAACAGTATCTCCTCTGATCTCAAAGCCACATTCAGCAAGATAGTCATCAAGCGTCCCGAGTTCTCTCATTTCCTCAAACTGTATTCTTACAAGTTCCTTTAAGTTGGCTTTAGCCTCCTCCGCAGTCCGCCCTTGTGTGACAAAATCAAGCTCGGGTATTTTAGCAATAAGCCATTTCCCTTTTTGCCAAAGTTCTATAGTTGTTTTTATCTGCATATTCCCTCCTACATTGTTTATTATAGCAGCAACGGCCAGACATCGGTATTGCAAAACAGTCCACTCAGTGATTCCGTTATAACTCTCTGAACCATCCCTTCTTTCCGTCTTAATCCTTTTAATGGTAACGCTTTTTTAAGAAGAAAATCTTAGCAGTGGACTGCACAGATATGACCTTTACCTCAAACAACTTCGATATTGTCAGCAAAAATCACTGTGCTTATTTTGTCCCTGAAAACTACCAATTCATTGACATTCATCGACATTTATCGCCATTAATGAAAAGATACTACTTATTGATAAATAAGGATAAGTTGGGTATTTCAATGCCTTGCAAAATAGGTGTTTTCCCCTTTGAAGTCCAGGAGGGACACCATAACCCTATGCACTCCCAGCTTGATAATAAAGGATTTTAGGCTGTTCCGCAACTTTTTGTTTTGAGGTCTAGCAAAATCCTAGCAGAAAAAATCGGAACATACGGAAATAATGGAATAAATAATATGAAAAACCATTTTGAATTTTCCTGATATTCCTATTCATTCTTCCTCTATATGTTGCAAAATAGCGACTTCCCTAATAATCAAATCAGGCAGACTGTCCCTGTTGTCCAAAGTCACCTCATGAATCTCTATATCATCCCTGTTCTTTACGCCCAGGACAAAATCATCCCCGCCAAAAGTAATAGTCCCGATAACGATATTAGGTGAATCCAATGCTCTCAATACCGCCTCTTGAAAAACCTGTGAAAAGCATTCCATCTTTCCGATTTCGTCAAGAATGATGATATTGTTGTCAATGGGAATGATTGAAGGGACAGCGAAGGTTTCAATATTCTCAATGCTCACCCCATATCGTCTGATATGGAATTCGGACTGAATATCTTGATGGGCCAGATAGCCTGTATAATAAGACGCAGTCCGTTGGGCAACCGAATGTCAGAGGGTTTAATACCGGAAACAGGGAGTCCGGGAAGCCGTTCAACTTTATGCGCCCATGCAGGCAGACGAACAGGTTTCGTATTTTTCGCGGCGAACGATTCAGAGCCTCTGAAGCCTTTTGAGGAGACCGGCTTCCCCGAGGGCTGGGGCGTCAGCAATGCCTCGATGGCAGAGTCATTTATGAGATAGCTCTGTGCAACACGATTTACGTCTTCTACAGTTACCTTTTTAAGGGTCTCCACATCTTCTTCAGGTGAAATGCGTCCTTCCACTGCTAGGGCCTGGGACCATTCCGCAGCGAGACCTGCAACCGAGTTCTTCTGGAATTCCGCGTCGGACACCTCGCGCCGTTTCGCCGCCTCCACCAGTTCAGCGGGCACTCCA
>JADFXI010000068.1 GCA_015233655.1 Nitrospirota bacterium | reverse complement strand
ACCTCTCCCTTCCAACCCCCTCATTAGGGGTCACAAAAAAGCCTCCTGCAAAAGTCGGAACTGTTAAGATTTCTTATTAAGACTTTTGCAAGAGCCTCAATCGGCTATTGTCTCCCTGAGCTTTTTGATAACGCCATCCACAAGCTCAGGATCCTGGCGGTGTATTACTTCGTATATGAGAGCGCTTACGAATACTCCCACGAAAACACCGATCATTATCTTTGACATACTATTTCCCTCTCTATTAAGCGTTATGCGGAAAACCGGTTGTAGTTGACTCTAAAGAACGGGATTTACGCCCATGAGGCAAGAGTTGTTGTCTCTCCTCGACATACGCGCTCAACCTCTTCTCAGTCTCATCCAAAAGCTCAAGAAGTTCATTTATCCTTTTGTCTTGCGCGAGCGAAGGGTTATCTTTGCTGATCTGGGCCACGCGTGTGCCTATGTCTCTAATGAGGGCTTCCTTTTTCTTTGTAAGCTGGCGAATATCGTACGTGAGGATCACACCTCTGGCCGATGATTTCGACGCGCAGGTAACCTTTGCAAGCACCTCGACAAAATAGTCACCCATGTGCTCCACTTTGTACCTGAAATCCTTTTCCATGTCTACCCCCCTTTTCTTAGTGACGATGATTATATTTTTCAGTTCTACTTACCGTTTCTCTTCGACTTCTCCCGTATCTTTTTTACGAGAAATAATCCGCCAAAGGCACACCCTGCACCAAACAGCATACAAGCAATTATTACCATGCTTAAAGACATATGCAACGGAGATCCCAGTATTAATTTCACAGGGACTTGCGTACTGTTCTCATCCAGAAAAACTGCAAAAACAAAAAGCAACGAAAGGACCGGCAGAATGAATTTCTTTATCATATCCACCCTTAAAACTTCCCTTCCCCTTTACTCTTCACCTGTTGCCAGTACTCTTCCGGCATGTCCTTGCAAAGCAGCAATGCCCCATTAGCCCCTGCAAACAAGGGCTCTTCCACCTTCAATACCTTGCCGTATCCGAGGGTAGAGTTCATGTTATCCTCGATCTCCTTCTTCAATCCGACAATCTGGCTTCCACCACCAGCAAGGATAACGTTCTCTTTAAGATAAGTTTGGAACTCGGGATCAAAGCTAGCTATTAGCTGCCTTATTCCTTCGACAACATCAGGCACAATGGCTCTGCAGGCCGTTTTCAATTCCTCTGTCACGTCGTGTTTGGCGGGCTTGCCTTTCACCGGCAATTCGATAAATATGCTGTCTCCGTGCTTCGATATAGTGGAATTCTCCTCTTTGAACCGTCTGACCATGTTCACCGTGAACGTCGCTTCCTTGTACTTCTTCGACAAAAGCTCATAGAAAACCTGGTCTACATAATCTCCTGCCTTTGTGGTGGTAATCTGGTCCTCATCGGCAGGCATGGTGCCTGTCATCCTGCAGAGATCCACTGTTCCAGCTCCGATATCAACTATCAATGCGTTGGTAAGCAATTTCAGCCCGTATGCCACGGCAAAGGGTTCCGAGACGATCATTACGTCGTCAAGCAGGTCTTTTGCAATGTCAAGAAGGGATTTTTTGTTCTTTCTGCTAGCAAGAGCAGGCGCTCCGAGCACCCCTCGTAAAACTAAATCTTTGCGTTCAATCTGCTCCTCATCCAGTACAAGTTCGATCAAGCGGTTCAGCAATTCCTTTGCCGTCTCCATCGCCTTCAAATATTCGACAGATTTTTCATCCATGGTCTTGGAGATCTTCAACATGCCGTTCTCAAAAGGCCTATAGATGTCCAAAGACATCCGGTGCTTCAGTGCTTCCTCTCCAAATACGATACTCCTGCCAAACAGTTTTCTTGAAACAGCATCCTTCGGATACCCCACAACGCTCGCCAAGAAAGTGCGAACGCCGTTATCAGCAGCCACAACACTTCTAGATGTGCCAAGATCAATACCGATATTAATAACTTTTCTCATAAGCTTTGTTCTTCACTCTTGATAAGAAGATTCTGCGTTATTTTATATACCGGGAAAAGAATCATTCACCCTCCATAATGTCTATATTTTCCCTCACAATAGTTTTGAGCAGCATAAGCTTGTCCTCGGTCAGCTTCTTCCCTTTGACCTGAAGACCTCCTTCCTTCGTTGCCATAATGCCGTGTTTCTCAAGGTATGCCAACCTCTTTTCTATTCTATCAAGGGCCTCCTTTGTGGCAATAGAGTCTTCAATATCCAAGAGCCTCTTATCGATAGCATCGAGTCTTTCCGCCATATTGGCCATTTTCCTCTCGCGAAACCACCTGACAGTCGCGGCCAATCCATACATACTTCTCACCTTGCTCCATGCCGGAAGAGCTATTTTCTCCAACGGGTCAAGAACAGTCATACCGCCCCTTTTGACATAGCTAAGCATAACAAGACCGGCGTACTCCAGTGAGGCATAGGAATATCCCAACATCTCATCAAGAACATCCGCACTTCCTGTCACCTTTCCCTTAATAGTCTTTTCCATCGAGGCTCCTTCAGCGCCTTATTTAGAACTCAGCACAAGTTATGAAGAGGTTAATTATAAAGCATAATTTTACACCTAATTGTTTCCATAGTCAATACTTTCGACAACAATTGTCAAGCCAAGTATTCTGTGTAGAATCTTTATAATGGTATCTTTCCCCAACACTACCGTTGAGGCAATAGTTCGACATTTTCTTTATTGTCGACCTATCCCGGCCACCTATCCTATGTTTCATGATGTAAGTAAAATAGGCAAGCAATATAAATACCTGACTTGATACCCATTGAATTAAAGAGATTTATGTCGAATAATGCCTGACAGGTATGCACAAGTTATTGTAAAAAAAGTTGCTAATGTTGTATTTTTTGCCATATTAAGGAAATTTATCGAACCGCATTTACGAGAAAAGATACAGCCTAAGAGAGGTAAGAAGGTGGGGTCAGGTCGAGGCTGACTTAAACAATCACTATTCTGCGAGTTTCTTTGTTCAAAGGTCCGATTATAATCCCGATCGGTTGAAAATCATTACTGAGGGAGACGAGACATCGGAGCAAAACTGTTCTCCTCTGCGAATGCCGCCTTCGGGACATTGATGTATACACAACCCTCACCTCCGAACCAGAGCCAGTATGTAGTGAACGAGAATTATTTCTGTTGACAAAGTCAATGGAGGGAGATTTCAGGAATTCTGCAGATAGCGCTCCCCTCCTCGCTCTGATCTTGACTACATAAAAGTAGTGCGTATCTGTTTCTTTTTGACTCAGCGTTGCAGGTAGCCTCTTTACAGCGTCGGATTTCAGTGGAATCACTGAAATCCTGAAATCACCAACGTTCAGAGCAAAGGGCCTGCCAGGCCACCTCGCACTCACCGAATTCTTTATTCTTACCTGTGGCTGGGAAGATTGAAAACCGGCGACCTGCAAACTGCGTCTCGCATCCGCCGTTACCGATCGATTATCTGCAGATGCCGGGCGCGCTGCCGGTTCTGTCTTGATTGCCCTGCTTTTTGTATAATAAACGAGAAGCCCCGCTGCAATTACAAGAACTGTTATGCATGCAATCACTATAGCTCTTTTTGTTTTTTGCATATATAACGAGAAATTCTGCCGGACCCTTTCAAGATCATTAAGACACGCACGCTTTTCGCTTTCAACACGCTCCAGCCGGACTATCGAATCAGAGAGTTCCTGACGGAAAGATGAGATATCGATCTTCAATTGCTCAATTTCTGAGGCTTTGCCCTTTAACATGCTTCCAGCTTCTCGAAGAGCATTATCTTTCTCGGCAGACAGTGCCTGCAACTGTGTCTGCAAGTCATTCCGTTGTTGCTCCAAAGTGTCAGCAAGATTTTCGAGTGATGTAATCCTTACAAGAAGTCCCTCTTTGTCGGTTACCGCTACGTTCAATTTCGACGCGAGATCATTCCTTTCCTTTTCAAGCTCGGCTATATGATTCTCCAGCGAGGAAACTCTTTCCAGCAGAACTTCCCGTGAGGTTGCGAAGGCATCCTTTCTACTCTTCAATAGGGCGACTGCATCTTCATCCTCATTTTCCTTGGAGAGTTTTGCCAAATCATTTTCAATAAATTCGTATAAGTCCATCAGTTCACCTCCCCGATGAGCATCTAGTATCCTACGGAAGTCAGCGACACCCGTCCTGCAACCAGCGTATTATGGAAAAAGCCAACTATTAAATCAACATATGTCATGCCCGAAGTTCTTGGTCGGGCATCCAGCCCCCCCCGTCAATTCTGGTATAATCATAATCATTTGTCAGATGCACTGTTCGGCAAGCCTTCTCACAGCCTGGGAGAACTCTGATCCTGGATAAGCGAGCATCATGGGCTTATTCTTAAATAGTGCCTTTCTCACCATTGTATCGGTAGGTATTGTTGTCACTATACTGGACGAGATGCCCAGGTACTGCTCAAGCATGGAACGTATCACCTTTCCCACTTTGACTTCTTCAGCTGTCTGAACCATATTTATGACAATGTTAGGTCTGAATTTATCCAGCATCTTCCACGCAGATTCCACGGCCGCAGGGTTGATTGTTGCAACTTCGTCGAGTATATTGCCTACGGTTTTAAGATGAGGATAAGCATCAACGTCTTTTGCTTTTGCAAGAATATCCAAAGCATCATGTGCATCTTCAGATTTGAAATGGAACGTGAGCAACCTATAAACACATGATTTTATAAAACTATAGACTTTTATAAGAGAGGTCGACTCCGGAGATGTTATCAGGAGCTGTTGGTTAGCGATTAATAAAAAGTCAATCACGTTGAAAGAAGACCCTGCCGACAGATCCAGAATTACCATATCACTTTCGAGTTTAAGAAGATGGTTTATTAGCTTCATCTTCTGCTGATAAGGCATATTGGCTATATCTGGGATATTCGCCCCCCCGCAGATGAGCTGGAGGTTATATATACCGGTCCCGATAAGAACCTCATCCAGAGTGGCCATTTTCTTCATAATAAAATCATCGAGGGAACGATCGAAATGTTTGATTCCAAGAAGGATGTGAAGATTTGCGCCGCCGAGATCGAGATCGACTGCAATAACCTTCTTGCCCATATGGGCAAGAGCGACTGCAAGATTGGAGGAGATAGTACTCTTCCCTATCCCCCCTTTTGGCCCTACTATGGCAATAACTTTTTTTGACATTTCTCAGTCGAGATGCCTTTATTACTTTATTCCAAGGAATCCCATCAGATCTTTAGATAGAGTATCATCTTCAGAAGATCCGCTCTCGTCGGAGTCCGGCAACAATGCTTTAAGATCTTCCATTTTGTTATCGTGCTTGACCGTCAGAAGCTCTTTTGCCTTTGTGACGATAAGTGGAAGATCAAGCGGATGCGACAGACACCATTCAAAAGGAATGTTTCCCAGAGAAAGGGAGCCGTCCGGTGGCGTATTGGCAATCACAAGAACAGAGACTCCAGCCAAGAGCCCGCGCAACGAACTAAAATGCTCCAGTTCATTGCGAAAATAGCCTGATTCATCAAGTACTACCAGCTCAGGCGCTTTCGTCTTCAGAATATTTTCCGCTGCATGTAAATTCTTAAGCAGCATGACTTCAAAGCCGCTTTCCTGAAAAACCCTGCTAAACAGGGCTCCCCTGATCGCGTCAGAGGAAAAGACAACTACCGAAACAGACATGTACCTCTCTATTTAGCCTCTGATACCGCCATTACCAGTGCCCCCTTGGCTGTAGTGTCCAGCGGGTCTTTTGAAACTCTCACCGAGGATATCTCAAAGGGTAACCTTATGGTCTGCAGGGTGCTCTCGAACTTCTCCTTGAAGCCCTTAGGCGATGCCGTGCCTCCGCTTATCACAATGGGAAGAGCATGTGCTATCTTGGGTATCTTGTCAGATGAGGAAATAACCATCTCCATACTGCTCACCAGGAGATTTATTAGGTCAGTATAATAAATCTGGAGGGCGAGTTCGACATTATTCTTAGGCAGCGTGGACAGGTCCACCCCCTCCTCTTTAATGCCTTTTATTTTCGTAGCGGACATTCCGACCTCGCGACTCACGTTCTCGTCAATGTCGTCGCCGCCTTTCTGGATGCTGTACGTGATGACCGGAACAGACATGTACGAGAGGCAAACATTACACATGCCGCCGCCCATGCTTATCCCTATCCCTGTAAAGTTTTCATCGCCGAGTTCCGCCATGACCACTGCAAGTCCCTCATTTATAGCAATGGGCGTGTAGCCGAGACTTTCAAGGTACATTTTGATCACAACGGACTCATGACCGCCCAAGGAGGAGGAATTTTGCTTATCACACAGTGGCTCCCCTGGAACGCTGAAACAGATAATCTCGCCTAATTTTTTAGCTCTCTGGACGAGTGTCTTGATTACGGCCTGGATGATGGCAACTCCTTCATCCTCGCGTAAAGTCAGAAACCCTTTTTCCATGGGTCTCCTCGTATTGGCATTGAACATATTGGCAAAATTCTCGGCTGAATCTCCGATTATGTAGTACTGTTTGTTATGTTCGAAGAATACGATCTCATTCTGCTGAAGGATCTGTCTAGTGAATTTTGATTGTGGAATAGCAAAAAAAGCGTTCTGTTGTTTTACAATGCTGACTCTATTGCCTTTGTTCTGGGCCATGACAATATTGCTGGTGCCGACATCCAGCCCGATGGGTCCGCCAGTATCTTCGGTATTCTCCACAACCTCCACGGATTTTCCTTGATAGTCATTCGATCCAGTTGCCTCTGTCATGACGCCCCCTTTGTATTCAGCTTTTTTATCGTATATTATTCATCTATTTTGCTTATAACGACGATATTATATTGTTATCCTACAGTTCATGTCAACACATTGTCTTTCGATGAGATTTATGATTAATACAATGCATAATGTTGACAATACTAACCATATTTGGTTAAAATTGCTCACTTTATCATAAGTCTTTTCTATTAACGCATATTAACTTAGGAGGTAACCCCTTGTCCTCATTGAATGAAGTCGAAATTGCAAACCCCCAGCATCCCCATTGTGCCACCCTGCTTTTACTGGATACTTCCGGCTCAATGGAAGGAGATAAAATCAGACAATTGAACGAAGGGCTAAACTTCTTCAAGGAAGATATTCTGCAGGATGATCTTGCCCGGAAACGGGTCGACCTTGCCATTATCACGTTCGGTGAGGGAGTTAATGTTGTGCAGAACTTCTCATCTGTGGAAGATGTGCCTGATATGCAATTAACCGCGGAGGGACTGACACCCATGGGCTACGCGCTCAGCACAGCGATGGACCTCATCGAGCAGCGGAAGAACGAGTACAAGATCAAAGGGGTGGATTACTACCGTCCGTGGCTATTCATGATCACCGACGGTGAGCCTACCGACATGAAGCCAGGTGACCCAAAGTGGAACTCTGTTGTTAGCAGAATTCACGAGGGAGAGAGCAGCAAGAAGTTCCTGTTTTTCACAGTGGGAGTCGAACCTGCGAATATGCAGATCCTCAAAGAACTGTCTCCTCAGGAAAGACAACCCCTGAAACTGAAAAAAGACAGATTCAGGGAGATGTTCAGTTGGTTGTCAAAGAGTACTAGGCGGACATCTGCATCTAAAGTCGGTGATATTGTGCCCCTGGACAATCCTACCGGTCCAGAAGGCTGGGGAGAAATTGAGACCGCATAGTTGACCCGTTACGTTGGCTGTGTCAATAGCACCACCTTATATTTTTGGAGCTTCAGTTACCGGCTCTCTTCATATCCAGGGAGGGTTGCCCTGTCAGGATGCGTATCTTTATGAGCTCGTATCAGATGATTTAGGGGTAATAGCCGTTGCCGACGGACTTGGAAGCGTACCTTTGTCAGATCTCGGCTCACGTCTCTCAGTCGAGGCGGCTGTAGACGCTGCAAAAAGTCTGCTACTACATACTTCCAGGGATGGAATAGATCTTTCCGAAATACCGATGAAAATGATGCAGGCTGCCAGGGAAAGTCTCGATGAGACCGCCCTAAGGGAAGGATTCCAGTTGAATGATATGGCAACGACTCTTATTGCCGTATTGTTCGGTAAAGACTGTATTTATACGGCACAGATCGGGGATGGAGCTGTAGTTGCACGCGTTGACGGATCATTAATGCTTCTCTCCGGGCCACTGAATTCCGAATATGCCAATGAGGTGACCCCTATAACCTGTAGCTCTTGGCAGGCAGACCTCTCCAGTGCTGAGGCACGATCGGGAGCCGAGTTCCTAGCAGTTTTTACCGATGGATGCCAGAGGGCGTCACTCCTTAAGACATCAGAAGGCTACGAACCTTTTGAAAAATTCTTTCAGCCTGTATTCTCTTTTGCAGCGGAAATCGATGACATTGAAAAGGGCGAACAGGAGCTGAAAGAATTCCTTGCCTCCGATAAGATCAGCGAGTATTCCGAGGACGACAAAACATTGGTATTGGCTGTTTTGCACGGACAGAGCGATGAACGAACTGACAGTTTATAGCATGGACGGCAGGGAATTAACCCTGAGCGAAACCCGGAAAAGCGGGGGAGAAGGCAAGATTTACTCGCTAAAGGGCAATCAATTCTTATGCGCAAAGATATATTATGACAAATCCATAACCAGCGAACTCGCCGAAAAAATAATTGCTATGATCAAGAATGCTCCTGAGGATCCCACATGGTCGGTCATAGGATACCGGTCTATTGCATGGCCCATAGATGTTGTCTTTTTCGACCGGGAGATGAAACGTTTCGCAGGTTATACCATGCCCTTCATTGACACAAAGGTTTTCAAGGAGAGTCATACTTATTACGACCCGGCCGACAGGATAAGGGAATTCGGGGGCACCTTCACCTGGAAATACCTGATGACTGCCGCCTACAATATAGCAAACGCAGTTACCGCCGTCCATCAAAAAGGCCACTGTATCGGAGACTTGAGAGAATGCAACATCCTCGTTTCGCCGAATACCCTTATCACTTTTGTTGATTGTGACTCGTTCCAGATCAGGGACAGCTCCACCGGGAAAGTCTTTTACACCCGTGTGGGTACCGGCGAATTTCTCCCTCCCGAGCTTCATTCCGTCAATTTCAAAGACAGTGATCACGAGAGAATTTATTCTGACCGTTTCGCTCTCGGCATACTCATATTCAAGTTCCTTATGATGGGAGCACATCCGTACCAGGCAAAAGGCCCTGCCATGGACAACACGCCTTCCACTGAGGGAAAAATAATAAAAGGATTATTCCCCTACTGCGACAACAAGAATGCCCAGCCTCCAGATTATGCTCCTCCGTACGAAATCATGCCGCTATCCTTAAGGAATCTTTTCTCCCGATGTTTCGTCGAGGGGCACAAGTCCCCATCAATGCGACCTACGGCAAAAGAGTGGCTTGATACCTTGCGCGAAACAATTGACACTTTGAAGGAGTGCGGAGCAAACAGAAATCATATGTACGCCGACCATTTGAGCTATTGTCCCTGGTGCAGGATGAATACTGATTATTTTCCCCAGACATTTTTCATGGGACATCAGGTGCTTCTGCCATTTCCAGGCTCTCAAACGGCTCTCCAGACGTTTCAGTGCGCAGCCATCTGGTGCTCCACATGCGGGGTATCAGTGGAATTCGATTTTAACAACTGCCCAAACTGCGGAATGTCCTTAGCAGATATGGTGTAGGGTAAACGACCTATGAACTGTCCGAACTGTGGTAATTTTATCAGGAACCCCATAAACTTTTGCCCTTATTGCCGGGCACCTCTCAATGCAGTAGTTCCTTCCCTGATCGAGATCAGACATAAACGCAAGCCCGGAAAGACTGTGATGATTGCTCTTATCTTGCTGTTTATTGCCTTTGCCGCATATCACTATAAGGGATCGAAAATACTCACTTTTGTAGAGACAATGTTTTCCCGAGTAGGAAATATAAAGGGAACGGATAGCCGCATATCAGCATCTGCCCCGGCCGCACAAGGGGACATTCCTATGCCTAAGCCTCCCGAGAAGTACACTGATCCGGTAACTGGCATAGATTTCGTCTTTGTCCGTGGCGGGTGCTATCGCATGGGAGACGTATTCGGGGATGGAGATGCCGATGAAAAGCCACCGCATGAGGTATGCGTCAACGATTTCTACATGAGCAAATTTGAGGTAACTCAGGGACAATGGGTAACCCTCATGGGGAAAAATCCGTCATCCTTCGCAGGGGGAAAGAGTTATCCCGTGGAAAAAATAAGCTGGCAGGACACACAGAATTTTATCAATGTCTTGAAAAAGAAGAACAGCGTCGCCAAGTTCCGCCTCCCCACGGAGGCTGAGTGGGAATATGCCTGCAGAAGCGGAGGTAAAGACGAGAAGTGGGCGGGTACTGGTAAAGAGGCTACGCTTGGGGAATACGCGTGGTCCGACTTAAACTCGGGGGGCAAGCCCCATCCTGTGGGCAGTGCCAAACCGAACGGCCTAGGACTGTACGACATGAGCGGAAACGTATGGGAATGGGTTGAAGACGACTATGCGCCGGATTGCTATCAGGATCAGGAAAAAGATAACCCTATCTGCATAAGAGGAAGAGGGGGCAACCGGGTCATCCGCGGTGGCAATTGGTACCTCTCCTCTCGCTTTGCACGCTGTACCGCACGTAGCAGCGCCCCCTCCTCCGGGAGCGCATACAGTGTGGGTTTCCGCCTTGTTCGTGAAAAATAGGTTACCGCTGCCAAGGCTTTTTTTCGACTTTTACTGAGGAAATAGAGATGCCTGTTTTACTGAAAACAACCGTTCTTCTCCTATGCTCGAATGTCTTCATGACCTTCGCGTGGTATGCACATCTCAAGAACCTGGGCAACAGGACATGGTACATAGCCGCGCTAGTGAGCTGGAGCATCGCCTCTTTAGAATATATGTTCCAAGTACCTGCAAACCGCATCGGGTATACGGCGATGACATTGCCGCAATTGAAGATTTTACAGGAAGTCATAACGCTTTCTGTATTCGTGCCATTTGCAGTCATTTATATGAACCAACCAGTGAAGCTCGACTATATATGGGCAGGGGTCTGCCTCATGGGAGCGGTCTATTTCATTTTCAGGGCATAGCTGCATGGCAAACGGCATAAAGGAAAGACTTATCGATTTTAGGCCGCAGACCTTGTCGGGGCAGCAGAAGTATTAAGGCAAAGAAAGTAATGGGGAAATTGATTATGCCCGTTGTTACTGTCAATGTCAGAGAAAATTTCTCAGTGAAAATTCCCTTGCGGCAATCCTAATGAGATGGTATATTGCTGTATGAATATACGCGGGACATTTGGATTGGTAGGATATTCCCATAAAAAGCACAGATACACTTTTGCCATTTATATATTGATTGTTCTATTTGTCGTTTTCTGGTGTTTTCTGCGTTAAAAAGGGTTACCCCTATGATCACACAGCGGCAGCGTGACCCGGAGAGGTCAGCACAGTCGCCGTGTGATTTATTTTTAGTTGTTAACTATTTTACCGCCGTTTCAGTTTCTATTTCTGCGAGCCGCTTCCTGATCAAATCAAGTTCTGACTGCAAGATCTCTTCCTTGTTCTTGAGCACCAGTTTCTCCTGCTTTGGATCTATGGTTTGACATGTCCCTGTGTTTCTGCCAAAACCCATCCCACAACGATTACCTCTACCGTGCCCACCAAATCCTTTTCCATGTCCACCACACGTCTCCATGTGTCCTGTTCCACGTCCTTTTGGCATCGTACACCTCCGTTTTTTATCTATTCCTGTTTAGCTATACTTTATCGCGGAAGAGACCCGTGTACTTGGTATCTCTATCCCAAAACTTGCCCAGAAGCCACACAACAACTGGAAGAACAATACCCGCAACTGTTCCTAATTTATTGAGTTTAGTTTTAATGCCAAATATCTTCGTGCTCATGTTAAGCCTCCTTTCGTCTTTGTTCGCTGCCTTATCCTTGAAGTGCTTCCAGAACACTGCCTTTATCTACAAGTCACGCCGCTTTCATAAGGCACCGCCCATGTGACGTCGGCACCGTCCACCTCTCCTCTGTCCCCGTCCACCGTCCTGTGCAGTTCCGTTGAAATTACGACGCCCACTACAGCCCGGCATGGCAAAGGCATCACTTATCAAAGTACCCTTGAGCCATGCCTGAATAACCTCTTGCAGATCACCGGCCACGAAGGGGAAGACTCGGATGCCGTAAGCGGCAACTATCTCATTCAGATATTTCGAGATGGCACCGCAAACCAAAGTGCCTACGCCCAGTTCATATAAGCTAAGCGCCTTTTGAATCGGCAGATCGCCTTCAAGAGTTTTAGGCGCTTCGCAGACAATCCGGCCTGACCGGGACTCAATAACGTGAATTTGCCGTGCCGTATCGAATACAGGCGCGATCCGCTTGTCCCAGTATGCAAATGCCGTTTTCATGATTTGAGTCTCCTTCCTATTCTCACACTATAGATAACGCAAACTCTGTTCCAACCGCTTCCTATTGAAGCAGAATATGCCTATCTATTTGAAAATCAATGATATGAAGTCGTTGTAGCGGTCAGACCGGCAATCCATAGAGTAGCGCATATGCTACTGTAAATAGTTATATCAGTTGCACTGCAGCTACTGTCAGTGCTTTTTATCGGAACGGCCATCCCGAGCGGGAATGGAGATGCCCAGTTTCTTCATCCGGCGAAAAAGCGTAGTCTTGTGGATACCTATGTCTCTAGCCGCAGCTAATCTGTTGAAGTCATTGCGCTCAAGTGCCGCAAGTATAGACTGGACATCAAGAGTATCGTGAGCAGACCGTGCGTTGGATTCAGTGCACTCCATCACGCCGTGGGCTGTCAAGTCCTCGGGCAAATGGCCGAGGCCGATAAGCCCTGTATTACAGAGAATGAAGGAGCGCTCGATTGCGTTTTCAAGTTCTCGGATATTCCCAGGCCAATCATAGGCCATGAGTAGCGATAAAGCTTCCGACGTAATCCCCTGCACGCTTCTCTGTTGCAGACGATTGAATCTCTGGATGAACTGTTCCACCAAAAGTGGAATATCTTCCTTGCGCCTTCGAAGCGGCGGCAACTCTATGCGGATAACATTCACCCGATAGTAGAGGTCTTCCCGGAATAAGCCTTTGCGCATTTGTTCACCAAGATCTTTGCTGGTTGCTACGATTACCCGAACATCAGCAGTTTCGGTGCGGGTCGCTCCCAGAGGTTCATATGTACGCTCCTGCAGAACACGGAGCAGCCTTACCTGTAGCGCTGGGCTCACCTCGCCCATTTCATCGATGAACAGTGTGCCGCCTCTGGCCAACGCGAAACGGCCGGGCTTGTCCTTGTTCGCTCCGGTGAAAGCCCCGGCCTTGTAGCCGAACAACTCGGATTCAAGAAGAGTGTCAGGCAAAGCCCAACTGTTGACCGTAATAAAAGGGCCTTGAGTGCGGGCACTGAGCGAATGGATAGTCCGTGCCATCAGTTCCTTGCCTGTTCCAGTTTCTCCAAGAATTAGAACTGTACTGGGACTGGATGCCATGGCTGGCAGAACCTCAAATATCCGCAGCATCAAAGGGCTTCGGCTGACGAGATCGCAGACCTGATATTTGCCTTTAAGTTCGTTACGCAACGCCTCAACTTCGGAGAGGTCCCGGAAGGTCTCTGCTGCTCCAATCAAGTTGCCATCGGCGTCCCGCAACTCAGCAGTAGAGATGCTTATGGGAACTCTGTTGCCGTCCGAATCTATGATATATCCGGATTTGCCGATAACCGGTGTTCCAGTCTTAACGGTCTGCTGAAGTGAGCAAGTCTCTCCGCACATGCTGGAGCGGAATACATCCGAGCATTTCCTGCCAATCGCTTCCCGGCGAGATACACCCGTTATATCCTCGGCAGCCCGGTTGAACGAAGTGATGCACCAATCTAGATCCACGGTAAAAACTCCATCGGAGATGCTTTCCAGGATAATCTCGCTTGGCGTTAGGGTAATGCAGCTTTTTTTCTTTCCTTTTTTCATAGGGGCTTCTTTATCCATTCTCTATGAGAAACACTGACCGTAACTTCAGTGAGGAGGCTTGTTTCAAGTCCTGAAGTGTGAACATTACGACCGATTGTCATACCATAGATATACAGCAATAAGGGATGAATTGCAAGAATGACGTTCCGCATGAACTGCTTGTGTTTTTCGACTGTTATCACTTGCTTTGATGATTGCATTCGTAAAGGGTCATTGCTACACTTTAATCATGGGAATTAATTTCATATGCATGCTATTCGGACGGCTTGGAGGAATAGCCGGCAATTTGCTACCAGTTGTCTCTTGGCTCATCCGGAGGCTTACTGGTAGCGATACCAAGTCAAGTATCCTTGATCTTGGTTACGATGTCTACCGCGAGATTTTCTCTCGAAAAGGGCCTGCTTCGGAAAATCTCGCCTTGGGAGTCCTCCTCGCAAAAGGGATAAAGACCGGCGAGATGCTATACGAGAAACCCGGCTTTCATGCAACGGTTGATTCAGCCCTGCGTGCACTCGTGACAGGAAAGGCTGAACGTGAAGGGTATCCTAAAACTGTTGACAGACAGGCCGAGGAAATTGTGTCCTTTTTCAAAAAAGAAGGACTGATTCCTAGCCGCATTGCAATTGATGGCGTGCCGGGCAGTGGAAAGACTACCCTGGCTAAAGCACTTGCAAAGAGACTTGGGTTAAATTGGCAAACCCTTGACCACAAAGACGTGAACAGACCGATCCCTTTTGCTGCTGACACCATTTATGAACATCACCGTTTATTGAGAACACAGGATATCGATGATTTTGATGCGCTTATCTATATAGACGAACCCATAGCGCTATCCAAATCAAAGATACTCAAGAGGCAGCGCGGAGGATACCTTGTCGAAGTCATGGATTTTGAGATGATGAAGAGGGTAGGAGATAAGGCCTTCTCGATGGCTGCGAGACAGGTCTATGAGATCCCGGGGAGCTTTATCAAAGTGAAGGTCAGACCTGCAGGGGGGTCTTACATGGCTAAAGAGCGCCTCGTTAAGAAACTCCGGGACAAAGGCATCGATCCAGCCGAGCTTTCAAAAGAGCAGATGCTCTTTCTAACAACAGAGCACAAAATACAGAAGGGGTTTGCAGCTTACTTGAATGCCAACTATCACATAAAAGAATTACTGTCTGAGGTAGCAGAGAGTCTCTTCCAACTCGGCAAAAGCCTTACATGAATCCATTATTCCAGCAGTTCCTCTAAGGTTCTGGGATAAAATTTAATATGGCAGCAAAGAAGATAAAAAAACAATACCGTCTTCATTGGGTTGTTGAATCCATAATGGAAGAGCCAAGCTATATTGAAAGACAAATGTTTGGTTGTCTTGCTATCTATCTCCATGGACGAATGGTTTTGCTTATGTGTGAAGGAGAAGAGCCTTGGAATGGGTTACTGTTGCCTACTGAACATGAGCATCATAAATCCATATTGAACGAGTTCAGCAATGTAGTTCAGCATCCCGTCGTGAAAAAATGGCTATATTTGCCTGAAGATATAGAGTATTTTGAATCTTCAGCTTCTGATGTTGTTAACACCATAGAGGGGAATGATCCACGTTTTGGGGTTGAACCAAAAGAGAGGAAGCCGAGCAAAAGAGAAATTACTCCCCGATAACCTGAACCACAATATTCGCTTCCCCGCTCCTGTCGTCTAAATCAATAAAAACTATCTGTTGCCAGGTCCCGAGCGTCAGCTTGCCCTTAACAATGGGAATCCCTATAGAACACTTCCTGATGGCGTCCTTGACGTGAGAAAATCCGTTACCGTCACATAGACTTTTTATCTTATCTATAGATTTTATTAATTCACCAAAAACCCCTGCTTCATATTCAATGGTTGTTATAGTGCCTGTTGAGCAGAAAACAGTCACCAGGCCGTCTGTAACGCCCGATTCCGAGGCAATAGCCTTTACGTTATCCGTTATGTCAAATATGTCGGTGAAACCCTTTGTTCTGAGGGATATGGTGTCTGAGTGTGTCATGATGGATAGTTTAAAATAATTCCTGTTTGACGGCAAGAATATTCTGTTCTATTATTTTGACAGGTGGCAATTTGATCCAGTTTTAGACTTTATCGGTATTGAATATTTGACCCAGATTGGAATATCACAACACCTTGTTAATTAGTTGTACACTGCGGTCTGGATTAGTCATAATGGGAAGCTGATGGTGGGTCAGAATTCCTTGCCTGGCCGATTAATTTTTGCTGCAACGTAACATTATGGTAGGATAATGTTCACCATAATGCAGAATTTTAGAGCTTATGGAGCATCTCGAATTTCAGTCTCTAAAACCCATTCTTTATCGTGTGTTTAGTCCTTCTACCCGAAAACGCCAGAAATTTACCGCCTGTAAAAATATAGACTAGGTGGCTGTACTAAAGTTTTCTTAACCGAACTTGCCAATGAAGATGAGCATGCCCTAAAAATCGTTGAAGAAAAAGAGCGACTCAATTAAACTTGATTCACCACAAACCAAAGGTTTAAAGGAGCCGCCCTATGAAAAATAATCGCAGATTGATGCAGAGAAAAGCAAATG
>JADFXI010000067.1 GCA_015233655.1 Nitrospirota bacterium | reverse complement strand
GCAGTGAATTGCGCGGCTCTTCCGAAGCATCTTCTCGAGAGCGAGCTGTTCGGTTCTATGAAAGGGGCCTATACCGATTCGAAAATGGACAAAAAGGGCGTTTTCGAGCTGGCGGACGGCGGCACGATTCTTCTGGACGAAATTGGAGAGATGACGGCAGACCTCCAGACCAAGCTCCTTAGGGTACTGGAAGAAAGGACAGTCCGGCGTATAGGCGGAAAGGAAGAAATACCTGTTGATGTGATGGTGATTGCGACGACAAACAGGGACATACGCAGGGCCATCAGTGAAGGAAATTTCAGAAATGATCTTTTCTACAGGCTGAGCACTTTCTATCTGCATGTTCCGCCCCTGAGGGAAAGGGGAGATGATATCCCTCTGCTTGCCCGTCATTTCATTTCTGTCTTGGGAACGACGTATAACAGAAGGGTGGTGAAGGGGCTGTCTCCGGAGGCTGAAAAGGTCCTTAAGGAATACTCATGGCCCGGAAATGTCAGGGAACTGAAAAACCTTATGGAAAGATTGGTTGTACTGGAGTCAGATGAGTTGATAGGTCTCCGGCATTTGCCTCACTGGCTGACAGGGGAAGGGCCGTCTTCGCCGGCTACTGCGCTTGATGATGCTTTCATGCTGCCGGAAGAGGGGCTGTCGATAGATGACCTTGAGAAGAGTCTTATCAAGCAGGCGCTCGTCAGGACAAATTACAACCAGACCCAGGCAGCGAAGCTTTTAAATATGACTTACTTCTCCCTCCGCTACCAGATGAAGCGATTGGGTCTGCAATATGACAAAAGTGAAGGCCCGGACGCTTCGCCGGATCAATAACTGATGTCATTCATGTAACGCCGAAGTATAGGACCGCCGCACGCCGTTCATTACTATTTGGTGAAAAAACAATATCAAGTGGTCTTTTAGCGAAAAAACACAAGCTATGGTACAGGTCCAAACTGCTGGACAGGATGCGAATTGCCTTATTTTATAGGCAAACTCTCATCGGCTATTATAAGTCCTATTCCTGGCATTACTTTTGCTTATAGTTTTCCTGATGAAAAGGATATTGGTAGTTGATGACGAGCCATTGATACTTCATGCATTGGCTAGGACATTTCAGGCTGAGGGATTCGATGTAAAAGCTCTTGATAACGGCACGGATGCCATTGATGCGAGTCGGCGCTCTTTCTATCACGTTTGCATGCTTGACATGGGGCTTCCGGATATGGATGGCGTAGAGGTGGTCATGAAAATCAGGAAGCAGTCTCCGGAAAGCAAGATATTTATGATGTCAGCCTCTGACCTTTCTGGTACGGCAAAAGAAATGATTGCCAGGAATGAAGGCATTTTTATACCTAAGCCTTTTGAACTGCCTTATGTAAAAGCGATAGTCCACCAGGTCTTGCAGAATACTACTGTATGTGGTACTGCCTCCAATATGGGCGATTTGTCTGCGCGAAACAGGAGGAGGCTTGACCGCAGACCTTTTTCAAAAGCTATTACGTATACTGTGAATTGCCTTGACAGTTTTAAAGCAGAAGTGCTCAGCATGGCTGCGCACGTAGTGGATATAAATGAGGCCGGTATGGGCATTCACACTGACTACCCTGTCCAGCTCGGCTCTGTAATAAGGTTCAGCGGTCTCCTGGAGGTGCTGGATTATATGGCCGGCATAGTCAGAAACACCTGTGTTGTTGATAAGAATCTTTACAGGGCAGGAATAGAATTTGTTTAGCTGTTGCATATCTCGGTAAGAAACCGGCTTTTTACTTTTTTCATGCCGGTCTTAAGATAGTGAACAATCTCCGGCAATTTAGGCATATCTTCTTCCGGCATATTCCTACCCAAAGATTTTTTGTGCTATAATACTTGTATCGCATTTGTAAAAAGGAGTTTAATATGCCAATCTCAATAAGATTACCCGAGAAAATTGAGCAACGACTGGCCCGTCTGGCCGCTAAAACCGGCAGGAGTAAGACGTATTACGTTACCGAGGCTATTATTGAGCACCTTGAGGACCTCGAAGATAGCTATTTGGCTGCAAGACGCCTCGAAGATGTAATGAAAGGAAAGAGCCGGACTTATACCATGGATGAAGTGAGGGAGAGACTTGGCCTGGACGATTAAAATTGAAGACTCTGCAATTAAGGAACTTAAAAAGATTGACAAAACAAACACCCGGCGCATACTTGATTTTCTGGATAAACGCGTAGCAAAGCTTGAAGATCCCCGTAGCATAGGAGAAGCTTTAAAGGGTGCCCAATTGGGTAATTTCTGGAAATATCGTATAGGAGACTATAGAGTTATTTGTGACATTCAGGATAGTGTTTTGTTAATTCTCGTTTTGCGTATCGGGAACCGTAGTGAAATATATCGAAAATAGAAGGGACCTCAGGCCGACCCGCCGCGTCCGGCAGTTAAACTGTCACATAGAACCGGATTGGGTTTTGGTTTATCGAGTAACAGGGGACACAATCTGCTTTGAAAGGACCGGAAGCCATTCAGACCTTTTCAGTTAGTAATAAAGAATAAAACAGTTAATAAGTTCTTTATTTCTGTGTTCTTTGTGGTCAAGTGTTGGATTATGGGAGTCCTCGGTTCATTGAGTTTTCAGAGTCGGATTTAGTAATATTTAGAACTGTGAAATGTGAAATAGGCTGTTTTTGATGGGTACGATATTATTCGAACTGGCGCTGACCTGTTATTTTGCGGTAACGATAATTGGTGTAATAGAGCTATTCAAGGGAAGCCGGGACCTTTCGGTACTGATGATGTACCTGACCGGCGCTGGCTTTGTGGTCCACACGGCGAGCATAATGTACCGATATGCCGTCGGCGGGCATTTGCCGATAGCAAGCATGCATGATGCGGCGTCATTCTTCGCATGGTGTGTAGTCCTGATATTTTTCTTCTTAGAATTCCGATACAAGATAGGGATCATGGGGTCCTTCATACTGCCGATGGCGTTCATACTGATGCTCTCCTCATCGGCACTGCCCAGAGAGATACGGCCATTGGCTCCGGCGTTGCAGAGCTACTGGCTGGGGATACATACGTTTCTGGCCTTTTTAGGCAACGCTGCCTTTGCGGTTGCCTTTGGCACAGGGGCGCTGTACCTGATACAGGAGCGCAATCTGAAGTCGAAGCACACTCACGGGCTGTTCAGGAAACTGCCGAGCATACAGGTACTTGATGAAATCAACTACAAGCTGATAAGCATAGGGTTCCCCTTGCTGACGATGGCGATAATAACGGGGGCGGTATGGGCGGAGAGCGCCTGGGGGAGGTACTGGAGGTGGGACCCCAAGGAAGTCTGGTCGCTGATAACATGGTTAATCTATGCGCTTATACTGCATATCAGGCTCACAGCGGGCTGGAGGGGCAAGAGGGCAGCGGTGTTGTCGATCATAGGGTTTCTGATAGTATTATTCACCTTCTTCGGGGTCAATCTTCTGTTAAAGAGCGTCCATACATTCTGATGAAAGTGCTTGTTATAGGATTGAATCATAAAACGGCCGATGTTGAGACAAGAGAAAAGCTCGCATTCAACGGCTCAAAGCTGGAACAGGGGGTATTTGGGCTTCGCGGGCTGAGAGGAGTCAACGAAGTCGCCCTATTGTCCACCTGCAACAGGGTAGAGATATACGCTTGTGTGAATGATGTGGGGGCCGGTGTTGAAGGCATAAAGGACTTTCTGTCCGGTTTTCACGGGGTAACCAGGTGCGATTTTGAGAAGACCTTATACACGCATACAGGTACGGACGCAGTGAGGCACGTACTGCGAGTGGCATCGAGTCTTGACTCAATGGTAGTGGGTGAGCCTCAGATACTGGGGCAGTTGAAAGACGTATTTGATTTTGCCCTGGGCAAGAAGACTACCGGCATACTGCTGAACAAACTGCTGAAGAAAGCGATATCGACCGCCAAGCGAGTGAGGACAGAGACGAAGATAGCGGAAAACGCGGTATCGATCAGTTTTGCGGCGGTAGAGCTGGCCAGGAAGATATTCACCGACCTGTCCGGCAAGGCTTTCATGCTGCTGGGAGCAGGGGAGATGGCGGAACTTGCAGCGCGGCACCTCGTAAACAACGGAGTTCGCGAAGTCGCGGTAGTAAACAGGACATACGAGAGGGGCTGCGAACTGGCGGCGGAATTCAAAGGCAGGGCAGTGAAGTTTGAAGACTTTCTGCACGAACTGGCGCAAATGGACATAATCATATGTTCAACCGGAGCTCCCTCATACATACTGGACAAAGAGCAGATGAACAGAGTCATGAAAGAGCGTAAGCACCGTCCGGTCTTTATAATAGACATATCGGTCCCAAGAAACATAGACCCTGAGATAAACAAAATAGAGAACGTCTATCTATACGATGTAGATGATCTTCAGGAAGTAATAGACATCAACATACAGGAAAGGCAGAAAGAGGCTGAAAAAGCGCAGCAGATAATAGACGAAGAAGTCGACAAGTACATAAAGTGGATGTCTTCGCTGAACTCAGTGCCGACGGTAGTTGCGTTGAGGCGGAAAGCCGAAGAGATAAAGAACGAAGAAATCGAGAAATTCAGGGGCAAATACGGGGACCTTGGGGAAGAGCATATGAAGGCCGTGGAACACCTGGCCTCGTCAATAGTTAACAAGCTGATACATCCGCCGACAACGGCCCTCAAGGAAGACGCCGAAGACCGTGACGAACTGATAGCGATGATAAAGAAACTATACGGTATAAACTGGGAAAACCATGAAGAATAAAATAGTAATAGGTACGAGGGGCAGCGCCCTGGCATTATGGCAGGCCGAATGGGTAAAGGCCGAATTGCAAAGACGGAACCCCGGGCTCAGCATCGAGCTTAGCAAAATCAAGACGACCGGTGACAAAATACTGGACGTACCGCTGGCCAAAGTCGGAGGCAAGGGGCTTTTCGTCAAGGAAATTGAGGAAGCGCTTTTGCAGGGCGAGGCTGACATAGCGGTGCACAGCATGAAAGACGTGCCGACTGAATTTCCGGCTGGTCTGCATCTGGCGGTCATATGCGAGCGTGAGGACCCGCGTGACGCATTTGTAGCGGCGATGAGCGGGGGTAAGTTCAAAGTCAGAGGATTCGATGACCTGGGCGAGGGTGCCAAAATAGGCACCAGCAGCCTGAGGCGGTCCTGTCAGATACTGAACAAGAGGCCCGACCTTCAGATAGAGCAGTTAAGGGGCAACCTGAACACCAGGTTCAGGAAGCTCGACGAAGGCATGTATGATGCGATAATACTGGCGGTAGCGGGGGTAAAGAGACTTGGCTGGGAAAACCGTATAACCGAGGTACTGCCGTATGAAGCGAGTTTGCCTGCCATAGGTCAGGGAGCAGTAGGCATCGAATGCAGGACACAGGATGACGAAATAAACAGACTAATCATGCCGCTGGACCACATAGGAACATCGGTCTGCGTCAGGGCAGAGAGGGCGCTGCTGAAGCGACTTGAGGGGGGATGCCAGGTGCCGATAGCCGCTCACGCCCGGCTCGAAGCAGGAGCTATATTCATTAACGGGCTGGTAGGAAGCGTTAACGGTGACAGGTTGATCAGGCACTCAATCCAGGGCAGGCCCGACGAAGCTGAAGCCCTTGGAGTGCAGCTGGCTGAAAGCCTTCTGGCAATGGGAGCCAAAGAAATCCTTGACGAGGTCTACGGCAGAGGCTAATCCAGGCCGAACTTCTTTATCTGATACCTGAAGGAATCGTAGCTGATTTTGAGCAATTTCGCGGCGAGCGTCTTGTTGTTGTTAGTCCTTTCCAGGGCCTGAATGATGAGGTTCTTTTCGAGATCATCCAGTGAGACCCCGTCTTCCGGCAGCGTAAACCCGCTGTCCCGGCAAGTTTGCGCGGCTGTCTCCCCGCTTTTCAGCCAGTTGGGCAGATGAGAGACGAGGATTTGTTCACAGTTTTCCAGCACCACGAGCCTTTCCACAAGGTTTCTAAGCTCGCGGACATTGCCCGGCCAGTCATAAGCAGTCATAAGCGAAATTGCCTCATTAGAAAAACCACGAATCATCTTCTTGTTGTATTTGACGGCAAACGTGGACAGGAAATGTTCGGCAAGAAGCGGTATATCGGACCTGCGCTCTTTGAGCGGTGGGATATGCAGATAAAAGATGCTTAGCCTGAAGAAAAGGTCAGATCTGAATTCACCATTCTTTACCGCCTGGGCGAGATTTTTGTTGGTCGTAGCAAGGACAGTTACTTCTATAGGCATGTCCTCTTTCCCTCCGACGCGCCTTACACTCCTTTCCTCTAACACCCTTAGCAGCTTGCCCTGCAGTTCGGGCTTCATCTCCCCTATCTCATCCAGCAGTATGGTGCCGCCGTTGGCCAGCTCGAATACTCCCTTGCGGTCGGTCTTGGCGTCAGTGAAAGCCCCTTTCTCATAGCCAAATAGTTCACTTTCCAGGATGCTTTCCGGCAGCGCGGCGCAATTTACGCTGATAAAAGGCTCGCGTTCCGCACTGTTTCCGAACATCTTGCGGTGGATATAACGGGCTACTATTTCCTTTCCGCAACCGCTTTCGCCTGTAATAAGCACGCTCGAAACACGTGCTTCCGCTATTTTTTCCACCCTTGCCTTCAGATCAATGATTGATTCCGAGTCGCCAAGCAGTTCCTTGGAGAAAATAGCCGAATTGGTCTTTCTGAGACGTTCGACCTCCTGCTCCAGCAGAGCCTTGTCAAAAAGCTTTTGAATGACAATCTTTACTTCTTCCAGATTGAACGGCTTGGTCAAGTAGTCTGCAGCCCCCAGCTTCATCGCCTTGACAGCGGTTTCGGCGGAAACATCGGCAGTCAGCATGACTATTTGGCTGCTGCAGCCGCTGTTCTTGAGTTCATTCAGTACATGGACGCCGTTTATTTCCGGAAGGTTAACATCTAAAAGCACAATGTCAGGGAAGGTAGACTTGATCTTGTTGACGATATCGCCTGACCCCGGATCGCATTTTACCTCGTAGCCCTCATCTGTCAATGCCTTGGTCAGCACCATTTGTATAAGTTCATCATCATCGACAATTAAAATCTTTTTTTTCTTCATTTCTATAGTCTCCTCATGATGCTCAATAAGCCTCTTGACAATCGCCAAGCCCGTTTTTGCGCCAGGGCGACTCTTGAATGTTGACCATAATATACCGCGGGAAGAAGAGGACAAAAATGGACCAACTCATACTTTCAATGCTCGCTATTAAATTCAAAGTCAAAACGGAACACCATTAAAACATTAAAGTTTATCATGTCCGCGATAGGGTTTGTCAACCCACGAGAAGGAAGCCCCTAAAAATCGTCTGCTATTCACGCCGTCCTCAGTTTTACGGTGTATTATGCCCCGCTTATGTTATTTCTTTTTTATATTTTTTTTGTTAAACTAAACCCATAATTTTTTTTTGTTGCAATTGGTCCTTGATGGTCAGTAGGAGGCTTGTTTATTGAATATTCGTTTCAGTCACATCATGCGACTAATCTCTGTCTTTTTTTTCGTTGCAGCATTGATTGTCTTTGCCGGTCGTACCGAATATGCTCAGGAGCCGCCTGCTCCACCGGAAGCTGTGCCCGGAGGACCTCCGCTACCACCTGAGCAGGCGCCGCAGGTCATGACCCAGCAGCCTCAACAGGCCGTTACGGCCCCTGTTACTCTTCCGAGACGTTCTGCCGGAACCGCAGCCCGAAACGACGTCAGCTTCAATTTCGACGACGCCGATGTCTATGAGGTAATCCAGACAGTCTTCGGGGACATCCTTAGAGTTAACTATATGGTTGACGCAAGGGTGAAAGGCAGGGTCAATTTCAGAACGGTCACGCCGGTATCGAGAGACGACGTTATGCCTCTTGTAGGCATGATGCTGAAGCTTAATGGCGCTGGGTTTGTTCAGGAAAAAGGTCTTTACAAGATACTTCCTCTGTCAGACATACCCGGTACCATGCCTCAAGTTTTTGTATATCCTTTGCAGAACGCCAAGGCAAAACATATCGGTTCATTGCTGCAGTCGATATTCTCCGGTTCAGGATCGTCGGCAGCGCCCGGCAGGTTTATTCCTGAAGCACCGCCGAATCCCCAGGCTACGCCACAGTCAAAGCCCGGAGGAGCAACAGGAGGAGGGGGGGGATTTACGGCCGGCTCCGGCGGTCTTGTGGCGCCAGAAACAAAAGTATTTCCTGACGACACGACAAACTCTCTTGTGGTGCTTGCTACTGCAGACGACTATAAATTCATTGAAGAGACCATTAAAAAACTCGACACTGCTCCACGCCAGGTCATGATAGAAGTGCTTATAGCCGAGGTGACCCTTTCAAAAGAATTCCAGTTTGGGCTGGAATGGGTGATATCGAACAACACCAGCATACATCCCTTTAAAAAGACGGTAAACCTCGACGGCCCTATAGGGCAGAACTCCAATTTGCTTTCCACGGCGGCGAGTGCGGCAAGCGGTTTTTCGGGGTTTTCGTATGCCGCAAAAGACATTGCCGGCAATATAAAGGCATTGCTGCAGAGCCTGGCCACTGACAACAAAGTGACAGTGCTCGCTTCTCCGCATATACTCGCTGCCGACAATCTTGAAGCGCGGATACAGATCGGCAACCAGGTGCCTATAGCCACGTCCCAGATGACCGCTGTTGGAGCATCCAACAGCATCCTGTCGACAATCCAGTATAAAGATATAGGCACCATACTCAAGGTAAAACCGCAGATCAACGAGAGCGGTGTTGTCTCGATGGAAGTATCGCAGGAGGTCTCTGATTATTCTACACAGAGCGTACTTGGCACTACGCAGTATGTCTTTACGAAGCGTGAGGCAACAACAAATCTGGTATCGCAGGATGGACAGACCATTGTTATAGGGGGTCTGATACAGGACAACAAGTCGAAAAGCCGGACAGGCATACCTGTGTTGAGCAGCATACCGGTACTTGGATATCTATTCGGGTCGAACGATGACACGACTACGAAAACAGAAATAATCGTGCTGCTTACGCCGCATGTCATAAAAAACCAGCAGGATGCCGGCAGCGTAACGTCAGATTATATAAACAGGCTGCAGAAAGGGGCCAAAGATATAGATCTGGACACGTACATAAAAGACAACGAGCAGAAGAAACATCCCTGATCAGCGCAACCGCCGCCGCTGTGCAGCCGGAGTCTGAATACCCGGCGTACCCGGGACAGGTGGTGTTGGGGCCTTGGCCCCTTCCGCCGGTGCCGATCCCCCGCCCCTTTCCTTTGCGTCCATCAGATTGACTGTAACTAACTCTGTTCCCCTTGCCATCACAACCATGTCAGACCCGACGTCTCTAAGCGTAAAGCCACTCAGAGAATCACCTTTCTTGAGGACCCTGACCCTCTTTCCCCTTCCGGGGGTGCTGATTGGAGACAGCTTGTCATCAATATAAGCCAGACTCATCCCGTCTGTAACAACAGTCCCGTATAGGACAAACTCAGGTTTCGGGAGTGGTTTTTCCGCAGGTTTGTCCACAGGGATTTTCCTGTCAGGATGAAAAAGGTTCTGGTCGGCAATTAATGTGTAATCAATCAGCGGCGCAGCTGACCCATGCTCGGCTTTTTTTCCTTCTTCCTGCGGCTGCACTGTCTTAATAGAAAGAAGCGAGACCTTCGGCTCCTTGCTGACAGCAGGCAGAACAAAGTGGTACGCCGAAAAAATTACTGTTATAGCCAATAATACGTTGAGCACATTGATGCTCCTGAATAAATATCCCATCTTCATTTTCCGTTAGTGAGTGCGGCTATATCGAGCTTTGCCGAAAGCTCTTTAGGTTCTTTGAAATTCTTCACCCTTACGTCAAGCTCCTTCACAATGAAATAAGGGGTCCGTGTCTCGATGGCGTAAAGGACATCTGCCAGAGCACGAACGTCCGGAATATTGATGTCCATGCTTACAGTAATTACCATAAACCTGCCGAGTGTCTCAGGTTTCCCGGCCCTTTCGCTCGATATGTTGCCGCCCCTGGCTACGATTATACCTTTCACGGTTTCCTGGAGCGAGGCAGCAGCAATGGACGGCGTCTGTCCCTCGATCAGCAGGGAGTTCAGCGCCTTTCCCTCTTCTTTCAGTGCAGCCAGCCTCTTTTCCATATCCGGCTTCTCGGCCAGAAGAGACATATACTTGGCAAGAGTCTTGGTCTTGGCAGACTCAGCTTCTTTTATGGAAGAGACTTCGGCACTCACCTCCTGATATCCGTAACGGTAAATTACGGCCGCAAACAGGACCACTATCAGCGGTATGGAAAAGAGAAGCAATTTACTTTTTCTCATTCTTTTGTTGTACTCCCTTTCCGTCTTTAACTCCCCTGATCTCCATCTTTATGCTGAAACGGTCCGAATTCATTCGTACGTCCCTGAATGTCGGAGATGAAAATTCCGCCTTTGTGAGATATTTTGATGCCTCGAGTCTGGACAGGAGTTCGGATGCAGAAGGCGAATATCCCTCTATCTCGACAGTCGACCTGGTGGTTCTGACCCTCGTCAACCATGCCGATTTAGGCAGAACAGTCGTAAGCTCTTTTATGATGGCCAGCGCAGTAGGGCTGCCTTCCTTGAAGTTGGCGACTGTCTCAACCTGGTTCTTAGCGGTATCTATATCCTTGCTCAAGGTATCCAAATCCTTCATACTGCTCCTGCGGAGCTTTATCTGACGCTCTATCTCGGCCATCTTTTTCCTCTCAAGCTGGATCGGCGCGACCAGGTATAATGCCCAACAGGACAATAAAAGTAACACTAATATAATCGACAGCACCCATGGAGCGGCAGGCGCCTCATGTCTGCCGCGGGAAAGGAGCTCCAGTCTGCGGGCCCCTGGCCTCAATGATTCCATAACACCGCCTACTGCCGCTGATCGGCTGTCGGGCGATGCAAAGTAGCCATCCAGCAATGAAACAGACAGGCCTAGAGAGTTTTTGAGTCTTTCGACCAGTGCAGAACTGCCGCCTGTCATGAAAAGCGGCGGACGGAGCGAACCGTCCCTCTTCCGCGCAGCGTCAACAAGCAGTTTCAGCCCGGACGTTATTGTCCCGGCTCTTGAAGAATCGCCGGTTTCGACAAATCTCTCACTAACAACTCCGCAGGGCCGGCCGTCCATGAAAAGGGCCCCCTCATATTCGCTGCCGTCAATTCCGGCAAACAGGAAATCTTTTTTCCCGCCTGCCTTACGACAAAGTTCCGCCATCGAGAATATGTTTAAAGTTACGCCGGTGACTGTCATGCCGGATTCGCTAATAGCATCAGAATAACTCTTTATTACATCCGTTCTGGCTGCAGCAACTACAATGGTGATCTTTTCCGCTGTCTCTCCTATGACCATGAAGTCATAAGACGCCGACTCAGCACTGAAAGGCACAAGCCGGTCCAGTTCGTAAGTAACAACATCAGGCAGGTTCTCCCTGACTGTTGCCGGGAATTCGGCTGTCTTTACTACAGCCCACGCTTTGGGGATGCTCAGGGTAAGACTGCCTGCTGAAATGCCCATCTCTTTAATCGCCAGCATGACCAAAGACGCGACCTCTTTGGGCTGCGGGTAGTCGCCATGTTCTGCAACAGGGTAATGTTTCGTCTCTTTGATTGATATCGAGGACAGAAATCTTGTCCCATAGGCAAAGGACACCCCGCCCTTTTCAAGCGAGAGACAGAACTCCTTTTTGAATGAAACATGTTCATCTGCAGCACTGAAAAGCAGTATGTTAGTCAATGGACGAGCAATTTTGCCTGCCCGCCATGCTGCGTCAAGGACCAATGATGTTATTTTACTTCGTTTATCCATTTCTCTGCAGGACTTTATATGCCGGGCTTTTGTAATACAGATACCTGTATGCGTTATCGCTGTCAAGAATAACAGTTGCCCTGACAGGGTAGCCGTTTTTCTCGTCGCCTGTGTAACCAACCGATTCTATCGTGAATATGTTGCCCTCGTTAACATTAATGAATGGCATCATGATCTGATAATCGCCGCTCAGGACCTCCTGGGCATTCTTTATCGTCTGATCTGCCCGGTACTGGATTATCGAATCAGCAGTGGACGCAGACATGCCGGGAATGGCCATCAATACTTCTCTCGGTGCATAATTCAGGTTTATTGTTTCGCCCCCGGCATTAACGGTAAGACAATCTATGATGCCCTTGCGATTGCCATCTCCATAGAGTATATCAAGAGTCACTCCCTTTACAAGCAGTATCTCCTCAACTGTGTCGAAAGGGGCGTTCTTAACCTTGTAAGGGACAGGAAGTGACTGATAATAATCATTGCCGGCCCCATGAAGGCGCTCCAGTCCTGAGGCTCCCCTCCAGTCCATAACAGAATCCACGATCGTATCGGACAGCTCATCACTTAGTCCGAAGTTCAATAACAATTTCTTAAATAATACATCCTTGGCCCTGTTAATATCTATTTTCCCCGTCTCTCCGATTATGCTCACAGCATAAGACCCGGGTCCCACCATGCCACGGTATACGGTGCCGTCAACCTTCCAGCCCTCCGTCCCCGGCAGAATTACAGTATTGTCTGCATTCTGACGGCGATAAAAAAGTTCCATGACCGCGCGCTGTATTCCGGCCTCGGCAATTAATTTCCTTTCTGCGCTGTCCCTGAAAAACACAGTCGCCTGGGTCTGGGTCCGGGTCAGAAAAGAGAACGAGAGCACCGTGACCATAAGGATCGCGAGCACCCACAAGACCACAAGCAGTGCAACACCTCTTTGACTGCGTGAGCCCCTGACTTTATTCATTTGGCGGGGCTGGGGCCGACGTATTTGGAGCGGGCGCTGCCGACGTATTCGGCGGGGCTGCGGCCGATGTCATCTGGACATCTCTCACTCTGAGAGGAATAATCAGGCTGATTTCACTATTACCGGCCACTAGATGCAGCCTTATTTTTTCCGGTACTGAACTGGGGTCCTGCCATTGCTCAGACCAGCTTCCCTCCTGTTCAGCTGCCTTTTTATTATAATAATCGAAATAAATCCTGTCAAAATACTGAAAGAGTTTCAGTTCGCCCCTCGGGACAGATCCGATTGCGCTTTCTTCGGCATGCAGTTCCTGTTTTCCGAATTGGTCCTGCACGACTCTGTATGTAACGTTAACATACCCCTTCTGATACCCCCAGATAGAAAAAATGCTTGAGAATTGCATGGACGTGCTTTCCCCTTTAAAAGCCGGGGTCGTATCCGAGGCATCGGCTTTGGCAACATTAAGCTGGGATTGCAGTTGTGCATCCACTATATTCAGCGCTGAACTGAACCTGTCAATTGCTGCCATCCTCTTCTCTCCGGAAGCCACAGACCGCATCCCAAGCCGGACTGCAGCGCCTGTGAGGAGCAGGATAAGTCCTATCATAGTTATCGACAGCAATAATTCGAGCAGAGTGAAACCGGCCTCAGACCTGCTGTAGTGCCGAATATGTCCCGTATGCATTTATAAGACCCTCTCTACCATTTTAAGGGTCCTCAAAGTCACCGATTTGTCCTTGGCCAGTTTTCTCCAGTGAACAGTAACGTCTATTTCGAGGAGTCTGAACTTCAAAGCTTCAGTCCTGTCCTTAAGGGCCTCTTTTACGGATGCATCTATGTTGTAGCCTTCCCCGGCAGTCTCGCTCCACTCTTTTTCCTGAAGGTCCTTGTCGTCTATCAATTCCCTCAGTCTGGACTCTGCCCTGGCAACAGCGACTATATAATCTTCTGATACCGATATCGCACGCAGGTTGGCAGAAAAAAGACGGGTTATGACCAGCAAAGACATGCCGAGAAGTGCGATGGCCACCAGGACTTCAAGGAGCGTAAAGCCGTTCTGCCGGTAATTAAGGAATACCCTTTTCACTTGACCACCACAGATCCCACAACAGGGTCCAGTTCGATCCGCATTATTTTCTTGCCGCTGCTCAGCGTAACAGTCCCACCCTCAGCCCCACCGATTGGCCGAAAGACAAAAGTATATATGCCCCGCCGGATTTCACCCTCAGCAGCATCCATAACGATTACGGCTATACGCGGATCAATACTCTTGTACCCTCGTCCCTCTATGCCGTATCTCTTCCTGTCGAGGTCAAGCGTGAGTACCTGACTGTTTCCCTCAATCTGGGCCAGCCTGTGGGCATAGCCCATTGTTGCGGAGAACTCCCTGACAGCCGCGTAAAACTTGTATTTCTGCATCGAGCCGGTAAAAGAGACTACGGAAATCCCGAGTATGACAGCGATCAAAACAAGCACTATCAGGAGTTCAATAAGAGTGAACCCCCGCATGTCACTGTACGACAGTTTCCCGGCAGGCCGACAGCGTCGAGGGGTTACCAATGGGCGGTCTATCAAATACACTTTAAAAAGGAAGCTCCGTTATGTTGAATATGGCTGTCAACATAGAAATAACTATGAATCCTATTACAAGACCCATCAGCAGGATCATGGCGGGTTCCATAAAACTGATGAGCCTCTTGATCGCAGACTTCAGACTCTTCTCATAGGCAGAGGCGACCTTCATCATCATTACATCGAGTTGTCCGGTCTCTTCGCCGACCTTGACCATTGAGAGAGCCAGTTGCGGAAAGACTCCGGACGCAGTGAGTGGTTCAGCTATGCCTTTGCCTTCCCTGGCCCCTTTAGAGACAGCATCTATCGCCGAGGCTATGACCTGGTTGCCTATGACATCCTTGGCATTGGACATGGCCTGGAGAAGGGGCACTCCGCTCTGAAGAAGTGTGCCGAGTGTCCTGCAAAAACGGGCGGTCTCAATTTTTGTGATAATGTCCCGCAGCAGAAGGAGTTTAATCGCATCGACTTTATGTCTTCCTTCTGCTGATCTCAATGCGTTTTTAAACAAAATCCATGCCCCCGCCGCGACTGCCGGAAGGACCCACCAGTATGAAAGGAGAAAGTCGCTTATGCCGAGCAGCACCTGGGTAGAAAAAGGCAGCTGCGTTCCCATTTCCTTGAATATGACCGTAAACTTCGGCAGAACGTAAGCGAGGAGAAAAACAACGGAGCCGCCCCCGAAGACCAGCAATATAACAGGATAAACCATCGCCGAAATGATGCTACTTTTCAGTTCACCGGATGATTCCAGAAATTCATTCAATTTTTCGAGAACAACATTTACAACGCCGCCTGCCTCCCCGGCGCGTACCATGTTAATGTACAGCCTCGGGAAAACATCCGGGTGTCGCTGCAGGGCCTCAGAAAAAGAATGCCCCTCGCGGAGCGCCCTGACAACGGACTGGACTACCTGCTTCATCTGTCCTTTTTCGTAAATCTCTGCCAGTATGCTCAGGCTTCTGTCCAGAGGAAGACCGGCCCCGAGAAGTGATGAGAGCTCTGTAGTAAAAACAGGCAGGTCGCTTTTGGCTGAACGAACAAAAAAACGTTTTTTTTTATCAGATGACTGGGCCCTGACCTCCAGGGGAATGACTCCTGACAGCTTGAGCCTCTCGAGAGCGGCTGATTCGTCCATCGCTTCGATAAAGCCGGAGCTGATAACGCCGTCACCGGTTGTCGCCCTGTAGGAGAAAATCTCCATCAGCCCTCCTGTGTGACCCTGTATAGCTCCGCAAGAGTGGTCACACCTGACTTTATCTTTTCGACTCCATCTTCCATAAGGGTCTTCATTCCGCTGCGCCGCGCCTGTTCCCTCAAGCTGTTTGAATCGGATTTCTGCAACAAAAGGTCCCGCACCGCGTCATCCACGACCATCAGTTCAAATATCCCGATACGGCCCCGGTAGCCGGTAAAAGAGCAGTGCTCGCAACCCTTGCCCTTGTAAGCTCCATCCACATGAATAGCGCCGGTATCGACATGCGCAACCGAATTATCGATCTCCTTGCATAATGGGCATATGGTCCTGACAAGTCTCTGTGCCAGTATGCCTCTGAGAGTGGAGGAAAGCAGAAAGTTCTCCACTCCCATATCATGAAGTCTTGTGATGGCGCTTGGGGCGTCATTGGTGTGCAGTGTTGAAAAGACAAGGTGACCGGTGAGGGCTGCCTGAATAGCTATCTGGGCCGTTTCAAGGTCCCTTGTTTCTCCTATCATGATTACATCGGGGTCCTGCCTTACTATGTGTCGGAGAGTGTTAGAGAAATTCAGTCCTATTTGAGGCTTGACCTGTATCTGATTAATGCCTTTGAGCTGGTATTCTACGGGGTCTTCAACAGTGATTATTTTTTTGTCGGGCGAATTGATCTTGTCTAACGCCGCGTAGAGAGTCGTGGTTTTGCCGCTTCCGGTTGGCCCTGTAACAAGTATTATGCCGTTTGGCCTCTTTATAAGCTGATTAACGGACTGCAGCATTTCCTGCGAAAAACCTATGAGCCCCAGGTCAACAACAATGCCTTCCTTGTCAAGTATCCTCATGACAACGCTTTCGCCGTAAAGAATCGGTATGGTCGAAATTCTGAGGTCAATCTCCCTTTCAGCAACCCTCAAACGTATACGTCCGTCCTGCGGAAGCCTCCTCTCAGCGATATTCAGCTTGGCGGTGAGCTTGATCCTGGATATGACAGCAGCCTGAAGTTTCTTGGGGATGGATTCTATGTCATGGAGGATGCCGTCGATACGGTATCTGACTTTCAGTTCATCCTCGCAGGGTTCTATGTGAATATCGCTCGCCCTGTTTTCGACCGCCCTGACAATAATCATGTTTACGAGCTTGATAATGGGGGCCTCTGACGCCAGGTCTTTGA
>JADFXI010000066.1:6336-16940 GCA_015233655.1 Nitrospirota bacterium | reverse complement strand
CATACAAAAGAGCGCTCCATTTGATAAACTGCTGGATGTCGTAAGGGAAACACTGGAAAGCTCTTACAAGGGCAATCTTTCAGACCGCGAGATCGAAATCATATATTGGGTCAAAGAGGGCAAGAGCAATCAGGAGATCGGGGAAATTTTGAATATAACCGAGTCGACCGTTAAGGCCCACCTGAAGCATTTATACAAGAAACTTAAGGCCTCCAACAGGGCGCAGGCCATTCATGCGGCCATCAGCCTGGGCGTTATACAAACTGATAAGCGATAAAATACATAAACTTCAACGTGCTCATTATAGTTTGTCAGTTCGGCAGATTATATTTTTTCTTCACTTCTTTGCAATAAGTCGCTCCTGCAGCTAAGCCTTCTTTAGCCAGCTTTTTGGCCGATAAAAGGTCTTTTTTAACTCCCATACCTGTGGCGTAAAGTTCTGCAAGGTTGCATTTTGACACGGCATTTCCCTGATCAGCGGCAAGGCGGTACCATTTGGCGGCTTCTTTATAGTCCTGTGACACTCCATAACCGTTAGCGTACATGAAGCCCAGATTATTTTGCGCCATAAAATATCCCTGATCAGCGGCAAGCCTGTAGTACCTTGCAGCTTCCTTATTGTCTGGCAGCACGCCATAACCATTTTGGTACATAACACCAAGATTGTTTTGCGCCATCACATCACTTTGTTCGGCGGAAAGACGGTACCACCTCACGGCTTCTTTATAGTCCTGTAAAACTCCCTGTCCATTCTGGTACATAAGACCAATGTTGTTTTGTGCCCTGGCGAATCCCTGGTCAGCGGCAAGACGGTACCACTTCATGGCTTCCTTATAGTTTTGTCGTACACCCTGGCCATTCTGGCACATGAAGCCAAGACTGTATTGTGAAGCGGCATGTCCATGATCAGCAGCTTTTAAGAAAAGATTATATGCAGCC
This sequence comes from Nitrospirota bacterium, assembly GCA_015233655.1. GTDB lineage: Bacteria > Nitrospirota > Thermodesulfovibrionia > Thermodesulfovibrionales > Dissulfurispiraceae > JADFXI01. The sequence goes on along the minus strand of JADFXI010000066.1, from coordinate 16,001 downwards.
TTAAAGTTTCGCTTTTCATATGCTGTCTTGCCTTCACTGAAATCATCTGCAAAAGCGGACGATAAAACTGCAAAGATATACAGCAGGAGAAAAGCAAATTGGGCCATTCTGCCTTTTATCATGGCTGCTTCCTCTGCTTTTTTCACGACAGACCTCCTTGATTCATTTCGTATGCGGTTGCGCAGGGTCGATTCTCAGGCGGTATTGTCGGTAACCTGTGCAACAAATCCCTTTGAATTTTGCATGAAGGCAAACAGTTCAGCTGTGGGTAACGGCCTTGAAAACAGATAGCCTTGTATATACTGGCAGTTGAGGTCTTTGAAAGTAGTAAGCTGTGACTGATCTTCAACGCCTTCTATTATCATTTTCATTTCCAGGTTATTGGTCAGCGCCTGTATTGATAATAATATTTCTCGTGCCTGCGCATCATCCTGAATATTTTTTGTGAAAGAAGGGTCTATTTTCAGCGCATTGACGGGGAACTTGTGAAGATAATTAAGTGATGAATATCCGGTACCGAAATCATCGAGATAAATCTGCACGCCGATTCCCTTTAATTCATCCAAAATGGAGGCTGCCACGAAAATATTCTCCATTATGGTGCTTTCTGTAATTTCAAGCCGCAAATTGTTGCTTTCCAGCCCTGATTTTGAAAGGACATCGGAAATAATTTGCGGAAGACTGCTGTTGAATTGTTTTGCCGACAAATTCACGCTTACATAGAGAGACGTATCGAGTTCGAATTGTGAATTCAACTTGTGAATGTTTTCGCATGCGTCTTTCAGTACTAATTTGCCGATGGAATCAATCAGGCCGGTCTGCTCTGCGACCGGTATGAATATGCCCGGCGCTATTTGTCCCTGTTTGGGGTGCAGCCATCGTGCAAGGGCCTCGAAGCCCGCAACTTTTTTTGTATGAATGTCAATTATGGGCTGATAGTTCACAGTGATTTCATTTTTTGCTATGGCCTTGCGAAGGTCATTTTCCATGTTCAGGGAATCTATTACCGCTGAGTGCATGCTGGCGTCAAAAAGGGCATAATTAGCCTTGCCTGATGTCTTGGCGTTGTACATTGCGATGTCGGCATTGCGAAGGAGGTCCTGAGGGCTGTCCGCAGAAATATCGGCCATTGCTATGCCGGTACTGGCAGAGATAAAAAGCTCATGGCCTTTCAGGAAAAAAACCGAAGCGAGCGTCTGACGAATCCGTTCGGCTATACCTATCGCATCGTCCTGGCTGTCGAGTTCGTCCAAAAGTATAACGAACTCATCACCGCCGAATCTGGATATGGTATCTCCCGGCCTTGTACATTCGGACAGGCGCTTTGCGACTGAAACAAGCAACTCATCACCCACAATATGGCCGAAGCTGTCATTAATCTTCTTGAAGTTATCGAGGTCTATAAACAGAGCTGCAAACAATAAATCTTTTCGTCTCTTCCTGTGATCATAAAGGTTTTGAATACGGTCAATGAGAAGTATCCTGTTCGGCAGATTGGTAAGGGCGTCATACAGGGCTTGATGCATCAGCTCCTGCTCAAGTTTCTTGCGCTCGGTGATGTCGCGCACGACGTGGATAAAGCCGGTCATATCATTTTTTGCATTGAAACGCGGGGTCACGCGAAGTTCAATGAATTTGTTAAGTTTAGGCTCGAACATCTCTGTAACGGAATACTTCCGGGTTTTAAGACTGATGCAGCCCGGGCATTCCTTATGAGGCTCCTTCAGTCCGTGAAAGTGCTCAAAACATTTGGATGCTCCGGGTTGTGACAAATCCAGGTGAAGCGCTTCTCTTGCAGCCGCATTGGCCTGGGCGATATTGAATTCGCAGTCATGAATAGTTATCATGTCCGCTATGGAGTTGAAGGTATTCTCCCAGTCCTCTTTGGCCTCGCGCAGGACCTTCCTGGCCTTATTCTGCTCGGTGCGGTCTTCGACAAATATAAGGGCCTTACTCTCGTTACCTTCCCTGAAAGGGATTCCGGTGAACTTTCTTACCGAAGATTTATTGGCGAAATGTGAAGTGTATTCGATCTCGTCAGTCGAGAAAGAGGTCCCGTTAAATACGCCTCTTATCAGGCTGTCAAGAGAAATTTCTTTGTATTTCTCAAATTTAAAAAAATTCACGCTCTTGAATTGTTCTCTGGAAGCACCGCCGAGATCGAGCATTGACTGATTTACGTATTCCACACTCCCGTCCTCATTCACCAAAACTATCCCGAGCGGTGATTTTTCGAGGATGTTTCTCGTCGTCTCGTAAGACTGCTGAAGTTTTTCTTCGGTAATCATCAACTGGCTTGCGTATTCTTCAAGTTTAAGGATGTAGTCCGCATTCCGGTTGACGGTCTCTTTGAGTGATGTAATATCAATAAAAGCCGCAACTGCGTAAAGAAGAGTACCTTTTGAGTCAAAGACTGGATATCCGGTGACCTCAAGATAGATGCTTTTGCCGTTCCTGCGTATTTCCATGTCATCCACTGTAGTGGTTTCTCCAGACAGGGCGCGGGTCAGAGGCATTTTCTCTTCCGGATATGGCTGGTCGGTGTATGCTATATAAGCGTCAAAGATCTCTGAGGTCGCTGTTGTCCCGGCGTTTTCCGCAATCCCTTTGCCGATTATTTCGCGGGCTGTCGTATTTGCAAAATATGGACTGCCCTTTGCGTCAAGAACGAAGATCCCTATTGATAGCGTCTCTAAGAAATTGAAAAGTTTAATGTCGTCTTTATCAGGTTTAAATTCCATTCCTCTTCGTAAAATACTATAAATGCACAAGGCAAATCAAGAAAAAGACTGAATAAAGCTCAGCAGGAGGCCCTTATTTTGTCTCTATTTAAGTTATAATTCAGCATGCAATCAGGCGAAGACAAGGCATGGATGAGTCTCAGGGATGCGGAGCCGGATATTGTCTGCAAGAATGCCGGCGTTGAATTCGTTGCAGCAACAGGCCGGTATTCCCTCAAATCCTTCGGCATGGATTTTTCTATAGATCCGGTCGAAAAGATGATAGAGAGTCCTGCAGCGGACAGCAGCATTTTATTGGGCAGGCTGAGCTATTTCTTCAGACTGTCTGTCCCGTGGTACCTGATCAGCGCAAGGGATGTCCAGCCCTGCGGCAGTCTGGTCAAGCCTGAAAACCTGACAGGCGGTCTTAATTTTTTCAGGGGCTCGCATGCTTTGCCGCTGGGTAAGGTGGCCGCTAAATATGCCAATGATGTGAAAGGTTTCGGGGAGAAGGGCGCATATTTTGGCGGAACACCGGTGCAATATGGTGACGCCGCATTTGTATTGATGCCGTTTGCGAGAATTCCTGTCACAGTTATCCTTTGGGCCGCAGACGAAGAGTTTGAAGCGCGAGTTAACCTGTTGCTGGATGCCACCTGCGAGCTTCATGCACCGATAGATATAATCTGGAACATTTCAATGATGAGTCTGCTGCTGTTGCTGTGATCATCCCCTGGAGAGAAAAATGAGCAGAGATCTTGCGATGGAGAAAAGACGCAGGTAACGTTCATCGTAGTAATCCCGGTAGGTGTATGAGAAAGGAGTATATTTCCCTTTGTCTTTGCTGTATGAGAGGGTCACTTCAGCAAAGATCCCGTCGGTCAGGTATAGGCGGTGCGAGTAGTCCTTGGTAGAGGCCAGCACGAGTTTGGCTACGGTCAGGTAGCCGGGATCCAGGTTTATCGTCCTTTTTCCATCATCGGACAGGCTGTTTTCGATTTCACAGGTTTTTAGTTTGCATGCGGACAGATGGTCCTGTTCTATCAGCTTCCTGAAAAAAATGAAACGGCGGAATATCGGCCCGCCCAGTTCCTCTTTATAATGCTCTGAAAAATCCCATTCTATCATGGGGCTTTCCATTATGGCCTCTCCGAAGCATTCTTCGAGACAGCGCAGCGCTTTGGGATAGATGTCCGGCCTGGAAAATAGTGTTCCGACAAGAAGTAGCGCCTGTTCAGGCGGGGTGGGCACTCTGCGCCTCATTCATTTTCTAGGCGTGTAAGCACGGCTTTTACGTCAGAAGAATCCCATTGCAGGGGACCGACTACTCTTTGTTTGACAATTCCTCTCTTATCGATTACAAATGTCTCCGGCACTCCCGTAATGCCGTATACGCCCGCTATATTAGCTGTGTCGATAAGCACTGGAAAGGCAAAACCATGCTCCTTCATGTATGACAGTGCTTTAAGGGGGTCGTCCTTGTACAAAACGGATATAAAGATCAGTTTATCGTTTCCTTTTTCAGTATTGATCAGGTTTTGAATGGACGGGAGTTCTTCTTTGCAGGTATCACACCAGGAGGCCCATAGATTCAAAAGGACGACTTTTCCTCTCAGATCGGCAAGACTCCATGACCTGCCATCGGTGTCTTTAACCTGGAAAGGCGGTGCATCGAGGCCGACGCTGGCCTTTGTAGCGGGATGTTCCAGGTTTTTTGAAAGAAAAAAAACCCCCAGAAAGCCTGCGATTAGAACAACTGCGAGAATGACACCTTTGGATTTCACAGCCGCATCAATTGACTGAAACAAGCATCGAACTCTCGGCTTCCTTGAAAATAATCTTGTCAGCCTCCAGCACGACCCTTACTATGGAAGTATCCTTGAACCTGTTCTTTATCAGGTCTTCAGAAAGAGGGTCCTCTATTTCGCGGTAAATAGCCCGGCGCATCGGTCTGGCTCCATAAGTGGGCTGATAATATTTATTGAGCAGCCAGTCTTTTACCTCAGGCGCCACTTCAATTGTCAAAGCGTGCTCCGCCAGCTTCTTGTTGGTCTCGACCAGAAGCAGATCAATTATGGACAGCAAGTGTGTCTTCTCAAGCTGATGGAAAACCACCGTCTCGTCAACGCGGTTCAAGAACTCCGGGTTAAAGGTCTTCTTCAGTTCCGACAGCACGTTGTCTTTGATCTTTGCATAACTGTCTGCCGAAGAAGCGCTGTAAAATCCAAGAGGCGTCGCCTTTTCAATAATCCGCGCCCCCAGATTGGATGTCATGACGATGATAGTGTTTCTGAAATCAATCTTTCTGCCATAGCTGTCCGTCAGCACTCCCTCGTCCAAAATCTGCAGAAGGGTATTGAATATGTCCTTATGCGCCTTTTCGATCTCGTCGAAGAGTATTACCGAATAGGGGCGCTTGCGGATTTTCTCCGTCAACTGGCCTCCCTCCTCATACCCCACGTAGCCTGGAGGTGCTCCAGTAAGGCGCGACACGTTAAAACGCTCCATGTACTCAGACATGTCGACTTTGATAAGAGAGGTTTCATCGTCGAACATAAATTCAGCCAGGGCCTTGGCAAGCTCTGTCTTGCCGACGCCGGTAGGCCCCAGGAAGAAGAATGAGCCTATAGGCCTGTTCTTGCTCTTAAGTCCTGCGCGAGACCTCCTGATGGCCCTCGCAACTGCTCTTATGCCTTCGTCTTGTCCGATTATGCGGTTATGTAAAACTTCCTCCATTTTCAAGAGCTTTTCCGATTCTGTTTCTTCAAGCTTGTGAAGCGGAATGCCTGTCATCTTTGAAACCGTATAAGAGACATCTTCTTCGCTTACGGCAGGCACCTCTTTATTCAGTGAGTCCTTCCATTTCTTGTACTGAATTTCGTAGGTCTTTTTCAATTTGTCTTCCTGTGTTCTGATGGTCTGCGCCCGTTCAATGTCGTGCAGACGCACATAAAGACTTTTTTCTTTTGATAACTGGATCAACTCGTTTTCCATGTCCCGCAGTTCCTGCGGCATGGTGGCCCTCTTAAGCTTTATCCTGGAGCCGGTTTCATCTATTACATCTATTGCCTTGTCAGGCAGGAACCTGTCAGTAATATAGCGGTCAGACAACTTGACCGCAGCTATTACTGATTCATCGGTAATCTTGACTTTGTGATGATTTTCATAGCGAGGGCGCAACCCCTTCAGTATTTCCACGGTGGTATCCACAGCCGGCGGCTGAACGTAAATGGACTGGAACCTGCGCTCCAGGGCGCCGTCTTTCTCTATGTATTTTCTGTACTCATCCGGAGTGGTTGCGCCGATGCACTGCAACTCTCCCCTTGAGAGGGCCGGTTTCAGCATATTCGAGGCATCGACTGAGCCTTCCGCAGCCCCGGCACCTATAAGTGTGTGGAACTCATCGATAAACAATATTATGTTCTCGGACTGGAGTATTTCACGCATGACGGCCTTTAGCCTTTCTTCAAACTGGCCACGGTATTTTGTGCCGGCAATCAGCGCTCCAAGGTCGAGTGAAATAATTCTCTTTCCGATAAGGCTGTCAGGAACGTCACTTGCAACTATTTTCTGCGCAAGTCCCTCAACAATTGCAGTCTTGCCCACGCCCGGCTCGCCGATAATGGCAGGATTGTTTTTTATCCTTCGTCCCAATATTTGCAAGACACGCTCTATTTCATCTTCGCGCCCTATGACCGGGTCCAGCTTGCCTTCTATGGCGAGCAATGTTAAGTCTCTCCCGAATTCATCCAGGGCAGGGGTATTGGTTTTTCTCCGTTCTTTCTGGCTGGGCTGCTGGAACTGAGGTTTAATCGCAAGGTTGATCGTGAGTTGCCGCGCTGCAAGCAGGTTCGCCCCGAGGTTTCTAATGATTTTTCCAGCAACGCCTTCATCCTCTCTTATTATTCCTAAAAGAAGGTGCTCGCTCCCGATATAGTTATGACCTAATAGCCTGGCTTCTTCAATGGCGAGTTCAAGCACTTTCTTGGCGCGAGGGGTGAACGGGATATCGCCGAACGTAAGAATATTGCCGCCGATGGGCAGGTTTTTTTCGACCTCGAATTTTATTTCATCAACAGTGAGCCCCATTTTTTTAATAATGGTCAAAGGGACACTGTCTTCCTCTCTTAATATAGCCAGCAGGAGATGCTCTGTACCCAAATAGTCGTTGTTCCGCCTCTCGGCTTCTTCCTTGGCGTATATAATGATTTTTCTGCCTCTTTCAGTGAACTTTTCAAACATCTTTTTTTCTCCTAGTAATACACTGCTTTCAGATGCAACTTCTAAAAAAAGTCTACTCGTTTTACATTGCTAATGTCAACCGAACGGCACATTTACCTTGTAATCCCTTTACCCTATTATATATCTTTAAAGCATGTATGTAAACGTGGCTTTCCCATTAAAAATGCCTCTTCTCACCTATGAACTGCCTTCGGGCGCCCCTTCTGATATGACCGGAAGAATAGTTCGCGCTCCGCTTATCGGCAGGAGCATTGCAGGTCTCGTTGTGAACACATGCAACGAGCCTGAAGTGACACTGAAAAAGAACATAAAGGCAGTTCAGAACATCTATAAGCGGGTGATGTCATCAAGCGCTATTGCATTTCATCAATGGTTGGCTGACTACTATCTAAGTCCTGTCGGAAATGCCCTGAGAAGCGGTTTCTTTGATGAAATCGCAGCACATGTGATACGCGGACCTGAAGACGGACAAATAGAGCGTGCCTCTATCGAGGGGTCTGTGCCGTCCTCATTTTCACCAGTGGCGAATAATCCGGCATTAGAAGCGATCTGCGAGAGCATGAGACTCAACGGCTACCGCTCATTTCTATACCACGCAGGGTCGTCTGTCGACGAAAAGTCATTGTTGACCGCGACACTGACTTATCTTAGGGGCTCTCTATCCAACGCAGTCATACTTGTGCCTGAAATTGCACAGTTGGAGTCCATATTGCCGGCCCTGCTCGGCCTTTTTGGTGAGCGGGTCTGCGTGCTTCACAGCAAACTAGGAAGGAAAGAAACAGCCGCAACGATCAGAAGAATAATGAGCGGCGCGTCTGATATTATCGTTGGAACTCGCTCGGCTGTTCTTGCGCCCCTGAGAAAAGTCTCTTTCATCGCCGTGCTGTCCGAGCACAGCCGTTCCTATAAGGCGGAAGAGGGACTCAGGTATAACGGCAGAGATGTTGCTGTTATGAGGGGTTTTTACGAAAAGGCCACTGTGCTGCTTTCTTCAATTTGTCCATCGGTAGAATCGGTATACAACACGGCTATAGGCAAATATGTGATGCTTAACCAGATGGCAGGTACGGAACAGGGTCAGGTCCGCCCTAAAATAAAGATCGTGCCCCTTAAAACCGGAGGCACCAGTCTTTTTTTGGCCCCGGAAATCATCAAGGAGGCCGGCAACCTTACTGCGCGTGGGAAACGTTTCCTTTTTTTGGTAAGCAACAAAGGATATTCCTTTCTGCGATGTGAAGAGTGCGGGTTTGTAGAACGGTGCAGGACCTGCGATGTGCCGCTTATTTATTACAAGAATGAAGATGCTCTCAAATGCCGGTATTGCGGCGTTATGCAGGGAGTTTCGGAATCGTGTGCTAATTGCAGCGGTGTAGAGATAAAAGCGTATGGCGCCGGAATAGACCGCGTCAAGGAACAGGTGGGAGTCCTGTTGAAAGCCGAAGCCCTTGTGATCGAGAAAGGCAGGACCGCACTCACTGCTTATACTGAGAGAAGCGCTGAACTTGCCCCGCTGGTTGTGGGGACCGGCTATGCCAAGGGACTTGCATATAAGAGAGACGGGGAAGAAAAGCCTTTTGGCGCAGCCGCTTTTCTGAACATGGACGCGCTTCTTTTGCGGCCCGACTTCAGGCTTTACGAGAGGGCGATTCAGGAAATCATGGCTGTGGCCCAAATGGTCAGTAATGAGGGCACTCTTTTTCTTCAGACCAAATTGACTCAGAACAAAGTGCTTAGATTCATTCGCTCCTATGATTTCAGCGGCTTTTACCGATACGAATTGTCACAGCGAAAAGAATTCAATAATCCCCCATATTCTAGGCTCATACTTTTCACTTTGCCGGTCCGGAATGAGCCGGGCAAGCTGCTGATTGAAGTCCAGCGGGTTGCCGCCGGCCTGGACACAAGTAATGTTGAAGTGTTCGGCCCGGTGGAGCTTCCGTATCATTCCAAAAAGTATCATTTTTGTATCCAGGTGCTCATGAAATCAAAAGAGAGGACGGCGCTGCATGACGAAGCCAAGTCCCTGCTAAGAAAACTTGGAAAGTTAAAAGTTGCAAAAATTATTGTGGATGTGGACCCATTAGATGTCTGATTGCACAATTATATTATTTTCAGTATATTACTTGAAAGTGCAGGAACTGTTCAAAAAGGGGGCCATATGATGAGTAAAGTTCTATGCTTCATTTGCCTTATTGCTTTTATTTTTGGCGCATCCGCATCGAGCGTAGATGCCGGAGTCAACATAGATATTGGCATTGCACTTCCTCCGCCAGTCCAATTTACCGCCCAGCCTGAGTTGATAGTTGTTCCGAGCGGCGCCGGCTATGTTTATATGGTCCCGGATATGGCAGGCATGTATTTTTTTCGGGGCGTCTGGTATAGACACTATAAGGGCGCCTGGTTTCGGGCCTCTGTCTATAATGGAGAGTGGCTCGCTGTTGCCGCTGCAACTGTCCCGGTTTTGATTATGAATGTTCCTCCCGATTATCCTCTTTATCTGCCTCAGGATTATTACAGAATTCAATATCATGATGCGCTTGTTCGTTGGAGGGAGTGGGAGAGGATAAGGCACTGGAACCATTACGAATGGTACAAGCATGAGTTGAATGCGGACGTGATGCAGGATCGGCGGCGCGCAATAGAACGCGGGGAATTACCGCCAAGAGGACCGGAGCAGCCTCATCAACGGCTACAGGGGCAGCC
>JADFXI010000066.1:0-6326 GCA_015233655.1 Nitrospirota bacterium | reverse complement strand
GAAGGCCGCCTCAACCACCACTTGGACAGCAGCCTCATCCGCAAAGGCCGCCACTGCAAGGCGGACAGGAACAGCGTAAACTGCAAACGCCTCCCGGCCCTGGCCGTCTGCAGCAGCCTGGTCAACCCCAACCCGCACAAAAGCTTCAGCAAGATAAGAGATTGCAGCCTCAACAGCCTGGGCAGCCTGCACAAAAGCTCCAGCAAGATAAGAGACTGCAGCCTCAGCGACCTGGGCAGCCGCCACAGAAGATGGAGCAGCCCCAGCCAGAGAAACGACTGCAGCGTCAGCCTGAGCCCAAACCGCTGCCTCCTGACCGCAAAAGGGAAGAGCGGAAAGAGGAAGGACCGAAGTAAGTTTGACTGTTATATCACTGCGATAGCGATGCGGCTTCATATGCTGAGGCCGTATCGCAGCTTTCTACAAAAAAAGCAGGTCGTTTCGTGATGAAAGTATCTTCTTGGCCTGGATTATGTCCCGGTCGATGTGATCTTTGAGTTCCTGCACGGAGGTGAACTTTTTTTCTTCCCTGATCCTGTCAATAAAGTGGAGCCGCAACTGTTCTCCAATAAGGTTTCTGTTGAAATCAAAAAGATGCACTTCGTAGCTCACTGTTTTTCCGTCGAAGGTAGGGTTGCTTCCTATATTAGCCACGCCGTCATAAACCTGCTTCTGTCCTTTCAGAGATACCCTCACTGCGTAGACTCCCTCTTTTGGTATCAGCTCGTTTGCAGTCGCAATATTAGCAGTGGGCGTCTTAAGCAAAGCGTCGCCTCTGCCTGCGCCTTTTATAACTGTGCCGCTTATGTGATAGGCCCTTCCCAACATCCTGGAGGTTTCGCATACTCTTCCCCTTAGTAAGAGGCTGCGTATCCTGCTGCTGCTTACGACATCGCCATAAACTTTTACGGACCTCACCACATGCGCCTTGAATCCATATTTTTTCCCCTTAACCCTGAGCGTTGATGTTGTGCCCTTCTTGCCTTTCCCGAAGGAATAACTATGTCCTACTATGACCCATTTCGCGCCTATGGCATCAACAAGGATATTCCTTATAAAGGTATCGGGATCAGTGTGAGCAAAGTCTTTGTCAAAACTGATGCAAATGAGGACTTTTATTCCCATCCTTTGTATAAATGCTTTTTTATCATCAAGTATGCTTATAAGTTTAAGCCCCCTTTCGGGTGCAAGGACCCGCACGGGATGGGGGTGAAACGTTATCGCTATGGGGGTGCCGGAGATCTCTTGGGCCTTGGCAACTACACAACTGAATATTTTTTGATGTCCCAGATGAATGCCGTCAAAATTGCCGATGGTAACCACAGGGTTATCGTAGGCAAGCCTAGCGGCGAGGTCCTTAATTATTTCCATGAATATTGCCTGACAGGCCGCTGCTGACGCCTCTTGCCATGGCTGATAATTCGAGGTAGATATTCCTGACCTGCTGCCTGGTGTCGTCTAGGCCGCTGCTATTATCTATAGAATAATCGGCACGGCTGACTTTCATAGCTATGGGAAACTGATTTTTCAGACGCTTAAGGGCCGCTTCTTCAGTTATGCCCTTTTCGGACAAATTCCGCAGGGCTGTCTCTTCTGACGTATATACAGTAATAATCTTGTCGAACCTGTTTTGATAGCATCGTTCATATAGCAATGGTACTTCGATGATCACAAGGGCCTGTTTGTCGACGACAGATAATCTTTCTTCAATTTTCTTAAAAACGCGTGGGTGAAGGATGTTTTCGAGGGATATTCTGCGTGATGGTGAGTCGAAGACTGTGTCAGCGAGCATTTTCCTGTCAACAGAATTGTCTCTGACAACGGTTTCACCGAAGGTGTCCCTGATTTCATCGATCACTTCAGGAGCATTCAGCAGTTCGCCGACCAGGGCGTCCGTATCAATTGTAACGGCCCCAAGCTCCCTGAACATGGTTGATACCGTGCTTTTACCCATGCCGTAATTCCCGGTAAGGCCCACAACAATCATAACGCCTCCTCGGCCTTTTTTCTGAGTTCAAGCAGCTTTTTTAATGCCTTCTGGGGCGAGAGCGAGTCAACGTCGAGGGAAAGAAGCTCTGCTGTGACCGGATCACCGGTAAAGAAGAGGTCCATTTGGGCATTGCGCGGAAGCAGCGCTTTCGATTCCTTTTTTTCGAGCATGTCGAGCACGGCCTTTGCGCGTTCAACTACAACAGCAGGAAGTCCGGCGAGTCTGCCTACCTGGATGCCGTAACTCTTATCAGCAGACCCTGCTTCGATCTTTCTCAGGAATATAACTTCGTCTCCCCATTCTCTTACAACGACGTTGTAATTTTTAATGCCGTCCATAGTCAACGCCAGCTCGGTAAGTTCGTTGTAGTGCGTAGCAAAAAGCGTCCGCGCCTTTAATTCCGAAGCCAGGTATTCGGCGACTGCCCATGCTATGCTGATTCCGTCAAAGGTACTGGTCCCCCTGCCTACTTCGTCAAGCAGTACAAGGCTTTTGGCGCTTGCGTTATTGAGGATGTTGGCGGCTTCAACCATTTCAACCATAAAAGTGCTCTGCCCTCTGCTGATAAAATCAGAGGCCCCTATGCGGGTGAAGATCCTGTCTACAATCCCGATCTTTGCGTCAGACGCAGGGACAAAAGAGCCGATTTGGGCCATCAGAACAATGAGGGCGATCTGCCGCATATATGTGGATTTCCCGGCCATGTTCGGTCCAGTGATGACGATCAGCCTGTTTTCCGTGCAGTCCATAAGTGTATTGTTCGGAGTGAATTTCTCATCTGCCGATGACATTGAGCGGGTATTTATCAGACGTTCGATGACCGGATGCCTTCCATCGGTTATTTGAAGCACGTCGTCATCAGAAATCAGAGGCTTGCAATAATCATGTCGCTTTGCGGCAACGGCTAGGGCCAGCAGAAAATCCGCGAGCGAAATCTGATGTGATGCATTCATGAGTCTTGTCGAGTATTTCTGTATTGCATCGATAATCGTAAGGAAAAGATTGTACTCAAGCTCTTTAAGACGGTCCTCGGCCCCTAAAACCTTCGTCTCGTATTCCTTGAGTTCAGAGGTTATGAACCTCTCGCCGTTAACAAGTGTCTGCTTGCGCATGTAATCGCCTGGAACGAGATGGAGGTTCGATTTCGTGACTTCGATAAAATAGCCGTATATTCTGTTGAAGCCGACTTTAAGTGAATTAATGCCTGTCCTCTGTCTTTCATCGGCTTCGAGTTTTGCAATGAAATCCTTGCCGCTTACTGAGATTCTTCGCAGTTCATCTACCTCTTTGTTAAAGCCTTTTTTGAGTATGCCGCCGTCTTTCGGGCTGACAGGAGGGTTCTCAACAATACTGAAATCTATCAAGTCGGCGAGTTCAATAAATTCGGGTATTTCTTTGGCAATCTCTCTCACATAGGAGTTCTGGGATGAGCCGAGACACTTCTTAATTTCCGGGAGATACTCAACTGAGTCTTTGAGGGCCACAACATCCCGCGGACCTGCGGAACGTGCGACTACCCGGGCCACCAGGCGGTCTATGTCCTGAATCTTCCTCAATATAGTCCTGAGTTCCTCCATAATCTCATAATCGTCTATCATGGAGTGGACAGCATCCTGCCGCCTGATGATCTCAGCTGAAGACAGCAGCGGTTTGGTCAAAGCGCTTCTGAGGAACCTCCCTCCCATTGGTGTAAGAGTTTCATCCAGTATCCACAGAAGCGAGCCTTCGAGCGCGTCGTCTTTCAGGTTGTGTGTAATCTCAAGATTACGAATGGTCACCGCATCCAGGAACATGTGATCAGACTGGTTAAGCACCCCAATTTTCTTGAAGGGCAGATATTTTTGCGTTGCCTCAAGATAGCTTATTAGGGCCCCTGCCGAAGAGACAGCGGTATCCATGCCGATTAATCCGTAGCCATCGAGAGAGGATACCTTGAAACAAGCCAGCAGCGCCTTGTATGCTTCGGCAAAATCGAAATACCAGTCGTCATGCCATGAAATATAATATCTTCTCGACAGTTCCTCGTATTGAAGGTCCTCTTTCATGCTTTGAGGGCATAGTATTTCTCTCGGCTCGTACCTTGACAGTTCATCTTCAAGGGGCTTGTCAGTCTCATATACAGTGAATTCGGCTGTAGATAAGTCGGCGATCGCAATTCCAAGCTTGCCCTGGCGCGTCAGTACGCTCATTATGTACGTATTCTGTTTGGGCTCTTCAGGAATGTGGGTGCCAGGGGTTATGACCCGCACGACTTCCCGCTGTATTATTCCCTTTTCCTGCTTGGGGTCGTCGACCTGTTCGCAAATCGCGACTTTATGGCCTGCTTTAATAAGTTTCGACACATATGTATCTACCGAGAAGTACGGCACTCCGCACATTGGCGTAGGCTCATCCTTGTTCTTGTCCCTGGTGGTCAGCGCAATTTGCAATATGCCTGAAGCCAGCTTCGCGTCATCCTCAAACATCTCGTAAAAGTCACCCAGCCTGAAAAACACTACGGCATCAGGATATTTTTCCTTTACGCTGTAATATTGCTTCATCAATGGAGTCTGTTCCGGCACGGCCAAGACCTCGCTTTAAACAGCAGTATTTTGAATTATACTACATACGAGGTGCAGATATAAAAGTTTTACCGCAGGTTGACAGTGCACAGTATATCTGTTACTTTTAAACACTGTGGACAGATTATCCAGGGAAGATATAATCGCCAGAATCAAGTCCGGCTATTCGCTGCCTTCGCTCTCTTCTGTGGCGCTGAAACTCGTCGAAATAGCATCCAATGAATTATCATCCCTTAATGACATGGCAGACCTTATTGAAATGGACCCTGGACTTACGGTGCGTTTGCTCAGGATAGCAAACAGCGCTTTTTTCAGGCCTGTAGACCCTGTCTTGAGCGTGGAACAGGCCATAATGAGAATAGGCGTTACACATCTGAGAGTTATGGCATTGTCGCTGTCGCTGAGAGATACGTTCCCGATGGGCAAGTCGGGTATTATGGATTACGAAAGATTCTGGCGGTCTTCTCTTTACCAGGCGCTGCTCGCAAAATCTATTGCACAAAGGCTTCGCAACTGCGATCCTGAAGAGGCATTTGTCGCAGGGCTGATCCTTGAGATAGGGATGCTCATTTTCTTTGATATGTTTGTTAAGGGCAGGGAGATTGACGGAAATCTGGATATATATCCGCTGGATAAGCTCCTTGAATGGGAGAAAGAGCATTACGGCATGGACCACAGAGAGATAGGGGCCGCTGCGCTGGATTACTGGAAGTTTCCGTCAGCTATTGTCGAATGCCAGCATGTTTATAATATAGAATCAATAACCGCTGAAGTACCCCCTTTGGCCCTGATATCTGAAATGGCGCGTGAATTCTCCGCTCTTATTTGCGAGCAATCGATCGAGTGGGGACCGCTGCTGCTCAAGGCTGAAGAGATTTACGGCATTGCTCAGGACGTTCTTACGGATATTCTCGTCTCTACTTTTAATGAGGTACAGGGTGTTGCCGAAGGGCTCAAGGTTGATATGAACAGGGACAAGGATCTTATAGGGCTTGTCGAAAAAGCAAATCTGTCACTCGGTGAACTCTCGGGGAAAATGCTGGAATTGCAGGAAAAGGTATCGAAGCATGGGCTGCCGTCTTTTGAGCAGATAGGCGACTTCAAGAACCGGCCGGACATAAAAGATACACTGCAGGCCGTTGCGCATGAGATAAGGAACCCTCTTATGGCTGTCGGAGGCTTTGCAAAAAAACTTTCAGCGGCCCTGGATCCGTCGTCTGAAGAATGGAAATATGTACAGATAATCGTAGATGAAGCTGTCAGGCTCGAGAACACACTGGCAAAAATGACCACTTTCAAGAATTAACCGATTGATGGAAAGAAATTCTATCTTTAGTTGTTTGTTACATTTCTGTTACAATAGATTACTAATGATAGGAGGCATATTTGCAAAAGGTGCAAGATAAACCCAACGCAAAAAACCTTGTCCTCAAAAAATTGCAGGAACAGAGCGATTTTCCGGCGATGTCCAATACTATCAATAACATTAATCAGTTTAAAACGGCTGAAGACACTTCGGTTTCTGAATTTGCCAATATTGTACTGAAAGATTATGCCTTGACATCAAAGGTTTTGAAACTTGTAAACAGTGTCAGTTATTCCCAGTTTGGAGAAGTCACGACCGTTTCAAGGGCCATTATTATCGGCAAAAGAATGATAAAAATCCCCCTGGAAACTTTTCTCCTGAACCACTCCGGAAGCAACTTCACAACGTCAGGAGGCTCTATGTCCTTGATGACAAGGTCATGCTGTTTTGCAATCGCCCTGTTAAAAAT
>JADFXI010000065.1 GCA_015233655.1 Nitrospirota bacterium | reverse complement strand
ATGTGTATAGCGAGTCCTGTCTTCCATCCGCACTATGTGTCAATGGCCATCCCCCTTGTGATGCTTCTGGTTGCGCTATTGTGGGAACGGTACTCTTTTGGCAGCATGCCGACCCTGTGGAAGCTTTTTTTCTGGTTTATTGCACTCAGCCATATTCTCACATCTATTGATAGAGGTCCTTTACTCTATCTCCGGGATTTTGGTCTCGTGTTATTTAGTACGATAGTTCTTTGGGCCGCCAGTCTGAAGGTGTCAAGGCAAACTACTGAAAGGCTGCCGGTATCTTAATTGATTACTTCCACTTCGCAGTACTTAAACGCGCCGCAGTGCAGGGGCGCAAAGGTATTGTCGGAAAGGAGCGCGTAAAACTCTACCTTGTGCTTACCTATGCCTAGAGAAGAGGCCGGCACAACCCCCTCCCACCCGGTTTTTTCGAAGTTGTCATTAAGAAAGTTTTTTGCAACATCGGGGCGGCTTCCGGACATTTTCAGGGTCGCAGGCACCTGTTTTCCATCGCAGACAACCACAAGCACATTCGTCACATTTCCAGCTTGCAATTCGGCTGCCCAGCCATATGTCCTGATAGGCGTGTTTAAGGGTGCCTTCACAGGTCCGATGAAGTCTACGTTCCCTGCCTCCACCTGAACAACTTTGGAGGGAACGAACCCTTCATTCCGATTCCCCTTGCATGCAGTCGTGAACGCTGCGACGAGTGCGAAGCAAAAAACCGCCGCAAACTTCTTCTTCATCAATTCCCCTCCGGCAACTTAAAGCGTCTCAGATACTATACCACCCCACAGAAACAAAAAAACAAAGAAGCAGCTTGTATCAAATTCACATGCTTCTTTATTATATATTAGTTAAAGTAACGCCGGGCCAAGGCAATGAGAGAAGTTATAACCCCGAAATACTCCGTTTTTTTTAAGTATGCAATTGTAGGTTGCCTGGGAACAGCGATCGACCTGGCATCCCTTTATGTGTTTGTCGATCTCCTTCAGATTCATTTGCTTGTGGCTGCCGCCATATCCTTCATGCTTGCCGTAATTAACAATTTTATTCTGAACAAGTACTGGACTTTCCAAAATAGAAGCAGCAATATCCGTAAACAATTCATTAAATTTCTGCTTGTGTCGATTGCCGGGCTCCTCTTGACAGAAATCTGCATGGCTTTTTTTGTTTACGGTCTCAGGATCTGGTATATGGCAGCCAAACTTATTACATCCGGGTTGGTCCTGACCTGGAATTTCCTGAGCAACAAATACTGGACCTTCAAAGACCGGATATTCTATGTTCCGCACGTAGACAAATACGATTATGACGTAAGCGTCATTGTTCCTGCATATAACGAGGAAGGGAGAATAGAAAGGACTTTAGAGAGCATTAACGGGTATTTCCTCGGGAAACCGCTGACCAGACAGATAATAGTGGTGGATGACGGCAGCAGTGATAATACGGCAGGCATAGTAGAGGGGCTCAGGAATGAGGTAGGTGCTTTGAGTCTTATAAAATATCATCCGAATCGGGGGAAGGGCTACGCGGTTAAAAAGGGCGTAGAGGAGAGTCGCGGTGAATATATTTTATTCAGTGATGCTGATAATTCGACACCTATAGAGGAGTTTGGAAAAGTCTATCCCCTGTTAAAAGATAATCAGGTGGTCATAGGGTCGCGCTATATCCCGGGGAGCAATATAGTAGTCAGGCAGCCCGGGTATAGGGTATTGATCGGGAGATTGGCCAATAAATTGATCCAGTTCTTCCTGCTGGACGGCATTGAAGACACGCAGTGCGGGTTTAAGGCCTTTCAACATGGGGCGGCAAAAGAGATATTCAGCCGCATGAAGGTAAACCGTTTCGGTTTCGACATGGAGCTTCTTGCGATAGCCCGTCTTCTGAGCTTTTCGACCAGAGAGGTGCCGGTCAGCTGGTATGATTCATCAGAGAGCAGGATCAGACCTGTTAAAGACGCAATAAGGACTTTCGGAGAATTGGTATATATTAAATTGAATCTCTGGGGCGGAAGATATACTTGAAGGTGTTTGATGCTATAATGGTAAAGTTTGCGGCAACAGGTGAACGACAATGTTGGAACATCATAAGAAGCCATTAATCAGTCGAAGGGAATTCATGTACCGGCAGATGCGGTATTTAAGTTTCTCGCTGATTATTTTAATCGCGTCAATCGGGATAGGAACGATTGGTTATCATATTTTTGGGAAGCTTCTCTGGATTGATTCTTTCCTGAATGCTTCAATGATTTTAACGGGCATGGGACCGGTAGATCATTTGGATACGACGGGGGGAAAATTATTTGCCGCCTTTTATGCGCTATTCAGCGGTGTAGCGTTTCTTACCTTTGTTGCCGTGCTTTTTGCGCCGATATACCATCGGTTTTTGCACAGATTCCATCTCGGCATTGATCATGACAAGAGTGGTGACTGACTGTTGACAAAGCTCGCCGCATTATGTATTCTAATAACGTATACATCACCAGTCCACGCGTTGCGCGACGATAAATCACTGAGGAAATTTGAGTATTGGAATCCGGCAGAGTAATCTAATTATCATCCAGCCTGAATTAGGGGCAACCATAAATTACAGATTGTAACCGGGCATATATCAGACTATAATGAACCTTCTTCTTCCAGTTCGGTCTTTTAGACTTTTGAGGCTTTAATCATGACATCCCTAGAGAGGAAAAAACAGATGGAAAACCACATCGCAATTTCAGAATTAAAAGAAAAAACAATTGATGAACTCGCCGGTCTCGCCAAGGAACTGAACGTAGAGGGTGCGTCAGGGCTTAGAAAGCAGGAAATGATATTCGCCATCCTGCAGGCGCAGGCAGAGAAAGCGGGGAGCGTTTACGGGGCAGGGGTGCTGGAAATACTGCCTGACGGCTTCGGCTTTCTGCGTTCTCCCGACTACAGCTATTTGCCCAGCCCCGACGATATATATGTATCACCGTCTCAGATACGGCGATTCAGCTTGCGCACAGGAGATTATGTATCGGGCCAGATCAGGCCGCCAAAGGACAATGAGCGCTATTTCGCCCTTTTGAAGGTAGAGAGCATCAATAATGAATCTATCGAGCGGAATGTGAACCGGCCTCTATTCGATAATCTTACCCCGTACTATCCGACTGAGAAAGTCAGCCTTGAATATGACAACGACTTTTCGATGAGGGTGATGGACTTGACGGCCCCTATAGGAAAGGGACAGCGAGGTCTGATTGTTGCGGCGCCGAGGACCGGAAAGACAATGCTGCTGCAATCCATTGCCAAGGCCATAACGTTTAATCACAGGGAAATACATCTTATAATTCTCCTCATCGACGAACGGCCGGAAGAAGTCACCGACTGGAAGAGGCAGGTGAGCGGCGCTGAGATTATAAGTTCAACCTTTGACGAGCCGCCGCAGCGGCATTGCCAGGTCTCCGAGATGGTTATTGAACGGGCCAAGAGGCTGGTCGAAACAAAAAAAGACGTGGTGATTCTGCTTGACAGTATAACGAGGCTTGCAAGGGCCTATAACGCAATTACTCCCACCAGCGGCAAGGTGCTGTCCGGAGGTCTTGATGCTAATGCGTTACAGAGACCCAAGAGGTTTTTCGGCACAGCCAGGAGCATTGAGGAAGGCGGCAGCCTTACCATTCTGGCAACCGCTCTCGTCGATACCGGCAGCCGCATGGACGATGTCATCTTTGAAGAATTCAAAGGCACCGGCAATATGGAACTGCATCTCGACCGTAAACTTGTGGACAAGAGGATATTCCCGAGCATCGACATCAACTCCTCCGGGACCAGGAAAGAGGAACTGCTTGTTGACAGGGACATTCTGAACAAGATGTGGATTCTCAGAAAGGTGCTGAACCCGTTGAGCACTGTCGAAAGCGTCGAGTTCCTGCTTAGCAAGCTCAAAGGGACAAAGAGCAACAGCGAGTTCCTGGAGATGATGAACAAATAGCGTAATGCGCCGGTTGTTACGGCGCTGAATAAACATGAAACTTGAAGATGACGGCAATTGTTTTGTATGCGGCAAAAATAACCCTTACGGACTAAAGCTCTCCTTCAGCGTGATTGAGGGCAAAATCACTTCTGAATTCACTCCCTCTGCATTCCATCAGGGCTATACAAATATTACCCACGGCGGCGTCATCACGGCCCTTCTCGACGAAGCAATGATACAGGCCGCGCTGAACTGCGGATTGTCCCCTGTTACCGCTGCTATTGATGTGCGCTTCAGGAAACCATTGCTGTCGGGGCAGCGGTCTCATATCGAAGCCGAAATAGTCAAACAAGGCAGACGCCTCATTCAGGCGAAGGCCAGGCTGACGTCTTTTGGCGATGGCGATCTTATAGCGGAAGCCTATGCAAAACTGCTGATTAAATGAAAAGCCACATTCTTATAATCGCTATCCTCATAGCTGTAATTTCGGGCCTTATAACGCTGAATATTTTTTTCCAGCAGTCCTTGCAGATGGACATGGCCGAACAGTTCAACCGGCAGCAGCTTTTGCATTCCAGGCTTATTACTGAAAATATAAAATCATTTATTCAAGAAGAAAGAGAAGAACTGGTCTTGATTGCTCACCTCATGTCTGAATCCGATATCAGGAGTAACACTGACCTCCCTAAAGTGACAAAAAAACTGGCGAGCTTTCACAAGGAAAGCCTTGACAAGAAGTTCGGATTAGTCGGGGAACGCGGCAAGCTGTTCTTTTACCAGGGGGACCGTCAGATAATGAAGCCCTCCATGAAGGACATGATTGCTGCTGCCCAGGGCATGGAGCCCAACACTACTCGTCTGCTCGAAACGACATCTTTCCTCTCCATTGTTTCGCCTGTATACAAGCAAGGGGCCCTGGCTTACGTGGCATTTTTCCGCTTTAAGATAGAGGACATCGCCAATGATTTTGTGAGCGGAGTCAAGGCCGGAGCGAGGGGATATGCATGGATGATGGACAAAAAGGGCAATCTGCTTTATCATCCCACGCAGCCTGCCATGGTAGGACGAAACCTGTACAGGGCCGATGCAGCCTGCTTTCATTGCCATCTGAGCTTTGACCTTGAGAAAAAAATCATCGAGGGCAAGGCAGACAATTTCGGCAGGTATATAGCGCCTTCAGGAGAAGACAAAGTGCTCGCCTTCTCGACCATTTCCCTCGACAACCTTTCGTGGATTGTAGCGATGTCATCGCCCTATTCAGCGGTCACCCGCACAACAAAACACAGCATGACACTATATTCCTACCTTATCATTTCCATTTTTCTGGCGACGAGCCTGGTCTCCACAGTCCTGATTGTGTTGAACAAGAAGAGGATCGTATCGGAGTCGGTGGCACGGAGAAAAGAGGAGCTTGAACAATATGCGATACAGTTGGAAAACTGGGTGCAGGACAGCACCTCCGAACTCATTTCGGAGAAGGAGAAACTCAACACCATTGTGAGTGCCATCGGCGGGGGAATTGTGCTGATCTCAAAAGAAGGCAAGATCCAGTGGGCCAATAACATGATACGGGACATGGCAGGGAAGGATGTCATTGGTTTGTCACGCGAAGATCTCTGCGGGGAATTCGACCTGGGCGATTCCTACGACGAAAATCCGACAAGGACGGTAATACTGCCGAACCTGTTCGGTCAGTCCGGCAAGTACTTTCAGGTTACATCTGCCGCCGTAAAAAGTGATAGCGGGGAAACGCACGGCCATATACTTCTTATACAGGATGTTACTGAAATGAAGGCAATGGAGGAACAAATAATCCATTCCGAGAAGCTCGCTTCCATAGGCAGGCTTGCGGCCGGGATCGCCCACGAAATAGGCAATCCACTGACCTCCATATTTTCTTATGTTCAGATCCTTAAGGAAATGGAAGACAGCGACGAATTCAAACGGGACAGTCTGGATACGATATCGTTCCACATAAACAGGATATCAGGCATTCTGAAACAGCTCTCCGGCTTCACAAAGATGCCTGGCGGAGAGTTGAAACCGTGCTCGGTCAATGAAATCATTGATACTTCTCTGGACCTGATCCAGTATGATAAGAAAGCGAAAACCATTACTATGATGAAGGAACTGGAAGACGGATTGCCTGAGATTGCCGCCGATGCCAATCAGTTGTCACAGGTCTTCGTCAACCTTATACTTAACGCCATAGACGCGATGCCTGACGGAGGGACCCTTAAAGTGACAAGTTATGTGCGCGACAGCGTCGTTGCTATTCAATTCCGGGACACGGGCACGGGAATCCGGAAAGAAGATTTAGGTAAAATATTCGATCCCTTTTATACTACCAAAGAGAAGGGGACCGGGCTGGGACTGGCAGTGAGTTATAATATAATAAAGAAAATGAATGGATTGCTTACAGTTGACAGCGAACTTGGCAAGGGGACAATCTTTACTATAATGTTGCCGGTCAATAGGTCATGAAACGTAAAATTCTGGTAGTGGACGACGAGCCTGATATCTGCAAAGCCCTTTCCTTTGTGCTGAACAGGGAGGGCTATAATGTTGTTACTGCGAACAGCGGAGAGCAGGCCCTGGAGAAGCTGAAAGAAAATGATTTTGACGTGGTGCTTACCGATCTGAAGATGGGTAAAACCGACGGTATGGGCGTGCTCGAAAGAGTCAGGGAAACAGCGCCCGATACGTCTGTAGTAATGATGACGGCCTTTGCCTCGGTCGAGTCGGCCATCGAGGCCATGAAAAAGGGAGCGGCCGACTATATAGTAAAGCCCTTTCATAATGAAGAAATTAAACTCACCATCAGAAGGATCCTTGAGCAGAAACGGCTTATAACAGAAAATATCGCCCTCAAGCAGCAGATCAGTCAACGTCTGACTTACAAGGATGTTGTTGCAGGGTCGGCGTCAATGCTGAAGATATTCGAAACGCTTGAAAAAGTAATACCTACAAAAAGCAATATACTGATATTAGGCGAGAGCGGCACCGGGAAAGGGCTGATCGCAGAAGTGATTCATGGCAACAGCCCCCGTCGTGACAAGCCTTTCATATCTATAAACTGTTCCGCTATTCCTGAGGGTTTGCTCGAATCAGAGCTTTTCGGTTACAAGAAAGGCGCTTTCACTGGAGCTGTTTCCGATAAAATCGGTCTCATTCCGCTTGCTCACCAGGGAACTTTCTTTCTGGATGAAATAGGCGATATGCCGGGCTCATTACAGGCCAAGCTCCTCAAGGTCCTCGAGACCGGAGAGGTCACCCCTCTGGGAGAGACAAAGCCTCGGGTCGTTGATGTCAGGATTATAGCAGCGACCAACGCCGATATCGAGGAACGGATCGAGGACGGGAAATTCAGGAAAGACCTGTACTGGAGGCTTAACGTCATAGAGATAAAAGTGCCCCCTTTGCGTGACAGAAAAGACGACATTGAATTGTTGTGCAGGCATTTTATAGGGAAGTTTGCTGAAGAACATAAAAAGAACATCAACGGTATCGATAATCATGCTCTGGCCGCTCTGCTGGATTACTCCTGGCCCGGCAACGTGAGAGAACTGAGCAATGTTATCGAGCGCGCAGTGGTGCTTGCTGAAGGTGCGCGCCTGACTCTCAATGAGCTGCCGGACAAGCTGAAAAAGGATGAACATGAGCAGGCGACGTCTGTACTGAAGGTGCATCTCGGCGAGTATGAGAGAGACCTGATTTTGAAAACATATACCGCTCACAACAAAAACAAGGATGAAACAGCCAGGGCCCTTGGGGTGGACCTTGCGACCCTTTACAGGAAGCTCAAGAAATTCGGCATAGAGGCGGAATGAAAAAAACCTTTTATATAGGTGCTGTTGCGGGCGGTATTCTTGGCATCGTAATATCTTTGAGCATGGATTTGTTGTTGGGCAAGACATTGGGCGGCGGCTGGACTGAGGCTGTTGCGCATGACCTTAACGGGCTCTTCAGAATGAACCTGCCGCAGCATCATGTGATAGTTATAATGGGCGCGTTCGTAGTCATAGGCATCATTGCGGCCTTCGGCTCTTTTATCGGCGGAGTCTTCAGCGTAATGATCGCCAGACTCCTGCATATGCTCACAAAAGAAAAGTGAAAAGTTAAGCCAACCTCTCGCGCTATGAAATCAATTCCAGTCTAAAAGACGTTTCTGTCCCTGGAGATCCCTGATTTCGGTAACATCCTGACTCACTTCAAGCGTGCCTTTATACTTTCCCTCCTTGTCCCTCACGGCAAAGTACCGGATATGCAGAAAACGGCCTTTCATCTGAATCCAGAAGTCCGCAACATCCCGTGTCCCGGCCTTAAAAGCTTCAAGTATTTTTTCTACGGTATCGACGCTTTTGGGAGGATGGCAGTTCTGGACCTTCCTGCCGATGATGCCGGGGCTCCTAGGGAAGATCCTCTCCGGGGTCTGCGAGTAATAGACGACTTCATCTTGCTCGTTTACAAATGATATATCGACAGGGAGATTGGTTAGGATAAGGTTTATCTGTTCGATCGTCAGGAGTCCTGTATCGAGATTGAGGCGGCCTGTATTTTCGGCCATGCGCTCCCCGCTCATAGCGTATGACGATGGCTGCCAGTTGCTCTCAGGCTTTACCCAGGCATAGCCCACTTCATCCTCTCCATCCCGTACCCGTCCCCAATCCTCTTCGGCAAGTGATTCAAGCGCCATAGGGAAGAATATATGCTCTTCCTTATAGATCATGTCGTTGATCATATGCAGTAAGGCGTTTATATCGACTTCCTTTACGCTGCCCGATCGAATCTTTGCCTTCACATCCTTCAGCATTGCACGGATATCGTCGTGAAGCGACCACATGACCTTTGACGGGCCCGAGATCCCCTTTGCTTCGAGAATGGGGAAAAGCTGATTTTCCTTCCTGACGTAGTGAACATCAAGTGCAGACAGCCGCTCAAAAAGAGCTGACAACTGTTTCATGTTGTCAGCTATGCCGCAGGCTGCTTCAATCTCTTTCATGATATCTTCAGCGGCCCTGTTTTCGAGCATGAATGTATGCACAGGATGGCCGGAGGGCAACCCGGGGACGACCTTCTTATCGAGAGATTTCTTGAACACCTCCACATGGACATCGCAGAGTCTCTTTATCTCCTCCTGGGGCATGCCTTCCGCCATTAGCTGCTGCTCCATGTTGGCTATTTCCCACGGTGCAACGTCTTTGATAAGTTCGTTGAATCGTTCGGTAAGGAGTTGCTTGTCGCCGCCCTTGTGCAGATCCTTGATTATACCTTTCAGTGCGTCGAGCCGCTGGGCTGACTCATCGGCTTGTTCGGCAACCGCGTCAAGTTTTACGAGAAGCGTTTCGCCGGTTTTTTTCTTCACTTCGGCGGCTATAAAGGGGAATAACTCTTCAAGCGAGACGCCTGTCATGAACGAGACTTTGCTCATTGTCGCAATACGGCCTAGGGTCCTCATAATGACAGGATTGTTAAGCGCACTGAAGTGTGGGTCAAAATTAATGAGAAGCTCTTTGAGAAAGGGGTATTTTGTCAACAGATCAGCGACCTTGGTTGAGGCAGATAGTTCCATCGAAATCTCCTTTTTGCATTTACCGGATTAACATTGGCCCATTACTGCAAGTATACATCCATTTAACGCAATCCACCAAAATTAAACGCCGACAGGCTATTCCGTGCAATCATATTTGAACTTTTTAAAACAGTCGGCAGGACAGCACCGGCATGTGCTCGAAAGGTACGCTATATCTTTTTTTTCTCCCTGACTTTCACAGTGGCGGAGATGCTCTTTCTGGTAGTGAAACTCCCGATGGCAAGCCACGGGGAGTTTCACTTTGGTGAGCGATTGCAACTATGCGTGTATTAACATTCAGTAGGCTTGGGCAGCCCAGCCAGTTTATAGGCGCTCCTGTATCCCAGAGCAGGAAATAACTTGTACATATCCATTTTGGTAAACCCGGCTTCTGTAAGAATGTCACGGCACAATGGAGACTCTCCATGCCTTTCGTAATGGAGTCTGAGTGCTGTGATAAGTTTCCAGTGTTCACCCGAGAGGGCTTCAAAGCCCTCTTTGCGGCCAAGCTGCTCTGCAATGTTCACATCCCAGTCGTCAATGTTTACTAGAAAACCATCTTCATCGAGTACCAATTCTCTTTCGCGTGTTTTTGTTGTCTTTGTCATGATTGCACCTCCTTACATACAAGAATAGTCTTCCTTGTAAAGCGATGCCATGATTTATATCATAAAGTTTGGCAAGATATAGTGCTATTATTAAGACAAGAGTTCATCAATTAATGTTTTAAAGGAGATTAACTATGGACATGTCAGTTATAGCAACCATCGGATTTACCTCTCTTGGAGTCATTGCGATACTTGTCCTGTTAGTGAAGACCAGCAAAAAAGTTTAAAGTATCATAACGCCTGGAAAATTAAGGACAAGTCTGACGTTGATGAGATTGAGGCTCGCTCAGCGTCATGACGCGAATCATTTATTAAGTTGAGTGGAGAGCTTTAATAGATTTCTACTATCACTGAATTGCTTCTATGTTACTTTTTTTTCAGCAAACAGACTGACTGCGCTGCTATGCCTTCGCCCCTGCCGGTAAAGCCCATCAGCTCATTGGTTTTTGCCTTGATACTGATGGTCCCAGGGGGAATCCCTGCCCCTTCAAAAGCCGATTTCATTGACTCAATATGAGGACTGAGCTTCGGCCTTTCAGCAATGACAATAGAGTCTATCCACGCCACTTCATAGCCCTCTGAACGCGCAAGCCCCAAAATATGCCTGAGAAGGAGCATGCTTGAGGCGTCCTTCCAGCGCTCTTCAGTATCCGGGAAGTGTTTTCCTATGTCGCCGGCCCCGAGCGCGCCGATAATCGCATCGATTACTGCATGGCAAAGCACATCGCCGTCAGAGTGTCCAAGCAGGCCTTTTTCGAATGGGATATCCACCCCCCCGATAATGAGCCGTCTCCCTTCGACAAGACGGTGCGAGTCATACCCGATACCTATACGCATGGATTTAACCTGCTGCGGTGTTCATGGAGTGTCTCGGCAATATTAATGTCTTCCATGGTTGTAATTTTTATATTCATGTATGATCCCTCGATAATCCTTATAAGTCCGCCGTAGTGCTCGATCAGTGCCGCATCATCAGTAGCATAGAACCCCTCGTCATGGGCCTTTTTGTGAGCTTCTAAAATTCCGGCATAATGAAATGTCTGGGGCGTCTGGATCGCCCACAAAACATTCCGGTCCAGGGTCTTACGGACGATAATGCCGTCCTCTCCCGTGCGGACTGCGGCCTCTTTTATCGTATCTTTTACGGGCACCGCTGCTACGACACCAGCGACACCCTGTAACGCCGATATGCTTCTCTTGATCATAACACTGTCTGCCAGGGGCCGCGCGCCATCGTGGATAACGACGACAGAGGTGTCTTGATCAAGTGACCGTAGTCCGTTATACACGGAATCCTGCCGCTCCCTGCCGCCGGTTACGATGCGTCCGGCCTTGGTGATCTTGTACTGCTCCACAAGAGCATCAGCAACCTTCAAGTCGTCTTCCTTGACCACAAGTACGATCTCGCCTATCTCCGTGACAGACTGGAGCGCCTGAAGTGCCCAAACAACCAGCGGTCTGCCCAGCAGTTCGTACAACGGCTTGTTTTCACCGTCACCAAAACGTCTGCCCAGACCTGCGGCAGGGACAACAGCAGCAATTTTATTTTTGTCAGTTGGTTCCATTAACACCCGACGCTTCTTAGTCCTCTTCCTTCACCTTCGCAAAAATCATTCTTCCGGCAGTTGTCTGCAAAACACTCGTAACAACCACGTCGACATTTTTTCCTATGAGCTTTCTCGCATTTTCAATTACGACCATGGTGCCGTCGTCGAGATAGGCCACACCCTGGTTGTATTCTTTGCCCTCTTTGACGATAAAGAGTCCGAGGGTCTCTCCTGGGAGCACCACGGGCTTAAGCACATTGGCCAATTCATTGATGTTCAGTACAGATACGCCTTGGAGTTGAGCGACCTTGTTCAGATTGAAATCATTGGTTATGATCTTCCCGTTGAGCAGCCGTGCCAACGAAATCAACTTGGCATCAACCTCCTTGATTTTCGGGAAGTCCTCCTCCACTATTCTGACCTTGATATTAGACATTTTCTGGACCCGGTGAAGTACATCGAGTCCGCGCCTTCCCTTTGATCTCCTCATCGGGTCA
Source organism: Nitrospirota bacterium (assembly GCA_015233655.1). GTDB lineage: Bacteria > Nitrospirota > Thermodesulfovibrionia > Thermodesulfovibrionales > Dissulfurispiraceae > JADFXI01. The sequence continues at coordinate 4,922 of JADFXI010000065.1, read as the reverse complement.
GGGGAATCCGCGATGTACTGAAGTTCCTGAAGAATGAATTGAGCGATAATGAACGTGCCTTCCAGAAAGCCTGCCTCGATAACGTCCGCTATGCGACCGTCGATGATAACGCTGGTATCAAGGAGCTTTAAGCCCTCTTCCAGTTCCTGCCCTTTGAACAGCCTCATGATTGCGGGAATTGTGAGGTTCTTTCCCCTGTAAAGCCCTACGAAGAGCCCGCCATAACCCAGTATGGCACTAAGCGTAAACTTAGACAGCATCCAGTTCTCGCCGCCAATGATACCGCGAAGAGGGAACAGCAGCAGATTGGCGAACAAAAGCCCCATCGCCAGACCGAACAGCCCTCCAAGCACCGACCCGAAAGAGACCGTGCGCAGCCTTATCTCGACAATAACGGTGATTAAACCAAGGAAAACTCCTGCAACTAATCCCTGTGCAATAATTCCATATTTCAAACCATATAAATATCCAGTCAACAAAAAAACCGCAATGATGACAAAACGCGCAAATATTGAAGACATTTTTTTCACCTCCTTTTCTTTGAGGTTTTCTATTCTTACTTCTTACCTGTCGTTATTGCGGCGAGAGTGCGACATAGAATTTCTTGCCGCCGCGGTTGACAAACAGCAAGACAGAATCGCTCGGCTTTACTTTGGCCGCCATCCTGTTAAATTCATTCAGATTGGAGACCTTCTGCCTGTCGATCTCCTCCACTATGTCACCTTTCTTAAGTCCTGCATCGTCAGCAGGCGAGTCCGGCTCTATCTTCACTACTACGACTCCCTTTTCATCCTTTTCAATTCCGAGCTGCTTCATAACGGCCCGATTTACATCTGCAGCAGCCATGCCGGACAGGGCATTGCCATCGGATTCCTGCTTCGCGGACGACACCTGAAGCATATCGGAGTTGTCTGACGGGAGTTCGACAATGTTCACCGCAGTGTCCAGGATCTTGTCTCTTCTCAATAATTTTACCTGCACGCGCGCCCCGACCCTGCTCTGCGCCACCATATTCCTGAGGACCCCTACATCGTCGACTTTTTTGCCGTCGAACTCAAGAATAATGTCTCCCCTCATGATCCCTGCCAAACCAGCAGGCCCACCCTGCGCAATGTCGCTCACGAGGGCGCCCTCAGAGAGTTTAAGCCCGAACTTCTGGGCCAGTTCCGGCGTCAGTTCCTGGATCGTAACACCAATCCATCCCCGGACCACTTTGCCTTTTTTCAGCAATTGGTCCATTATGAGCCTGACCATATTGCTCGGCACCGCAAATCCGATGCCCTGATAACCGCCTGTTTTAGAGAAAATAGCGGTATTTATTCCGATCAACTCGCCTTTTATGTTGACGAGCGGACCGCCCGAATTGCCGGGATTTATTGCGGCATCGGTCTGTATGAAGTTTTCATAATCGGCAATTCCTACATCGGCACGTCCGACTGCGCTTACTATGCCCATGGTAACGGTATGGCTTAAGGCAAAAGGATTTCCTATGGCGAGAACGAATTCACCTACCTGGAGCTTGTCGGAATCACCCCACGGCACCAGCGGAAGGTCTCTGGCACTTATGCGTATGACGGCGAGATCGGTTTTTGGATCGGAACCGATGACCTTTGCCCTGAAACTTCTCTTGTCAAAGAGTATGACTTTTATATCATCCGACTGTTCAATAACGTGGTAATTTGTGAGAATATAACCGTCGGGAGACGCAATGACCCCGGAGCCCAGGCTTTGCTCTTTCCATTTCTTTGAATGCCCGTCAGGGAAGGGATAGAGAAAGTCAAAAAATTCGTCGAATGGAGTGGGCTGGCGTTTTAACGTCTTGACGCTCGCAATGTTGACTACCGCCGGAGAGATGGCCCTTACTATCTCCGAGAACCCCCGGGAGGTATCTGCGATCGAGCCGTGGACCCTGGGCGTGAATGGTATGTACGATGGGGCGCTGTTCCTGCTCATAAGATGGTACGTAACACCCCCGAGCAGAAAGCCTATAAGCAGAAGCGACGGGATCAAGACATAAGGTCTTTTCATCGTTTATTTTAACATTAATTTTCGCTGATCCCCAACTCTCAGGGTTATCTTCTTCGAGTCGAGATATTCGACAAGAGGGAGCGCATACTTGCGGGAAGTCCCGAGCAGGTCCCTGAATTCAGCTATTGTCATTTCTGATTTCTTTTCGTAGAACTTTCTGAGCAGGGCTATCATGGCATCGTAACGGGACTTGGTTATGTAAAGGGAATCGTTTATCCGGACCAGCGAACCGTCTTTGCAAAGGAGCATTAAAAGGTCGTTCAGCTCTTTTTCTTTTAATGACAATTGCAGGGCCAATTCGCTCTTGACAGGGGCCTGGAACCCTTCTTTCTCGAGAATGGCCATGACCTTCTGCCTTATTCCTTCATCCGCATTGGAGAGGGCGACCTTGAAGCCGGCCAGCCGCACAATATCCTTGTCTACAATCAGATCTGCTATGACTGCGAGCAGTCCGTCAAAAACCTTTTCGTCCTCTTTCCATGCTGCTTTTACTTTGGCCCTCAACTCCTCCTTCGGCACTCCCTGTTTCAACGGGTTTGCCTTGTGAAAACGGCCTGTTTCGGCAATAACAGTTTCTTTGAAGGTATCAATGCTGCTTCTGTGAAAAATAAGGAACTGGCTCTTTACCAGGGTCCCGCTGTCCATGAGCTGCTTTACGGCCGCTTCGATGTCCGTTATATCACTCTGCACCCAACCTGTAATCTCAGCAGTCGAAAGTCCTGCCAGTCCGGACCTCAGTACTTTCATGCAAATTTTGTCATTCAGCGTCCCCTGCTTCAAAACCTTAAGGTCATCTGTACCAGCACCTTTTCTCCTGCGGACAGGAGATGGATCAAGGATTTCTCCGCCACCTATGGTCTCCAGCGGCGAGAACCTGCGGATTATGTACCGGTCCCCGGAAAGCGCTACCACCGGATCTGCGAGCCGGAACTGGCAGTAGCAGGATTCTCCGGGTTTTACTTCCGCGCGGGGCCCACCGCCGGCATGTATGATTATCCTTGCCAGGGTTTCGGAAGTGCCGGAGTAGAAATGTACTCGGTCCCTGTTCTTTATGACCGGTGCATCCTTCAGCATTTCGAGTTCAGCGTCAACCACCCGGGTGGCCGATAGTTTGTCAGGGTCAACGACAACGTCGCCCCTTTTAAGCAGGTCCCGGTCCACCCCCTGCAGATTTATCCCTATCCTCTGTCCTGCATATGCCTTTTCTGTTGATTTGCCGTGAGTTTGAAGACCCCTTACCTTTGTTGCAATTTTTGAAGGCAGAACTTCTACCGGACCATCCAGTGTTATCGTGCCGGATAACGCCGTTCCTGTCACAACGGTCCCGAATCCTTTCAGTGTAAATACTCTGTCAATGGGCATCCTGAAAATACCACCCACCAGTTTGGGCTGCACTTTGAGCGCGAGGTCCCTTATCCGGTCTTTAAGCGTTTCTATATTCAAGCCGGTCTTGGCGGAAACCGGAAGTATTTCCGCATGCTCGAGAAAAGTGCTCTTTGTAAACCTGCGGATATCATCAGCGACGAGGCCGAGCCAGTCCTGCTCCACGAGATCAGCCTTTGTAAGGGCAATGATGCCTGCTTTGATTTTCAGCAGTTCGCATATTGCCAGATGCTCCCGGCTCTGCGGCATTATTCCTTCATCAGCGGCGATTACCATCATTACGATATCAAGGCCCCCTGCGCCGGCCAGCATATTTTTTATCAGCCGTTCATGGCCCGGCACATCTACGATCCCGACGGTGAGGCCGTCGGGGTAAGCGATGCTCGCAAACCCCAGATCAATGGTGATTCCGCGCTCTTTCTCTTCTTTCAGTCTGTCGGGGTCGATGCCGGTTAAGGCCTTTACAAGGGCACTCTTGCCGTGATCAATATGACCGGCAGTACCGAGGACAACGCTTTTCGGATTATGAGCGACGGACAAAGTCATCAAAGCCTTTGAGTATTCTCAGGCCGGGGCCCTGGCTTTTTTCGGGATGGAATTGGGTCGCAAAAACATTGTCTTTCCATACCATGGAGACAAAATCAACTCCATATACGCCCGATCCATTATGTAGAAAGCTCCAGGCTCCGGAATAAGCAAATCCAGAATATTCATGTCGTGCACTTTTCCGTCGGAAATATGTATAAAGCTTGGGATAGCTCCTCTGAGGTCCAATAGAGTATGAACTTTTACCGCAGCTTTGGAAGAACGAAATGGAGCCCAAGGAAACATCGACAGGCAAAGGTCGATAGTCGTGGAGTCCAGTGCATAGACAGTATTGGACAACTCGACTCCGAGACTTTCGTTGGCATACAGCTTTCTTGCCTGAGAGATCAACCGCTGGGCGAAATCGGCGTAAATGCGCCAGTCGCGGGCTTCGTTGGCATCGGCCAGAGTAGAACGAGAGATTGGTTCTTTGATTCCCATATGGTAAAGCTTGGATGTCTGAGCCGACAGGCATGCCTCGATATCCCGAAGGCTTTCTCGATAGGTCAGTTGAGCAAAAGCCATTACTCGAAACTGCTCGGCACAACGCAATGTGCGCACGCGGTAATCGCCGTTGTAGCGTTCTACAATACGATAAAAAGTGCTCCATGGAAGAAAATCCATTATCTGTGCAAACAGGGTCTTGCCAGTGTACATCGATACCTCCGGGAATCTTGGTTCCCAAAGGATTGCCGATATGCCGACTTGAATTCAAGTCGACACCACAAAAATAATGTGAGAAAGTATTGGTATTCATGTTGTTATATACTATGTGCATCACTTTAACCGGACACTAATGATAAAGCACATTAAATAACCGAGGGAATGAATTATGAAAAAATCATTTTATGCTCCATTAGTTGCAGCACTCTTCATAATATGCAGCGCCGGCGCCGTACTGGGTGCCGATGCTCAATTATACTTTG
>JADFXI010000064.1 GCA_015233655.1 Nitrospirota bacterium | reverse complement strand
TGACGGTTGTGACGACATAGCAGTGCTTTATACTATAGAAGGCTTCTGTTGTGGCAACAATTATTCCTTTTATGTGGCAGTCTTTTTAAATAAAGGCCACAAATATGAGTTTGCAACATCAGAAAAGATTGGTGGCGGTGGCGAGAGAATCGTCGCGTTAAATGCTATTCGTGATGGAAGAATTATCTTGGATACCAAGGAGTATTTGCCTGATGACCCAATGTGTTGTCCCAGCGGAAAAGGCAAAACAACATATAGCCTGAAGGACGGCAAATTAGTAGAGAGCGATTGCATCGGAGAGAAACCGATCTCGCCTATCGAACGCTTCCAACGACAATTAGAACGGATACAACCTCTCGTTGACGAACTTCTAAATGAAAAAGAAAGACAAAAAAGAACCGGTGCTACACAGAGTAAATAGGTAGTAAATATTATGCTGATGATGCTGCCGACGGCCCTGCGCACGATGCATACGATGATGAAGCTGATTATACAGACGACAATGCTGATGACTATTGGTAAAATGCCTAAGCAAACCGAATGCGACGTTTTGGTGAGAAAACAGTTCGACGATGTATTCTGAAAATATATTTTAAAAAACCCTATACATTTGCGAAGTAATATTATTATATGACACTTTGTTTGAATGAGAGGGGCAGTATGTTCGACAAATGCATAAAGACAACAAAATAGTGTAATATTAACAAGGAGAAAATAGGTCGGGACTTCTGTGATATTTGATACGCTCCAATATGCCAAGAAATTGAGAGAAGCCGGGGTGCCTGAGAAACAGGCCGAAATTCAAGCCGAAGCTCTTTCGGAAATTATTGAAGATAAAATTGCTACCCGGAAAGACTTGAAAGAGCTTGAAACACGCCTCCGGCAAGATATTAAAGAGCTTGAGTACCGGCTCATTATCAAAATGGGCGCAATGCTTGTTGCGGTCGTAACCATTCTTGGCGCCTTAATGAAGATATTGAAATAAGAAAATACTTCGTTACTGTCATATCATCTGATACACCGTGGGTCAGGGGCATCGATGTCGTTGCATATCAAAAGGCTTATGGCAGGACAGCCGCCGTGGCAATCTGAAAACAGCTCGCATGCGACATCTGGACATTTGTTGCCACGGAACTCTCTGAAGTAATCGAGTATAGGATTCATTAGGATACTTTCGAATCGATCGGTAAGAACATTCCCCAGCCTGAAGTCACTGTGTCTGAAGAAAAGGTAGCAGGGATAAACTGAACCGTCGGGAAGAACGGAGAGTTTTGTAGTCCCGGCAGGACACCGTGCGTTTCTTAAAAATGGATGTTTTTCAGTATCTGGAATAAAGCCCCCGCAATATACACCCTCCACATTGTCGTGTTTGTTTTGCAAAACGGAAAGCTGTTTGTAATAATCATTGAACGGCGCGCCGTCCTTCAGATTTTGTTTGGATACCGTATCCATGTAGAGCAGATAGCTAGTAATTCCCGGCATGTCAAAATAAGCACTTGTATGCCCGGAGACTGTTTTCTTCTTGAATATGCTCTTAACTGCGGGGCGGTATCGCGTGATGTAGTCGTCGAGTTCTTTCCCGGTGCGGCTGTCATTAAGAGATATCCCGATATTCATTGCATCTTTATCGTATGTTCTGGACAGGTGCTCAAGCATGGCGACGTTTGTGCCGTTGGTGCTCAGATTCAGCCTTAGCCCGGAAGTCACAACAATGTCTATGAGCCGGACGATTTCCGGATGAAGGGTGGGCTCGCCGCCAAGGATGTCGATCTCTCGTATCCCTACATCCAGTAGTGTGCAGGCGAGCCTCTTGAAGTTGTCAGCAGCAATATCAACTTCTGTTGTTAATCCCCTGTTGAAACAGAAACCACAGCTCCTGTTGCATCTCAGGGTAGGGAAGAATTGTATATACTCAGGGACTGGCGGCGGCAATCAGCTCTTGGCCCCTTTTATCACATCATCAACCCAGCTTAAAGCAGCCGAGACAGTGGGGAACCCTATAGTGCTCGACAGCAGAATTATTGCGTGTTGAATTTCTTCAGGAGATGCCCCGGCCTGCAGGGCCTGGCGGGCATGCGAGTGGACAGACCCTTCCGACCTTATGGCAGCGGCGGCAGCCATTTGTATCAGGTGGGAGGTCTTCTTCTTAATCGGGCCGGCATCTTTTGCGGCTTTGCCGAGATTCTCAACAGCCTTGGTGTACTTTTTAAATCTTTTCGAGATGCTCACATATTGCGCCGGCAGCTTTGACATTGGTTCCTCCTTATAATGCAAGTGAAAAAGTTTACAATAATAACCTCTTGGCTGTCTCAAAAGCTTCGTTCAGCGCTGAAGGGTGGCTGCGTATCGCGCCTTTGGCGTCAACTCCCAGAAAGCTCAAAGTTTCGTGATGGGGGACGCTGATAGTCCTGAAAAATGCCTGTGCAGTTACTTCGGAACACTGAACGCCCACCTCTTTCTTCATGCCGCCTACGAGCATGAGCAGGCCTTTTCTTCCGGCAGGCCCGGCCGGTATGGTCTTTTTTAAAAGGTACTTTTCGCACCAGAATGACTGGCAGCGGTCTATCATGATCTTTGACTGGGCGCTGAGGCCGAAGAAGAATACAGGCGATGCAAGGATGAAACGGTCAGACTCGCGGATTGCACTGCTTATCTTCAACATGTCGTCGGCGAAAACGCATATCCCTGTATCATCACAGCCGCCGCAGTTCTGGCAGGGTTTAATGTCCATGTCATTAAGCCTGAACATAAGAATATCATGCCCAGCGGCCTCAACCGCCTTCAGGGCCTCTTTCAATAGAATATCGGAGTTGCCTTCTACGCGGGGGCTGCCAAGGAATGCCGTTATCTTCATGCTAAAATTTCTCGTGGTATGTCTTAACCTGCTTTGCGAACGCCCTGCCGAAATCATAGCATGTTGTCTCGTCGTCCAAAGAAGGTTTGTATAGTATCTGCAGTCCGGGCTCGACTATCTCCAGCCCTATCCTTTTCAATTCTTCATATGCCTCTTTAACACCGCCGCCGCCCCACCCGTAGCTGCCGAAAGCGCCTGCTATCCTGTTCTTTGGACGCAGGCCCCTCAAGTGCGTCAAAAACTCGGCCACTGTCGGATACATTATATTATTGAGGGTCGGCGTGCCGATGAGACATCCGCGAGAGTTCCAGAACTCTTTAATGGCCACACTCATGGGAGTGGCCCTCAACTTAATAACAGTGCATTCAACGCCTTCGTCTTTGATGCCCTGCATCATGGGTGACGTCATCATTTCAGTGCTGTGCCACATGGTATCGTAGATGATGGCAACTCTTAGTGGTGCCTTGCCGTTGGCCATGTCCAGATACTTCTGCAGTACTTTATTTGGGTTCTGCCTCCATATAATGCCGTGGTCCGGAGCGATCATATCTATGTCGAGGCCGAGTTTTTGAACTTCTGCTATTTTTGCCTTAATCAACTGCCCGAAAGGCATCAGGATATTTGCGTAGTAGTCTACAACCGCATCGTCAAGTTCGGCCATGGACTGGCAGGTGACGAATTCGTCATCGAACCTCACCGCAGATGCTATATGCTGACCGAACCCGTCCTGGCTGATCAGCAACTTGTCTTCCTTTATATAGGTCATCATAGAGTCGGGCCAGTGGAGCATTGGCGTTTCGAGAAATAAGAGTGTTCTTTTGCCTATTTTAAGGGTATCGCCGGTCTTTACGGTCTTAATATTCCACCTGGCTAAGTCATAAAACCGTTCGAGTCCTTTCCTTCCTTTTTCCGTTATATAGATAGTTGCGTCGGGAGTCAACTGCATAATGTCGCCGACGCTGGTTGCATGGTCGTTTTCTATATGGTTTATTATCAGGTTTTTAATCTTTGAAGGATCGACAACGCTCTTAATGTTCTTTATGGTCGTTTCAGCAAAATCATACTTTACAGTATCCAGAAGCGTTATTTCGTCATCCATAATCAGATAGTTGTTATATGTAGTACCACGGGGTGTCATATATCCGTGGAAATCACGCACCGCCCAGTCAATGGCGCCTACCCAATAAATGTCTTCCTTGATGCGTATAGCCTTCATCAGCTAGTCCTCCAGCAACATGCTGAACGTATTGTGATGGTCCTCTTCCTCCGACAGTATTTGCTCAAAGAGCTTCTTTGTAGTGTAATCGTCCTCTTTTTCAGCAATCTTTATAATCTTTTTGTAAAGGGCTATCGCGTCTTCCTCAGACTTCTTGTTCAGCTTCAGCATATCCTTCGCTTTCTTGCCTATTGCGATGGGTGTGGGCTGAGTCGTCGGTTCTCCGCCTAAATATTCCAGCCGCTCCGCAATCATCTCTGCATGCAGCATCTCGGCAAGGGCAATCTGCCTGAAGATGGGCCCGACAGACTGCGAGTTGATGCCCTTTATCATGATGTGCTGCCACATGTACTGGATGCTCACCTGTATTTCCCGCGCAATAGCCTCATTCAATTTTTCAAGCAACACCTTGGTAGCCATAATTATCTCCTTTTTGTCTCCGGGTTGTTAGTAGAAATGAATAACTTCTATACACATATTATATCATTATTTATGGCGTGCACTGCGGCCCGTTAGATGGCAGCATCGCCGCATTTGTCCTGCCAACGCCGATTTCTCTGCCGACCTCCATAAACAGTTTCTTGTCGTGCTTCAGTATATTCATGCATGTGCCTGAAGCAGAACCGGAGCAGGCATTTGAGAACTCATCGAGGGTTTTGTATTTTCCCCTTATCTGCTCCCTGCTTACGACAACCTTTCCGTTCAGAACGGTTTTCCCGTCGTGGCAAGACGCACAGTGCCTGTCCCACAAACTTATACGCTCAGCCTTCTCGCAGCCTGCAGCAAGTAATATTGAACATAGCAATACAATCAGAATCGGGAACACTTTCATATAATCCTCCTCAAAAAAATTTCACGCCGTCCAGCAGAGTCTCTTTAGTGATAACGTATTTGGCACCTTTTAATTCTCCCTTTAAAGGTATGGGATAACAACTGCCTATGCCCTGCTGCAAACTTTCCACAGGGAACCACTCATTGCACGATCTGCATTTGATGTGACCATTTTCAACACGGAACCCCATTTTTTTAGGATAACATTCGCGGCAGGCGTTGAAATAGGCCTGCACCTCGCCATTCACCTTAACGAGAAAAAAACTGATCTTCTTGTTTTCAACAGACAATGAATAAAACATCGGCTGCCTCGGCATGAGGACGCCAACGTCTATTTCCGAAGTGTAGCCATTGAACGGGGCCTGAATATACGATGGTGCTCCGGTACATGACGTAAGAATACACATCAGGCATAAGAGGGCCAATAAAAGTCTCATAATTTTATAACGGTTTCATTCGTATGCGATGTTCTTCAACGACGGTGAAATGCCCGGTCCAGTCAGAAAATGATTCCATTGCCGCGGCAACGATTTTTGCTAGGTAAGCTGACGATCGTTCCGGGATACGAAAAAGAATTATTCCACAGTAAGCTGGAAGGCGATGTCGGAATGCAAGCTCTCCGAAATCTTTATCACAGGTTATCAAGATCCTTTTTTCCGTGACTGCTCGGGCAAGTATGTCTTCATCGCTGGTTCCTGGGCAGTCTGTACGAATCCACGTTACATCATGACCTTTTCCCCTCAATACGGAAACGGCGTCTAAAGGTATATTTTCATTTGCAAGGAATCGCATACGAGACATGTCTAAGATGCATTCACAGGATAAACCTTTTCCGAATGCAAAACTTCGCCGGCATATCTAAGACAGGCTAGGATATCCTCGCGGGTCAGACCTGGATAGTTTCTCAAAATTTCCGCTTCAGACCAGTCTTGAGCAAGAAGGTCAATAATAAATTCAACGGCAATACGCGTGCCTTTGATCACAGGCTTGCCAACAAGAACTTTTGGATCAACTGTTATGCGGTCTTGCCAATTCATGTTTGCCTCCAAAGAATGATGTATGGCTTAATTATAACAAAAATCCAAGGGACAGTGATAAATAACGCATGGAATCGAAAGACTGTTTTATTTTGTAGTTATGATAGTATAAGTTGTACCCCGGTTGCTAAATGAACTTATCAAACAGGAGGGTGCCTATGAAGACAGAAGTCAGGATAAAGCGGTTTGTTTGTTTTGCCGCGGTTATGATTACTATAGCAGCAATCCCGTCCCTTTCATTCGCCCATGGGATTGCGGGAAAGAGATTTTTCCCAACCACATTTGCTGTTGATGACCCCTTTATTTCTGATGAGTTTTCGATCATGATAAACCATATAAAACAACCCGGAGATGAACCAAACAAAGCCACTGAGATCAATATCGATTATTCCAAGCGGATTTTGCCGAACCTCGGGCTCGAATTCCACGAGGCTTTTCTGCACCTTGGCTCCAGCGAAGACGGCTCTTCAAATGGATGGGAAAATCTTGGCGTCGGCGCTAAATGGCAGTTCCTTACAGATGACGAGCATGAACTGATAATGTCGCTCGGCACTGACATTGATGTCGGCGGAACAGGGGCCCATAGGTTGTCCGAGTCTTATTCACATATTAATCCCGGACTCTTTTTTGGAAAAGGCCTGGGTGACCTGCCCGAGTCGCTGAATTTCTTGAGGCCGTTCGCCATTACCGGCGCCATCGGCCCGAGCTTTCCCACGCGGAGCAAGAATATAATCCTTAACAGTGATGGGACCACTGACGCAGAACGCAATCCTGTCACCTTTAACTGGGGTTTCACAGTACAGTACAGTCTCATGTACCTTCAATCCTTTGTGAATGACATAGGGCTTGGCGCGCCATTTAACCGTATGATCATAGTGACCGAGTTCCCAATGCAGACTAACCTGGGCCGTGATGGTAAGGGGCAGACGACGGGCACCGTTAATCCTGGACTTGTATGGGCCGGAAAGTTTATGGAGTTAGGCATCGCTGCGCAAATCCCGATCAACACGCAATCGGGGAAGAATGTCGGCGTCCTGGGCCTGATACATTTCTTTATTGATGATCTTTTCCCCAAATGCATAGGGGGGCCAATATTCCACTAAGTCCATGCAAATCCTGAACGGCAGCAGACTATCGGCTTGCTTCTTTTTTGCGCTACTGCTCGTGCTGCCTGGAGTTTCGAGCGGACATGCGTTCCCTGACCATTCAGACCCTAAAGTGGGCGCTACTGTTTCGGCCACTCCTGCCAAGGTGCGCATATGGTTTGACAGCGATCTTGAGCCTGCCTTTTCCACTATCATGGTCCACTCGGCTAATAACGAGATGGTAGACAAAAGGGACAGCCGCGTGAACCCTGATGATCCAAAACTGCTTGAGGTAAGCGTTCCGCTCCTGCCTCGTGGGACCTACCACGTCTATTGGAATGTCGTTGCGCGGGATGGACACCGGACCACTGGGGACTTTACATTTACTATTAAATGAGTTGAAGGAGAAAATATAAGTGACGGCTACGCACATCATTGCCGAATGGGTCGGACTCATCACACTGACATTTTGTTTAGGCACCATCGGCTGTCATCTTTGGGTTTTGCCGCAAAACCACCCTTCTTCTAAGTGGAGGCTATTCGGCATCTGCATGGCAGGATTGTTTGCAAGCACCATTGCTGATTTGCTGATGCGCTCAGCAGACATGAGCGGACGGCCCTTTGATGAAGTTTGCTTAGCCCTCCCTACAGTCCTTTCCAAAACACATTACGGACATGTCTGGCTTGTCCGGATTGCGGCGCTTATGTCCCTGGTAATTACTTTTGTGGCCGGAAGACGACATCGCAATTCACAAAAATACTCGATAATCATGCTGCTCTTTGCACTCATTTTATCAATGACTCAAAGTGCATCCGGCCATGCCTCTGATACCGGCGACTTCAGCATCCCCGAAGTAATGGATTGGCTTCATCTTATCGCCGCCTCTGCTTGGGGGGGTGGCCTTTTTGCGCTTTCAATCGTTATCTTGCCGGGGCTTATTACGGCCCATAGCTACGACAAAGAGCTTGTTGCGGATGGGGCGCAACGGTTTTCAAAAATGGCTGGAATATTCGTGGGAATTATTGTCATTACCTCCACTTACAACGGATGGCATTTTGTGAACAGCGCAGAAGCAATGTGGAGGACACCTTACGGCCGGATTGCCGGTGTCAAAGCAGTGTTGCTGTTCTTTCTCCTTCTACTGGGCGCATTCAACCGGTACATCAATGTTCCATTCCTGCAGCAGTGGGCTGGCAGGCCGGTCTTGTCAGAGAAACTCATAAGCAGTTTTTCACTTCGTATTTTCTCAAGCTTTAGGCAGCCCCAGGATGGACGTGTTGTTGCAATCCGGTTTATGAAAAGCGTTAGAATTGAGGCCGTGCTCATAGCATGCGTCCTGCTTTGCGCTGCCTTTCTCAAGCATGAGATCCCGGCGCGTCATGCCATACATCTTGAACATGGCGCAGGCACGACCCCCCAGCCGATGCATGAAAACGGCATGATGCATCATCATTGAGGGCTTTGGGAACGATGGTTTCCAGAATGTTGCCCCTTATTAAAAGACTTTTGAAGGTTTGCCCCGACACTTCCTGAAAAATGTCTTCAGTAGATATTACTTTTGTCAGATTCTGCAATTCTTTATCTGTTATAGTTGATTCACCCATTCCGTCTGTGCTATGTTTAAATTAAGGAGAAATACAATGTCCACAACAGTTGAAGCAATATTTGAAAATGGGGTGTTAAAACCTGTCGTTCCCCTTGATATCCCTGAGCATACGAAAGTGAAGGTCACAGTTGAAGATGAGTGTGCAGACTCTTTTGACTCTCTTTCTCTAATCTCTATGGTATATGAAGGACTATCTCCCAAAGACATTGATGATATTGAAAGCATAATACTCGACAGAAGTCGTTTTTCAAGAAACTTTGACTGATAAATGCATCCTCCTTCACTGCTTGATACAGACATCCTGTCAGAACTTTTTAAAGGGAATGACTCCATTAAGACCAAGGCCGCGGCATATATACATGAACACACGCAGTTGACCATCTCGCAGATAACCAAGTATGAAGTGCTGAAAGGTCTAAAGGCCAAAGACGCGCAAAAACAAATCGGTGTTTTTTTAAAATTCTGTGAGCACAACATTGTTCTTTCCATAACCGATAGCGCTATTCTAAAAGCCGCAGATATATACGCCGCTCTTAAGAAGCAAGGCAAACTCATATCCGATGCGGACATTCTGGTTGCAGCCATAGCTATAACCACCAACCTCATATTAGTAACAAATAATATTGATCACTTTTCCCGTATAGACGGCTTACAGTTGGATAACTGGAAAACTTGATTTCCGATTAGCTGCCTGACCTACATAGTGCGAGAATGAAAGAATCCCACCTGACAACACAGTTTGGAATCGGAGAATCATCGTTTCACAGACAAGCAGGCGGCTCCGATTAATATGGAGAGGAACGGACATTGACAATCAACTAAATTCCTTCTTCTTCCCCGGCTATAGGCAACGTCTTTTTCAACTTCAACGGCAGCAGTAATAACGAAAGATAATAATTTCTTTTTACTATCTCCCACAATAGCAGCGGAATGCAGTGGCGCTTAAAACCCTGCCACATGGGGCCTACCCATGAGGTTATCAAGAGTTCGCTGATAGACTTCTTCTGAAGGTGCCAGTTGAACCGCAACTTAAATTGTTCGATTGCTTTGTCATACGCCCCTGTCTGACTATAAGCAGTTCCAAGGGCATAACGGGATAGGGCATTATTGGGTTGCAGCCTTACCGATGCTTCTAAATGTTCGATGGCCTTATCTGCCTGTTGGGAGTTTACATAGATAACTCCAAGATTATAATGAGCTAGGACAGAACTTGGATCTATGGCCAACACTGCTTTAAATTGCTCAATGGCCTCCTTTACCAATCCTTTTTTTATGAGAGCGGTTCCCTCATTTAGAAACGCAGGACTTAACATCTCAGCTATTTGATATTGCTCTGTAGCCTTTTCTGCCATTCCGGATTTTGTATAGGCAACTGCAAGACCTTGATGCGCGTGTAAATCGTTAGGATTTAAGTCCACTGCTATCCGGTACTGTTCAATTGCCTCGTTATACCTATTCATGCCCAGCAAAACAAGTCCGAGCTTGCGATGAGGCAATTCAGCTTCAGGAGATTTCCTAACAGCATCTGCAAGGAGTGTGAAGTCGTCTTTCCATGCAGGATTTCTTGTAATTGTCTGGAAAGAATACAGTCCCAATATTATCAACACGATTAACAAAGTCGCAATGCTATGGTGCGCAGTTTTTCTATTCAGGAGGTCAAACGACACGGCAAGCACCACGACAAACCCTAACGAAGGGAGATAGAGATAGTGTTGACCGTAAGGGTTCCCATTAATCGCTTTAACATAAAAAGCCGGAAAAAGAGGCGTTATTATGAGCAGGAGTCCGAAAAATATTGCTTTGTTTCTTTTCCATGCGAAAAAGACTGCTAATAAGTAAGCAGATGCTATCGCTGCCGAGAGCATCCCTGTTGCAGAAAAGAGAGACTGAATTGGATGAAACATATAATAGTAATTAAGGTCAAACGGCAAGAAAAGGTCATTTAGATATTTCATAAAAAGCGGCAATACATTTATAACGTACTGCCATGAAGTCAATCCTCTATAATAAATTTCCGTAACATCAGCGGGGGCATCCGGGGCTAAACTTTTCAGGGCGTTTATTCTTAGCGTCATATAAAGTCCGACAATCATGACATAGGGTATATATCGCATTACTAACGTGGACAAACTGTCTTCCTTCTTTCTGAAAGCACAATCGTAACCGAAAAGGATTAGAGGGAGTGTCAAGGCAGGCTCTTTGCAGAGTGTCGAGGCAAAAAATGATACCACGGACAAGACATGCCCAAGTTTGAAACCCTCTTTGTATCGCATGTAAAGCAACAAGGAAAGGAGATAGAAGAAAGCAAACGAGACATCAAACAACCCCGATACCCATGTTACTGCTGCAGTATGTATGGGGTGAGTTGCAAATAACATCGCTGCGATGAACGGAGTCGAAAAGAGAATTGAAGGCAAAGTCACAAGAGATGTGGAGGACCGGGGGCTGGCTTCTCTGAAGATCAGCGAGCCTATCATAAAAACCAGCACTGAATTCCCGGCGTGAAAGAGTATATTCACGAGATGAAATACAAATGGTTTCAGGCCGAAGAGATACAAATTGCACATGCGGATAACATGAACCAGTGGGCGGTAATAATTTGTCTTAATTTGAAATCTTGGATCACTAAAACCAAAGAGGTGTGAAGTAAATATTTGCGGTAAGAATTTAATATCTCTTATCCACGGGTTATTTACCACTAAGTCAGTGTCGTCAACAACGAACCCATTAGAAAGAGCATTAAAATAAACCGCAAAAGAAACAGCTATTATTATAAGCATTAGTAAAAATGCAGTTTTTGAAGTTGCTGGCTGTGAAACTTTATCCATTTAATCCCTATTTGTTATTTACCAATAAATTATCGTTATGCCGCTGCCGCCCGCTCCGTTCCCCCAACCGCCGCCACCGCCGATACCGCCGTCTCCGCCACCACCGCCGTAGCCGCCTGGGGTGCCGGTTGTTTGGGGCACGCTCTCTCCGCAGGTTGAGCCAGGAGCACCAGGAGTCCCTTGGGCGCCGCCTGATCCTATAATGTTGCGCGGGTCCCACCAGACCCCGTTGCTCCCGAGAGGGTTAGAGGCCAGGGAACCGTAAGCATATCCGCCATACTGTCCCGAACTTGGCGAGCACGTCCAGCCTAATCCATTACCGAATCCGCCGGCCTCCGTTGCACCCCCAGCCGCCGTTGGCATACGGACCTCCTGCGCCGCCGCCGCCGCCGTTGCCTTTGCCGCCGCTGGTGTTTATGTCACCACCGCTGCCAGATCCGACCGTGGTACTGGCATTTGCCCCGCCTCTAGCCGATATAGTCACGCCACCGATAGATACAGATGTCGAAGCCCCGTTGCCTGAACCGCCTGCCTGAACCGTAACAGATATAGCTTGTCCGCCTGACACCGTATACACCTTCTCAGCGTAACCGCCTCCGCTGCCACCGTTGACGGTAGAACCGTTTCCCCCAGCCCCAATCACAACCGCCTTCATCTTTGTTACGCGTGAGGGTACTGTCCACGCATAAGTATTTGGCGTGATAAACATCACCCTGTTCTGATACCCTGCGCTAATAACGCCTCCGCTGCTAACTTGTGGCCCTGACGACTGGTTTGTGCAGTAAACCACTCCAGCAGCGGGATAATTGTATGCACACGAAATGCCCATCGCCGATGAACTTGCAGACGGCACGCCAGGGATGTAGACAGACGATGCGGCATGACAAGGAACACTCAAGAGAACGATGAGTGATGTAACTGCATATGAGAAAAAACTCTTTTTCATGATAGCCTCCAAACAGGTTCGATACATTAATAATACCGGCGTAAAGAACATGCAAATGCTGTTAGGAGGATTAAAATTATTGTGACGAACTTGTTACAGCGGAAACAATTACCCGAAAGTAGTATTCCCTGTTTTTGCTATTCTTTTTCTTTCATTACATACCTACACAAAATGTTGTCTTTGCTTATAATATTGTTGATTCTTTGCCGAATCTCGGAAAAAATGACGGTAATATTATTTGTATATTCAGCAGAGCAAATTCGATCTGAAAGGGCCGAACTTACGGCGGAGTTAATCTGGAGTAATAGTATTGGTAGCAGGACAAACTAAGCGAGGATGTATTTGCCGGTTTTGTGTCCTCCGACTCTCTTAATAAGATTTGCTTCCTTAAGTGCAGGATGAGATGGGCCCCTGCTTATTTGACACTCGAACTTCTACGGAGTCTGCGGGATGCTGCCTCCATCGACAAGTATTTCCACTTCTTTGAGCGTCAAAGGATTTCCCTCAATAGCAGTAGAAAAACAAGACATTCTGTTAAATGCTTCTTTAGTAAGACGTGGCACCCACGAAACAGATATAGGAGACATGTCGATTTTAGCTTTAAGCAGCGTTATCTCCTCGATCAGCGTTTGCAAGTGAGGAGGGACCTTGTACCGTGGTTCGTATGGCATAATGTACCACCCTTGCTTTGATAATAAGCATAGTACTAGAACAGAAACGGGAAGGAGGGAAATGGGAATTATTTTTCTATTAGACCATCAACATGTTCTGGTGATCGGCTGTTACAACTCCTGCACTGCTAACCACCGGCCCCGTTCCATTTTTCCACTGTATTTATTTGGTAACCGCCTTCTACAATATTATTTTTTTGATTATTTTACTATGAGCTTAAGGAAGGCAAATACAGCTGTGACAACGCCAATACCAGTGCCGAGAATCCATTTAATCAGCCGCACCTCGAGTTTTGCGAGTTCTTGAGACAGATCTTTTTTTGTTGTAAGTTCCTCAAGGCGGGACTGCTCCGTCTCTTTGAATGCCTCAGCAAGCTCCCGAGCAGCCTTGTCGGGCAACTCGGCGGCCTTCAGGCGTTCGTACAGTTTTAAAGTGTCAATTGCTGATGTCATAGTCAATTATATAACATTCATCCCGCTCGTTTAAACCCTCTGCGTGAGCGCTCCCAATATGGACAGCAGCACGTATACCACCATTACTATAGGCAATATAGTCAGGGCGGTGAGGAGTTTATTGAATGTTGCGGTAATGCCGCTTACGGTCTTTTCGACATCCATCATCCTTTTTTCGACTATGCCGGAGAGCGTCCTTTTTTCCTCCGCAAATTTGACCGATGTCTTCATAAGCGCGATTTCCACTGAAGAAAGGTAATAAGAGAGCGCCCTGGTCAACCCCTCGATATTCTTCTCATGTGTCTTCAGCACATTAATCCTTTTGTGCAACTGTTTGTCGTTCAGTTTTTTAAAAAAAGATATGGCATCTACAGAAGACATCCCGAGATCCACCAGAGTCTTTATTACCAGAAGATAGCCGGCCGATTTCACATACCTGTAAACCCTGCTCCAAAGGGGGACCTTGTCAGGGAACTTCATTATGACAAAATGCACGGCAAACATCGGGGCAGCTACAATAAGGAAGTAGTAATTCCGTATAAACCCTATGTTAGACATATCCATGTTGGTTATGCCTCTGAAATTATTGTAAAAGGTATTAATGGCAAAATAAGATATAAAACTTACCATCAGGTACATAATGGTAGGTTCCATCAGGGCGCCACGCATCCTCGATTCCGCTTTTTCAATTATGTATTTCATGTTGATATAGTCCTTGAAAATGTCACCCGCTGTTATCTGTTTGGCTTCAGCGCTCTTCAACATGTTTATGATGTCCACATCCAGGATATTTTTGTACGCCATACTACGCGGCTTACCCTTTGACAGGAGGCTGATGGCGTTATCAAGATAGAGGTTGCTGTTTAATTCCTGTCTTACATTTTTCAGCACATCAATAATGGACAACCCCGAACTCAGCACCGATACCTCTGCACTGTATATAACTTCCCGTGCCTCTTTCTTCTTTCCGAAAGAAATCAGCTCTTTCATAAACCCTATGATGTTATTAATATTCATCTTTGCCCGTTGCCTTAATTCGGATACACAACCGTCCACCGGCAAAAGTCAGGATATATGGCATTCGACAAGCATAAAGGGCCCACTATCAGGCTCGAGTACGGAGGCCTCGGACCATATGAAGCCGAAACCATTGTTGAAAGATAACTGCCCTGGGGACCTGGCGGCGGATTGCTGCCGGACGGACCCGCAGCTGTGCACGTTGAAACATCGCCGGTGCAGCCATTCGCAATGACAACTATCCTCAGCGGGTTGCCAAAGGCATCAGCCACATAAGAAGTATTCGAGGAAAGCAAATTGGTTGTTAACCATATCCAAGTTTGAGCAAAACTGTTTGTCTGTGCTGCGTTGGCCCATTGAGTCCCTGTTATGATAGAACTGCATGAAGTGGCATTGTTGCAAAGGGTGAGCGAATTGGCCTGTGAGGAAGCAAGAACCTGCCATATCCAGGGGACAAAGAAGGTATCCTGGCTGGAAAGCCCATTTGGCGGCACATTCTCAAATTCCGAAGTCATAACGCCTATTGCATAACCCCTGAGCGCGGCGTCAAGGTTTATCACGTTGTCTCTGGTCTTTTTTACCCTGTCAAGGTACAAATCCGTCATGTCCAGCTTGTATGCGTCGTCACCGGCATCGGACGTAGCGTTGATCATGTCGTTATGCGCCACGGTCTGACCTGAATTGCTGATATATGTGTTGTACTGAATATATACGGCTGACGGGAAATCGAGGAAATTAAGGAAGTCGGCATTGGTGGAGTTATTGTGAGGGGTGGTGAATATGTTCACGGTGTTCTGCACGGTGTTGACTGTCGGGTTGCTGGATGTCTTATACTGCACGGCAGAAATGCCGAGGGCGGAACAATCAAACGTCACCGTTGTTGCTGTCTGTCCGGTATGTCTGCAGTATTGGGCAACATTGCTAATTATTGAATTAACAGCGCTGCTGAAATTGGCAGTGTCTATATTGTATGTTAAAACTTTGCCGTTGATATCAAACACGGGGAACGGAGAGGTATTCATGCAGTTGGCATGCCTCCATCCCCAGCCATCATCGGCATATGCAGTGGTTATGCTTGTGCATACTGCCAACGATGCATCCATAACAAGCTTTGCGTTATTTTTTATTGAGGTCGCAAGCATTGAAATATTATGGGCCTGCCGGTTGACGTCAGCCTGCATCTTGTATGTGTTAATAAGCCTGAACGAAGCGGCAAAGACAAGCGCCATAATAGTCAGCGCCAAAGACATCTCAATAAATGAAAACCCCTTATTATTGCCTGCAGAGCGTGACATCCAGCTTGCCTTTTTCATTGGCTATACTCAGAGCGTTTAACGAAACGCAGCAGCCCATAATTGAATTGTATGCCTCTACTGTTTTGGAAGCATCCCCTTCATAGGTGAAATCAACACACCTTTCCCGTCTCTCCCTGACGTAAAAGCTGCTGCCGAGCATACGCATGGAGCAGGTATCAAAATCTGAGTTTTCCAGAGGTTTTATATCTTTTCTCTCTAATGCGACAGTTGTCGTCTCTGTCTTGCCCCATATGCCCCTTTCCTTACCCGTCGCAGACCCCACTTCCGGATACACATATTCCTTACTCGTAGTCACAATATAGGATACGGACAGCGGAACTTCGGTTTTTTGCGCTGTTAAAGCAGCTATTCTTGTATGCACATCCGGACGGACAGCAGATATAATACCCGCAATCTCTTCCGCCACACGCCTGCTGCCTATTACCCTTAACTTTTCCTTCTCGCCGTCGTTAAGCGGCGCAGGAGCGGAAGCCATGTCTCTTCTGACGATGCCGATGTTTTTTTTCGGCTCTGTTATCTTGAAGAGGGCGTAAAAGAAGACGACGATCATAGCTAACACGATTGCAAGGACAACCCTTTTGTCCGAAAGCAAGCCCCTTTTGATTTCAGGGATTTCTGACTCGTCAAAGACCTCTGCCGACCGGCCTTCGAAGAAAGAGTCTATCTCAAATTTAGCTTCGCTGTCATCGGCAATTGCCCTTGCATCTACAATTATTTCGTCACCGCCTTTTTTAATGAAGAGGTACCCTGTTTCAAGTCTGTAAACAGCCTTTGAAAGATCATTTGACAACAGATGGGCCGCATATTTCAGGTATTCTTCTTCTTTTATATCGTCGAGAACAACGTATGACTTGCCGCTGTCGATTTTAAGTGGGATGGAGTTCTTGTCTTTCCTATCAAGCAATCTCATTAATTAAACTCCACTGTCCTTCTGCCCGTAGCAAAAGATGTCTTGTTTACCGTAAGGACGGTTTCGCTGCCAAGCTTGTCGCCTTTCTTCAGCACGCCTTCGCTTGTTATAGCAGCGCACTCCCATGAGGCAGGTGTCGTGAGTCGTGAGTCAAGCGCACAAGTGATGCCATATATTTTTACCTCTTTGAGCTGGTCAATCACTGAGGTATTCATCACCTGCCCCGGAGGCAGCGCCTGCACAAATCCACCACTTGTTAATGGACTTGGAGGGAAACCCGGAAGACTCTGTTCCAAATGCATGGTAGAACTTTTGGCACCTGTCGTGGCTGCCCCGGCATGTTTTATATAAAACTCTCTAAAAACATCACGCCCTTTAACGTCTGAACTCCCCAAAAAGTCATGCGACTTTTTGGGGACCCCGTCGGTCGCTGAACGCTGCACAGGCTGTGCCTGGCTCGCCTCTTTGACCTTTTGCGTTGACTCTGTACCGCTTCCGGTTGGGCCTTGTGCAGGTACAGGTTGGGCAGTTGGTGCGGAAGGTTGCGCGGCAGTGATCTGGCGGTTTGTACCCTGCAATTTCTTGTTTCCGCTCTTACCCGTTGCGATAAGAGTCATGCCGGCAAAACCGGCACCTGCGAACAAAACAAATAAAAGAA
>JADFXI010000063.1 GCA_015233655.1 Nitrospirota bacterium | reverse complement strand
CCCCCAGTTTGAAGGGCAGACGAAGATGAAGCTCGGCAACAGCGAGGTAAAGGGAATCGTCGAATCAATTACGAATGAAGCGCTTTCCATTTACTTTGAAGAGAACCCGTCTGTTGCGCGCAAGATCATAGAGAAGGCTATACAGGCTTCCAGGGCGAGGGAAGCGGCCCGCAAGGCAAGGGAGTTGACGAGAAGAAAGGGAGTGCTCGAAGACACAGGACTGCCGGGCAAGCTGGCGGACTGTTCTGAAAAAGACCCTGCCATGTCGGAACTGTACATTGTTGAAGGAGACTCTGCAGGCGGCTCTGCAAAGCAGGGCAGAGACAGGCGTTTTCAGGCCATACTGCCGTTGCGCGGGAAAATCCTTAATGTTGAGAAAGCCCGTTTCGATAAAATGCTTACATCTGAAGAGATCCGGACCCTGATAACGGCATTAGGCACAGGCATCGGACCCGAGGAATTTGATACATTAAAAGCCCGGTATCATAAGATAGTCCTTATGACTGACGCCGACGTTGACGGGGCCCACATAAGAACGCTGCTCCTTACATTCTTCTACAGGCAAATGCCTGATCTGATAGAAAAAGGGTATCTTTACATAGCGCAGCCGCCGCTCTTCAGAATTAAAAAAGGAAAATCCGAGAAATATGTCCAGAACGAAGCTGAACTCATGGCGATGCTTTTTGAACTCGCTGCTGAAGACACAAAAGTCTCTGTCCCGGCAGGACAGGTCGGAGGCAAGAAGCTTGTCCCCTTCCTCAAGAAGATTGCTGCGTTCGAGAAGAGTTTCGGCTGGTTTGAAAAGAAGCGGAGAGACCCTCTGGTCATCGAGCAACTCCTGACCTTGGGCATAACAACAGAGAATTTTAAGAGCAAAGAGGGAGTCAACGAACTTCTCGGAAAACTGACGGAGCATATCCCTGCGCTCATTCACGAGGAACTTGCGTTTGACGAAGAGCATGAGACCTTTGATATTGAGGTCAGACGCCAGAATTACAGATGCAAACTTTCCACATCACTCATTCTTTCTCCTGAGTACAAAGAGCTGTCGGGTTTGTACAAGGAGCTGACCCAGACCTTTGGACTCCCGCCCTACAAGCTCGAAATAAAGACAGAGGCGAGAGAGGTCGCGTCGCTGCAGGAAATGCTTGCTGCCGTAACCGAAAGCTCGAAAAAAGGGCTGTCCATTCAGCGGTACAAAGGACTAGGCGAAATGAACCCGCACCAACTCTGGGAAACCACGATGGACCCAGAAAAAAGAACATTCCTCCAGGTCACGGTAGAAGACTCTGTAAAGGCCGATGAAATGTTCACAGTGCTAATGGGCGATCAGGTCGAGCCAAGAAAAGAGTTCATAACCAAACACGCCCTCGAAGCGAGGAACATCGATATTTAGATGCAGGATAAGATTCTACGTCAATCCTAAAACTGGTAAGAAACAGCCAGTGCCTCGTCATAATGAAATAGACGAGAATCTTTCACGTCATATAATAAAAGAATTGTCGTAACAAGACATGCTGATTGTTTTCCTATCCCACTTTTCCCCTATAAGTTGATATCGCTGTTTTGTTGCCTGAACGCAAGTTGGCGATACAATTTGACCCACATACTACTTTCGGGTAATATCAAAGCAAATATACTATGTGTTATAAAACAGTGTGTGAAGGGTCTATTTTGTATCGCTACTGTGAATCGGATGAGGTCACATATGGGCAAGATTGCGATTATATTATTCATTCTTTTTTATTTCCCCCCTGCTGTTGTGTCAGCAGACTTAGAGTTTATGCTTCAGCCCGTCATGGTAAGCCGTGATTTTAGTCTTTTAAATAAATTTGTGAATGAACATGCCGAAGAAAAAGGGGCAGATGGCCTTATATCTTTTTATCGGTCATTAACCCCGGGGATGTCTCATAAGGCCGTCTCTTTGTTATGGCATAAATATTCCTCGTCTGGTTTTGCTGGCGGCAGCGAGATAGATGCTAATTCTAAGGAGTCTGTCGATTATATGATTATGAAATGCGGGGATAGCAGTGTTTACTTATTTTTTAAAGATGACAAGCTCTATGGCTGGTCGAAGCCGTCGTGGGTGAAAGTGAATGGGAAGTTGCTTAAAGATTGAGATTCACGGCATTTCCGCCAGATCTACGCTTGCCCTCGTCGCAGTAATGGTGGTCTCGCGCACAAGTTGAAAGTACGACTGTTAACCTAATGGGGAAGCTTACGTTAACCTCTAACTTAAAGGCCAGATACATGGTGAATACGATGCATAAAGTAACGCAATACCGGCATCACTAATTTAAGAAAGGAAGACGCGACATGACTGAAGAAAAAAAGATTAAATCGGCACCTGAAGCAGTAGATGCACCATTAGTATTTATTAGTCACGACAGTCGCGATGCTGATCTCGCTGAAGCTTTTAGCAAACTTCTTAAAAGTGTGAGTGCTGGCATGCTTAAATCCTTCAGATCCTCGGACAAGAAAGGGGCAGAAGGTATAGATTTCGGTGACGAATGGTATAAGAGATTAATGTCAAAGCTTGAATCAGCATCAGACGTTGTTTGTCTTTTGACAGAACGAAGCCTTGATCGCCCATGGATTTTATATGAGGCGGGCGTAGCTAAAGGCAAAATGGAGACACCGGTTCATGGCGTAGCCTTAGGTGTTCCATTGAGCAGAGTAAGCACCGGTCCATTTTATCAGTTTCAGAATAGTGATGACAGTGACGACTCCTTGATAAAACTTGTCTTGCAATTGTGTCGAAGGGTTGATGGTCTCGAACCGGATGAAGACGTAGTTAAAGCGCAGGTTGAAGTATTTAAGAAAAGGTGTGAGGAGGTTTTGAAAAAGCTAAGTACGTCAAAGAAACAGGAGAAGCAGGAGCCAGTTGACGAAGGGGCTGTCGCCAAAGTTCTGGAAGAAATGAAACTCTTGGTTCGCGAACTCCCTTCAAGAATCGAGCAACGAGTCATTGAGCGGCCAGACCGTGAGAAGCGCCGTATTAGGCGTTTTCATCCAATGATGATTGAGGATATGATTCATAGATTTTCTCGGCGCTCAGGTGATCCAATAGGCTTGCTTATTATTTCTAGCCTAGTTCGAGATGAGTTTCCTTGGCTCTATGAAATAGGTCTTGAAGCGTACCGTGCTGCGAAGTCTGGTAGCATAGATGAAATTCAAGATGCACTGAGGATATTTCATGAAGCATACGATTTTACGTTGCATGGCCCTTTTATCGACGAAATGGGTATGTTGCAGAAGGAAGCACATATGATGTTGAGAGAACTGCCAATGATAATTGACCACTATATGCATTTTTTGATGGAGCACCCACCGCGCATGAAAGTAGAGCGTATAAGCCCAAGAAGACTAAAGGACAAGAAAAATCCAGTTAATACGAATAAGAAGTAAATCGAAGTAGACAGTAAACGGAGACTTTGCTATAGCTATAACACAAATACGGGTTATTTCATGTTGTAAGACGTAAGGGTGACATAAGCTTCCTCCTATGCGGGCAGTTCCAACGTGGACTTTTCGGAAAGTTTCATTTTATGCGTATACCCAGAAGATTAACAATTATGTGTTACTGTTGCAGCGTGCGATGGCCTCTGTGCATGGTGAAGCGTTCCCCTAAGCGATTTGCGAAGGTCCTTCATCTGCCAGAGGTCATATGCTGTCTGCATATTCATCCATGTCTCTGCAGTTGATCCAAAGACAATCTCGATTTTCAGTGCCATTTCCGGCGTAATCGCCCCATGGCCATTAACAATTTTGGAAACCGTTTTCCTGGCAACTCCAAGGCGTACCGCAGCTTCTGTAATAGTCATCCCCATGGGGTCAAGCCACAGATCTTTTAAAACCTCTCCTGGGTGAGCAGGATTGTGCATAGCCATAATTAATTCTCCTTAAGGGGTTACAGATTGTCAAGTTATTCAAGGGTTGCGTATCCAAATTTAATGGATAAGGGGATATTGCCTTTAGCTATCGCCAAACTGTGAACATCTTGACTTATCTCCGATTTTTGTTAAACTTGAAATGCGAGGGTATTGTCATTTAGATGATGTTTATCAAGTTTGCAAGGTTGATAGTGTACCGGTTGCCGGTCGTGCCATAAGGAGGCGATGGACATGACACAGACAGATGCAGCTTCAAAGTGTATGGGCTGTTCAAACTCGATTGACTGTAATCTGACAAGGCATGTGCGGATGACATGCCGCGGACCATACAAACTCAGCGGCAACTATACCAACTTCTGGAAAGAGTATTACATCAGGCTGCAGCAGATGATATCGGTGAGGAAAGCCGGACAGGTTAATTTGTGAAAAATTAGAGTTCTTTATTTACGCTTCAGCCTGCAACTTTATAAAAGCAATCTCTCTCAGCATTTCTTCGGCGTAACGCCTGCCGTCTATATCGTTTTCGCGGATGTATAAATCAACGGCCTGTTTATATGTACGCTGGGCATTAATAAATAACTCGTCTTTCTCTTTTTCTTCGGATTTTGCATTGCCTAACATAATAAACAGCTTGCCGAGGATCAGCAATATCTCGGCTTGGTCAGCCGGGTTATTGTAATAGTCAAGACATGGTTGTGTCGCTGCCACGGCGTCTATTAAATAATTCTCATTTGCCTGCGTGCCGTACATAGCGATTAGTGCTCTTGTTTTTTTCCGGTATGCGCCGCCGATGGCATCTTTGGGCACCATGGCGCTGCTGCTCAGTGCCAGCGCCGAATCATAGGAATTGCGGGCAGCCTCGATATTCCGACGCAGCTTCACAACGTCGCCTGCCGGGCTTTCGTCAGTTGGGTCGCCGAAAATACTCCGGATGTTAAGTTCGTATCTGTTGCCCTCTGTCGCTATTTTACCGAGTGGTGCCTTTGGCTTGGCGGCCTTCATAAGGAAATCGCCGAGTCTGATGTCGGCAAAAAAGGCGTCGGTTAACTGGCCGGCAGACCTGAGATGAGCTATGTATTCGTTTTGAAAATCAACGCATGCATCCACATATTCTTCGCCTGCTCCATAATCACACAGTTCAATAGACACCTCGGTCCGCAACTTCACCATCTGTTCCCATTCGGCAGGGTAATCATTCCTCGAAAAACAATCCTCAATTGCACCGGATGCGTTAGCGACACATTTGGCAAGATACATTTCGCGCGATTCTTTGCCGTTCCAGGAGAGCAAATGATATGTCTTGGCCAAAGCGTATCTTATCCTGGCCGACAGCAACTCCGGTTTGGCGACAACTGTATCTGAACGTATAGCATTTGATAGCACCTCTATATTGTTCATCGCCGCAAGCAAAAATTTTTCAGCCATCAAAAGCGGTTTTGCGCGACGGGCGGACGGCATGCCTTCGGCCTCGTCCAGGTACAGCAGGCCAAGGCGGTACTCGCATTCATATTTCAGGTTAGCAAGTTCAGATGTTCTTTCGTCATCATTTAATTTGTCAAAAAAATCGAGGCATTTTTCATAATTGTTTATGGATTCTCTTATTGCTGACTTGCTGCCTTTCCCGCAGAGGTTCCAGTACCTTCCATTGTCATAGAAACATCTCAAAACAAGGTCTGGAAAAATTGGGTCGCCGCCGGAAGTGAACAGTTGCTGCATCACTTCTGTCAGGGCTTTTTGGGCCTCGTTGCAGAGCCCATCCGACAAAAAAATATCGGCGTTGGCAAGCCTCGATATTAAGTTCTTGCGTTTGGAAGCCTTTGCGGAAGTCGTGATTAGAACGAAAAGTATTGCCAAAAGAGCGATACCAATCACTGATAACACAAAAAGCATGAACATTTTTTATTCCCCGAAGCCTTATCTTAACATGCGGGTGTATGTCGGAGACTGTTTTGTTAAGGCGTCTTTTTCTTCTGAATGTCCGGTATTCGTCCTAACATAATATTAGCAGATTTCTACGGGTCTTTCTGCAAATTATGAGATGTCAGACTGCTGAAGAAGCCGGGCCTTGTTATCAATGGTTTTTTTAACGCTTTTGTGCGCAACGGGGAGCCGGGGGCCGGGTTGAAACAGAAAATTAACCGTAATTACATAATCTTGTAACATCTTTCTACTATACTGATTGCGTGGAGAAATCGAGAAAGGGAGGGATAGCCATGAAATGTCGGGTCTGCGGCAGAGAGATGCTGGACAGGGGAGCGTATTATGAATGCTCAAATATTCTTTGTGATTACGAAGAAGACATCAAAAATCCGGGCGCAGCGGTAAGAGATGGGGAAGGATTGCAGGGCATTCTTTTGCTCAAGGCTACAATACTGACCAAGACAATCTCATCACAAATATATGTGGTCCACTAAAGCGTCTTAATTGGCGTTGTTGATCAGAAGTAAAAACCCTTTTGCTAATAATCTGTAGTTTCAGCGCTTCCAACTATTTTCCCGGGCGCTATTTTTTTGTCTTTTCTCGTCCCGGAACTTCCCCCCAAGTTCTTCTTTGTTGTGCTAAAATTAATTCTAAATGAGCCGGAGCAAGGAGATACCATGAATAATTTTTTGTCGGATAAGACTATACCTCCGGTTGAGCGTCTGATATTTGCATTGGACGTTCCGACCTTTGATGAAGCGAAGAGGCTGGTGGAAATCCTGGACGACTCGGTGAATTTTTATAAGATCGGCCTCGAACTTTTCATGTCAGGCAATTATTTCGACCTGCTTAACTGGCTGGTCGAAAAGAAGAACAAAAAGGTTTTTGCCGACCTGAAGTTTTTTGATGTGCCGCAGACCGTCAAATCAGCGGTGCGGCAGCTCGGAGGGAAAGGCATTACTTTTGCGACTGTGCATGGCAATGACAGCATTATGAAGGCCGCTGTAGAAGAAAAGCGGGAAGTTAAAATATTGGCTGTGACAGTCCTGACCAGCCTTGATCAAAAGGACATGGAAGATTTGGGTTTCAGCGTGGACATCAAACAGTTAGTGCTGTCCAGGGCCAGAAGGGCACTGGAGATTGGGTGCGATGGGGTCATATCTTCCGGCATCGAAGCGCACGATCTGCGGTCGGAGTTGGGCGAGAAATTTATTATTGTGACGCCGGGCATCAGGCCTGTCGTGAATGCCGACGACCAGAAAAGGACAGTCGATGTTGAACAGGCCTTTAAAGCAGGCGCCGATTATATCGTCGTAGGCAGACCCATCAAGAATGCTCCTGACCCGAGAAAGGCAGCCATGGATATACAACAAACAATCAAAAAATTATTCGCTTAAGAATAGCTATATAACGCACAAAAAAACCTTGATTTGTTGCTTGCAGCGGCGTAAAATGCTTATAAAGTCAGCCTACATTCAAGGAGGCGTCGAAATGCAAGTAACTCGAAGACAATTTTTCAAAGTGTGCACGGGTGGACTGGTGACTTCCAGCATTGCCGCACTCGGATTTTCTCCTGCCAAAGCCCTTGCAGAGGTTCGCGAATTCAAGCTGGCATCCACTACCGAAACCCGCAATACGTGCCCCTACTGTTCTGTGAGTTGCGGCTTGATCATGCATAGCATGGGGGACAAAGCTAAAAATGCCGAACTGTCTATCTTCCACATTGAAGGCGACCCTGATCATCCTGTAAACCGCGGTACCCTCTGCCCGAAAGGTGCTGGACTGCTGGACTTCATCCATAGCCCGAACAGGCTCAGATACCCGGAATACCGCGCCCCTGGCTCAAATGAATGGAAACGTATTTCCTGGGACGAGGCGTTTGATAAAGTGTCCAGGCTGATGAAGAACGACAGGGACAAAAACTTTGTTGCCAAAAACGATGCCGGTGTCACTGTGAACCGCTGGCTGACTACAGGCTTTCTTGCGGCATCAGCATCCAGTAACGAATCCGGACACGTCACACACAAAGTAGTCCGCAGCACCGGAATCCTGGCATTCGATAATCAGGCGCGCGTCTGACACGGACCGACGGTGGCCAGTCTGGCCCCCACATTCGGCCGCGGCGCGATGACCAACCATTGGGTAGACATAAAGAATGCAGATGTCATTTTAGTAATGGGCGGCAACGCCGCTGAAGCACACCCCTGCGGTTTTAAATGGGTGACAGAGGCCAAGGCCCACAACCACGCCACGTTCATCGTTATAGACCCCCGTTTCACCCGTTCGGCAGCTGTGGCTGACATTTATGCCCCTTTACGCACAGGCACTGATATAGCATTTCTGGGCGGGTTAATCAATTACCTGCTGAGCCATGACAAGATCCAGCACGAATATGTTAAGGCTTATACCAATGCCGCATTCATCGTGAAGGACGGCTACAGCTTCGATGACGGCCTGTTCTCGGGCTATGATGGCGCGACACATAAATACGACAAATCGACATGGGCCTATGAGGTCGGCCCTGACGGTTTTGCCAAGGTGGACGAGACGTTACAAAACCCCCGCTGTGTGATGCAACTGCTTACGCAGCACTTTTCTCGATATACCCCGGATGTTGTAAGCAATATCTGCGGAACACCCAAAGATCTATTTCTCAAAGTGTGTGATACAATCGCCACCACTTCGGCGCCTGACCGCACCATGACCATTTTGTACGCCCTGGGCTGGACCCAGCACTCGGTTGGATCGCAGATGATCCGCACCGCAGCCATGGCTCAATTACTGCTGGGAAATGTGGGCATGGCAGGAGGAGGGGTAAACGCACTTAGGGGCCATTCGAATATCCAGGGCCTCACGGACCTGGGTCTCTTGTCCAACCTTTTGCCCGGCTACCTCACGCTGCCTGACGAAAAGGAGCCGGATTTCAAGGGCTTCATCGCCAAACGCGCACTAAAGCCCTTGCGCCCCGGCCAGATGTCTTATTGGCAGAACTATGAGAAGTTCCATGTTAGCCTTATGAAGACTTGGTTCGGCAAAGCCGCTGCAAAAGAGAATGACTGGTGCTATGACTGGTTGCCCAAGCTCGACAAAGTATATGATGTGCTCATGGCGTTCGAGCTAATGCACCAGGGCAAGCTGAACGGCTACTTCTGTCAGGGGTTCAACCCCCTTGGTTCAATACCCAACAAGGCCAAGCTGATAGATGGGCTATCAAAGCTGAAATATCTGGTTGTGATAGACCCTCTCGCAACAGAAACCTCGTGTTTCTGGGAGAACCACGGCGAATACAATGACGTGGACCCGTCCAAGATACAGACCGAAGTCATCCGCCTTCCCTCCACCTGCTTTGCCGAGGAGAACGGCTCTCTAACAAACAGCGGGCGATGGCTGCAATGGCATTATAAGGGTGCCCCACCTCCCGGAGACGCCAAACCGGATGCAGACATAATGGCAGGCATCTTTCTCAAGCTGAAGGAACTCTATCAGAAGGAGGGCGGCGCTTTCCCTGATCCGATTTTGAACCTTTCCTGGGATTACAAGATTCCGCGCTCGCCGGCCCCTGAGGAACTGGCTATGGAATACAACGGCAAGGCCCTGGCTGATCTGATAGACCCCAAGGACAAGACAAAGACTATTCTGAAAAAAGGCCAGCAACTCGACGGCTTTGCCCAGCTCATGGATGACGGCTCCACAGCCTGCGGCTGTTGGATATATGCGGGTGCGTGGACCGAGAAGGGGAACATGATGGCACGGCGGGACAATAGCGACCCGTCCGGCCTGGGCAATACTCTGAACTGGGCGTTTGCCTGGCCGGCAAACAGGCGCGTATTGTATAACCGCGCTTCGTGTGATCTCTCCGGCAAGCCGTGGGACCCGAAGCGCAAACTTATATATTGGGACGGCAGCAAGTGGACTGGCGCTGACGTGCCTGACTTCAAGCCGGACATCGAACCGGGCAACAGCATGAATCCTTTCATCATGCAGCCCGAGGGAGTGGGACGGTTGTTCGGCCTGGACAAGATGGCTGAAGGGCCATTTCCAGAGCACTATGAGCCTTTCGAAACCCCTATCGACACAAACCCGCTGCACCCGAAGGTGATCAGCAACCCTGCGGCGAGGGTTTTCAAGAACGACATGGAGGCCTTCGGCAAGAGCAAGGATTATCCGTATGCCGCAACCACGTACCGCATCACCGAGCACTTCCACTTCTGGACAAAGCATACCAGGCTGGCGGCCATCCTGCAGCCGGAACAATTCATAGAGATCGGCGAGGAGCTGGCTAAAGAAAAGGGGATAAATGCAGGCGATCGGGTCAAGGTGTGGTCGAACCGGGGCTTTATCAAGGCAATGGCGGTCGTGACCAAGCGTATCAAGCCTCTGCAGGTCAACGGAAAGACTGTTCATCATGTGGGCATCCCGATTCACTGGGGCTTCAAAGGCATCGCCAAGAGCGGCTTCCTGGCAAATACCCTGACCCCATTCGTAGGCGACGCGAACACCCAGACGCCGGAGTTCAAATCGTTCCTCGTCAACATTGAGAAGGATAGGAGGTAGACCATGGCACTTCAATCTCTTGATATAACCCGCCGTTCCGCCACCACCATCCCCTCGCCCAGCCAGCGCCAAACACCGGAGGTGGCGAAGCTGATAGATATCTCCAAGTGCATTGGCTGCAAGGCCTGTCAAGTGGCGTGCATGGAGTGGAACGATACCCGGGATGTCGTCGGCACAAATCATGGCGTGCTCGACAACCCGATGGACCTTTCCGAAAATTCCTGGACAGTGATGCGCTATGCCGAAGTGCAGACCGACCGCGGTCTTGAGTGGCTGATCCGCAAAGACGGATGCATGCATTGCGCGAATCCGGGCTGTCTCAAGTCATGTCCCGCGCCGGGAGCCATTGTTCAATACAGCAACGGCATCGTGGATTTTCATGAGGAAAACTGTATCGGCTGCGGCTATTGCATCACCGGCTGCCCTTTCAACATTCCGCGTCTTTCTAACAAGGACAGCAAGGTCTATAAGTGCACCCTCTGCTCGGACCGGGTTGCGGTCGGACTTGAGCCAGCCTGCGTCAAGACTTGTCCTACCGGCGCGATCGTGTTCGGCACAAAGGAAGATATGCTCCACCATGCAGAAGGAAGAATCGCAGACCTGAAAAGTCGCGGGTTTGCAGATGCAGGTATATACGACCCTAAAGGGGTCGGCGGCACCCATGTTATGTATGTTCTTCAGCACGCCGACAGGCCTGCCCTTTATTGCGGTCTTCCGAAAGACCCGTCTATAGGAGCTATGGTCGGACTGTGGAAGGGCGCTGCCAAACCTCTGGCCTCTTTTGCACTTGCAGCCGGTGCTCTCGGTGCCTTTCTTCACTATGTAACAAAGGGGCCAAACAAGGTCTCAGAAGAGATCGAGAAGGAGTTCGAAAATGAAAAATGACCAGAATACAATAATCCGGTATACGCCATCTGAGCGCGCCAACCATTGGGTGTCGGCAATAACTTTTATCCTGCTGGCGCTCTCAGGGCTCGCTTTATTTCATCCTGCTTTCTACCCTTTGACTCAATTCTTCGGCGGCGGTGTCTGGACGCGCATACTTCATCCTTTTATCGGGATAGTGATGGCTATTTCTTTCAGCATCATGTTTTCCAGTTTCAGGCAGCTGAATGTAATGACGCCGGCTGACAGGGAATGGCTCGGCCATGTGCGCGAAATAGCGGCCGGCAATGAGAGGAATATGCCGGAATCAGGCAAGTTCAACGGCGGCCAGAAGGTCGTATTCCGTCTGATGGTGTCCTGCATGGTGCTGCTCATATTGTCCGGCATTGTTATCTGGCGCTCTTATTTTGCGTTCATGTTTCCCCGTGCGGTAATTCGCCTGTCTTCAGTCGTTCATGCCGTATCTGCGACGATCATGATCGCCGTGATCATGTTTCACATCTATGCCGGCATCTGGACGAAGGAGAGCATCGATGCCATGCTATACGGCCGGGTCAGGCGTGCCTGGGCAAAACAGCATCACGCTGCATGGTTTCGGCAGATGACAGGAGGCAAATGAGCACAGAGGTCCGTATCCTCGAACCCGGCAAGATAGAAGTTCCTGCCGGGCGGATACGCTTCCTGGTCCTTCCGGGACAAGATATTTTTGCCCGCCGTGCAGGGCGCTTTAGAATTCTCTCCGGCAGCCATGCTTTGGGGGATTATCTGGGCTTTCTGGCATTGCTCGCAGATGCACAGCAAAAGGCCCTGGATCAATTCCCTGCTCTGACTCTGCCTGGTCCCGATGAGCAGGCGCTATGCCGTGAACATGGCATGCCATTGTTGTCGTCAAAGTCCTGGCCCCGAAACCCTGCGTGGCATTCGGGGCTGCGGATGGTCCTTCAGCAGATGGCGGAAGCCGCTCTTCCTGCGGCTGCAAGCGAGACCGTAGCCGGCTTGATGCATGCGAGTCAAACCGTGCTTGAGGAGATGGCAGACAGAATATTGGCAGGAGAGCTTGCAGATATTTCGCCTGGCGAGTTGCCGTTTGTCGCTGCAGCGCTGCAGGTCTATTGGGTGCGGATGGCCGGATCTCTGGGAGAAGATGCGTTTGGCAGGCTGCAGGAAAGCGGGCTGTGCCCCGTATGCGGGTCATACCCGAGCGTTGGTATTGTGAGCGCCGGTACAAACCAGGGATTGCGTTACCTGTCGTGTTCCCTCTGTTCTTCGCAATGGCATATGGTCAGGATCAAGTGCAGCAACTGTGAATCCACTGAGGGCATCAATTTTTATACAGCGGAAGGCTCGAAGGAAAATGTGAAGGTAGAGTGTTGCAGTAAATGCAACGTTTACCTGAAACTGCTATATCTCGAAAAAGACCCGCAGATGGATCCTATAGCAGACGATCTGGCTACTCTTGCGCTTGACATGATAATGGACAAAGAGGGCAAATCGCGCAAAGGCCCGAACCTGTTTTTCCACCCTGGGGTGTAATAGTTATTCCGCTTTGTTGTTCTGGCTTTGTTCCCGAAGTTTTTTCATCAGCCTTTCATACTTCTCGGCGCCCACACACTCTTTCGCAGCCGGACACCACTCTATGCAGCTGGGGACCATGTCGCGCGTTATCGACTTTCCGCACCCTTTGCAAATCGTGTCCGGCTCATCTGTCCAGATCTCGTTTTTTTTGGAGCAGAATGCGCAGATCAAATCTTCAGGAAACGGATTTCTAATTTCCCTGCTTCCAGGGCAGCTCTCTTTTATCATGATTTTAGCTTAACAAAAAGCGATTTCTATTGCTTTGACATAAGTCAAAAAAATTCAGCTGCCCCACCGTCTGTAGAGGTCGTTGTCGATTCCAAAACGGTCCAGAATTTTGCCGATAATGAAATTAGTCAAATCATTCAGATTTTCAGGATGATGATAAAAAGCGGTGACAGGAGGCGCGATGGTTACGCCGAGCCTTGAGAGCTTCAGCATGTTCTCGAGGTGTATTGCGCTGAAAGGCATTTCTCTCGGCGATAATAACAGGTGACGGCCTTCCTTGATTGTGACATCAGCCGCTCTCTCGATCAGGTTGTTTGCATACCCGTTAGCGATTCCGGCAAGGGTCTTCATGGTACAGGGCACTATCAGCATGCCGTCTGTCTTAAAGGAACCGCTTGCAATGGGGGCCTCCATTTCTTTGTCGGCATAATAAATCAGGTTGGCATTGCCGAAATGCTCCGCGAGCTTGGCCCTTGTGTCTCCTGACAGGTCAAGCCCGGTCTCGTCAGCGATGATGGGAAAGGAACCGGAAGATATGACGAGATGAACTGCTGTTGTCTTCAGAAGCTCTTTCAGCAAGGTTATGCCTAATATGGCGCCCGTAGCGCCGGTTATTGCGAGTATGATGTTCCTCATAGAAGTATTATACGGGGAAGGACAGCATAAATGCATCTGTAAACCGTATGCTGATGTCTTGACAAATTAGACTGATTACTGGAAAATTAGAGCACTATGGATCTGGGTAATGTTACAGGCGCGATCACCTCGTTCCTCTCGCAGGGAGATGATCTCTCCATACCCTTTGGCCAGGTGATGATCTTTGTAGTGGTTAATTCATTCTGTCTCTTGTTCGCAAGATATAAGCTGGGATTGCTGATAACGTACAGCTTCGTTTTATTCTGGGGCTTTATATCAAACAGAGAGTACTTTGTCGATCATTTCGGCAAAACAACCTGGGGCATGGTTGTCTATGCCCTTGCGGGTCTTGCAATGGTTATTATATTCATCATAGGCTTTTCCCAGGGAGACAAAGACTAGTCCTTCAATTCATTCGCGCGCCTGCTGTTGTCTTTACCTTTTTCGGGATAATGTGACATAATGAATGTCATTAGCAGAGTCTGAAGCTGATAATAACAGATTGTAATTATTATCAATTCTTATTTTATTGATCGCTTCCTGCTTGTTTAAGCATCTGGAGAATAATGACATGGACCCTGTATTGATCATAAGGCAGATTATTATATCCGCTGTCCCGATTCTCATAGCAATCATATTGCATGAAGTGTCGCACGGATTGGTTGCGAACAAGCTGGGTGATCCGACCGCAAAGTTAATGGGCAGGTTGACGCTGAACCCGATAGCACACATTGATCTGTTCGGCACTGTGATAATGCCGCTGTTACTGCTGGTTTCCTCCGGCGGGCAGTTTATTTTCGGTTACGCCAAACCCGTGCCTATTAATCCCTATAATTTCAGGAACCCTAAACGCGACATGGCTATTTCTGCTGCCGGCGGTCCTGTGATGAATATTCTTATAGCTATTGTGAGCGTCATGCTGCTTAAGTATCTTCTCTTTCCCCTTGCGACGAGCGCCTTTGCCGAGGTCGCAGGAAAGATCATCGAACCTTTGGTCATGATGCTGAAGGCCAGCGTACAAATTAATATTGTTCTCGCTTCGTTTAATTTAATACCCATACCGCCGTTAGACGGCGGAAGGGTTCTGATGGGATTATTGCCTGACAGGCAAGCGTATATGTTGGGCAAAATTGAGCCTTTTGGAATGATAATTGTACTTTTACTCGTTGCGACCGGTGCTGCCGGCTATGTAGTAATGCCCTTTATAAGTCTGATAGCTCGGCTGGTGCGTATTGTGTAGTTTTTGGAAAGGCGGAGTCCTACAATCATGAGTAAAGAACGGGTTTTGAGCGGCATGCAGGCAAGCGGCAAGCTGCATCTCGGCAACCTTGTCGGCGCGCTGAAAAACTGGGTTGCCCTTCAGGACAGGTACGACTGCTTCTATTTCATAGCAGATTGGCATGCCCTGACTACGGGCTATGCCGATCCCTCGTCAATAAAAGACAGCACCGCTGACCTGCTCGTGAATTTTATTGCAGCGGGGCTTGACCCCGACAGGTCCACTATTTTTATACAGTCCATGGTGCCGCAGCATGCTGAACTGCATCTGCTTTTATCGATGATTACACCGCTGGGTTGGCTCGAAAGAGTCCCCACTTATAAAGAGAAGCAGGAACAACTGAAGGAAAAGGACCTTGCAACTTACGGTTTTTTGGGTTACCCGGTCTTGCAGACCGCAGATATAATTATCTACGGAGCGAAATACGTGCCTGTCGGCATTGACCAGATGCCGCATCTCGAGATTTCGAGAGAGATTGCCAGGAGATTTAATCATCTCTATGCAGCTGAGGTATTTCCTGAACCTGAAGGGCTTTTGACGGAGTTTCCCAAAGTGGTGGGACTTGACGGCAGGAAGATGTCAAAGAGTTATGACAATGCCGTTTATTTGAGCGATGCGCCCGAGATAGTGGAGCAAAAGATCAGGACCATGGTGACTGACCCGGCCAGGAAGAGGAGAACTGATAAGGGAGACCCTGAGTTGTCTCCCGTATACCAGCTGCACAAGATTTTTTCGACTAAAGAAGAACTCGAATTTGTGGCACATGGGTGCAGGACCGCTGAGATCGGCTGCATTGAGTGCAAGAAGATACTGATTAAAAATGTATTCGACTATCTGGGACCTATCTGGAAAAAGCGGAACGAACTGGTCAGCAGCCCGGACATGCTTATGGATATTGCCAGAAAGGGATCGGAAAAGGCGAGGGCCGTTGCAGAGGAGACTATGGATAGAGTCAGAAAGAGCATGGGACTGGTATCGAATAAAGGAGGCCGTGATGCTGTCTGAAGAAGAGCTGAAGCGTTACCACCGTCAAATGATTATGGACAAGTGGGGCGAGGAGACGCAGCAGAAGCTTAAGGACTCAAAAATATTTATTGCCGGCGCAGGGGGCCTGGGTTCGCCTGTTTCCATTTACCTCGCTGTTGCGGGTATAGGAAATATCAGGATCTGCGATTTTGATTCTCCTGACTGGTCGAACCTTAACAGGCAGATTTTGCATAATCATGGCAGGATAGGCACGAACAAGGCTGTTTCAGCCCGGCAGACGCTTAATGAACTGAATCCGCATGTCAATGTCACTGCATTCACCGATAAAATAGTTGCGGACAATGTCGATGAGCTTGTTGGAGATGCCCAGTTGATTGTCGATTGCATGGATAATTTTCCGACAAGGTATTTGCTGAATGAATGTGCCATAAGAAAGAGAATACCCCTTGTTTATGGGAGTATCTGGGGCATGGAGGGTCGGCTGAGCTTTCTGTATCCTCCTGAGACACCATGCTTCAAGTGCCTCTTTCCCGAGCCCCCTCCGTCAGAGGTTTTTCCTGTTGTGGGTGCTACGCCCGGAATAATCGGATCGCTTCAGAGCCTTGAGGTAATAAAATATCTGACAGGGATCGGTGAAAACCTGAAAGGTAAAATCCTTGTTTGGGAAGGCAAGAGAGTGGAGTTTAAGAGGTATAAAGCATATAAGGACCCCGAATGCCCTGCGTGCAGCAAGTTGTAGCAGGGCAAGAGGCGTTTAACGACAGAAGAATTCAGGGAAAAGGGGGCATGGAGAGGATATGGAAGTAATGATAAAGAATGCAATACTGAAGAGTTGGATCACGGAATTGATCGCGCTATGCCAGCCTGATATTGTTTATGTGTGCAACGGCTCCAGGGAAGAGTATGAGCAGCTGATCGACGCGATGGTCGACAACGGCGTTGCCATTCCGCTTGAGAGGCGCCCCAGCAGCTTCTTTTTCCGGACCTATTCGAGCGATGTGGCCCGGGTAGAAGATCGCACGTATATAAGCACGCCGTCCAGGGACGAAGCCGGTCCTACGAATAACTGGAT
The DNA here is from genome assembly GCA_015233655.1 of Nitrospirota bacterium. Lineage (GTDB taxonomy): Bacteria > Nitrospirota > Thermodesulfovibrionia > Thermodesulfovibrionales > Dissulfurispiraceae > JADFXI01. The sequence goes on along the minus strand of JADFXI010000063.1, from coordinate 431 downwards.
TGCTTCGAGCGAGCTTAAAAAAACCATGAGGGAACTTTATAGGGGATGCATGAAGGGGCGAACCTTATATGTGATTCCATTTTCGATGGGGCCGATTGGTTCGCCCATAGCCAAGATCGGCGTCGAATTCACGGATAGCCCATATGTAGTCGTGAACATGCATATCATGAGCCGTGTTAGTTCAGAGATATTTGATCTGCTGGGCACTGACGGAGAATTTATCCCCTGTGTGCATTCCGTCGGCTATCCCCTTGCCGAGGGACAGAAAGATGCGGCTTGGCCCTGCGCCCCGATTGAGATGAAATACATCTGCCATTTCCCTGAAGATAACGTAATAATGTCATATGGCTCCGGATATGGCGGCAATGCCCTGCTTGGAAAGAAATGCCTGGCGCTTCGCATAGCATCCGCAATGGCAAGACGTGAAGGAT
>JADFXI010000062.1 GCA_015233655.1 Nitrospirota bacterium | reverse complement strand
GTATTATGATTAAACCGACGACCAGCCCCAGAACGCTTCCCAGCACCATCCTCCAATCACGCCGCCAGAAAGCGAAAACAAGCAGGACAGCAGGTATTATCTTCACACATATAGCACCCGCCAGCCATAGGCCGGCCCTAAACCTTTTGCCTTCCAAAGCAGCTGCTGCAACACAACAAAACGCAAATCCTATAAGCAGCCCGACCTGTCCGCGCATCTGGGAGCGCCCGATGGCCGGAAGAAGGACCAGTACAGGTATGACCCGCAACGCCCACCACTGAAGGGAAGAGTAGCTGCCTCTTGCAGCAGCGAGATTTGCGTACCGGTCTCCGATGACATTTGCCAGCTTGTTGATTCCGGCAATGCAGATTAGCGTGGTCAATACATACCAGATTCCGACACTCCATTTATAAGGCAGGTATCCCGTCCGGTCTCTGCCTTCGGGGGGGTCTGCAAGCGGGGTCATCAATATCGCAAACAGCGGCGGATATACGAAATGCCATCCACGGTCATCGGTAGTCCAGTATATGTCACCACCGACGCGAACGCCCCATGCGGCCCTAAGATACGGCCCTAAGTCGGTCATGCGGCTATGCGACAATGCCCCGCGAAACTCGACCCATACGCCGAATAGTATGATTAACGCCAGAAGAAAGCCGATACCGATTTTATGTATTCTCCGAAGGGCCTCCGGCCTGCCTATCGGCACAGTATTAGATGCAGCGGTATTTTCCAATTGATTAGCTCCCGAAAATTATACCTATATATGCTTCAGCCTATCAACATAAAATTATGCCTGCATTAAAGCCGGCCGTGATTTGGGGTATAATAATTAGATGAATTACCGGTTGATGGAAAAAGTAAAAGCCGCGGGTTGAGCGGCAAAAATGGGTCCGGCGGACCTGGAAGACATAATCGGCTCGCTCCGTCCATTCAAGCATGAAGGGAACGGGGGTAAGGCCCCTGTCGTCCTTATCGGACCGGGGGACGATGCAGGCATTACTCTGATCGGAAATACCGCTATTGTCGAAACAGTGGACGTGATAACCCCGGTTGTGAACGACCCCTTCACTTTCGGGGCCGTAAGCGCAGCCAACTCCGTCAGCGATGTGTATGCCATGGGAGGAATACCTGTCACGGCCCTCGCCATAGCGGGGTTTTCATCGTGTGATTATGAGCCTGTAGTCCTTAAAGAAATACTTAGCGGTGCCGTGCATACGCTCGACAAGGCGGGCGCCCGTCTCATCGGGGGCCACAGCTTTGATGATCCCGAACTCAAGTTCGGTCTCTCTGTAATGGGCACTGTCGACAAGAACAGGATTCTGAGAGTGTCGGGCGCGATCGACGGAGATGTTGTCATACTGACGAAGCCCCTTGGCGTCGGCATACTCTCAACCGCTCTCAAAGGCGGCAAACTTTCTGATGAAGATATGAGACGGGCTATTGAATGGATGCTTATGCTGAATGATAAAGCATCGTCTGCCGCGTCCTCGGCAGGCGCGTCGGCCTGTACGGATGTTTCCGGATTCGGTCTCTTGGGCCACGCATACAACATGGTCAGGAATGCCGCAGTGGATTTTGTCATAGACAGTGCGCGCGTGCCTGTAATGGAGCATGTGTTTGATATGATAGACAGAGGCATGGTCCCGGAAGGGGCTTACAGGAATCTGAAGTTTAATGAAGCTCATGCGTCTTTTTCCCAGGATGTCGGTGATGAGAGAAAACTCCTGCTTTCCGACCCTCAAACATCCGGCGGACTTCTAATCACTCTGCGGGAGGACAAAATTAAAGTCTTTGAAGATTCATCCCTCTTTTATGCGGTTATCGGCAGCGTGCAGCGAGGCTCAGGCCGTATTATCGTAAAGTGAAAGGATCTCTTATTCTCCTGCTTCACGCGCATCTGCCTTTCGTAAGACACCCGGAGCATGAATATTCCATTCAGGAGAACTGGCTTTTTGAAGCAATAATAGAAACATATGTGCCTCTTCTCGCCATGCTGGAGCGGCTGGTAAATGACGGGATAAGCCCGAAGCTTACCTTTTCAATAAGTCCTCCGCTGACGGAAATGCTGAATGATGAGCTTCTCAGGGCCAGGGTCCGACGCCATCTCGGAAATCTTATCTCTCTTTCCGAAGCCGAGGTGACAAGGACCGCCAGGTCCTCGTTAGGACCCGTTGCAGCTCTTTACAACAAACACTTCAAAACTGTCCTGAATTTGTACACCGGCAGATATAAATGCGACCTTGTTTCGGGTTTCAGGCAGCTTCAGGATGAAGGCCACGTCGAGATTGCGGCTACTGCTGCAACACATGCATTCCTGCCCGCATTCGAGAAGTATCCGCACATTATCAGGGAACAGGTGGACATCGGAATAAAGAGCTACACTAAAAATTTCGGCAGGCCGCCCTCCGGCTTCTGGCTGCCTGAATGCGGTTATTTCGGAGGGTTGGACTTTATTCTGAAGGAAGCAGGCATACGTTATTTCTTCCTCGAATCACACGGCATACTCCTCGGAAACCCGCGTCCTCCGCACGGCATATTCAAACCGGTAAAATCGCCGGCGGGTTTGATGGCATACGGCAGAGATATCAAATCAGCGCGGCTGGTATGGGACGCATCTGAAGGCTATCCCGGGGACCCCTTTTACAGGGATTTTTACCGCGACATAGGATTCGATCTTCCCGCTGCTTATATAGACCAATTTCTTCATACCGGAGACCTGAAACTTTTTACCGGCATGAAGTACTACCGGATTACCGGCGCGACGGATTCCAAGCTCCCCTATGAGAGGGCGGCGGCCATGGGGAGAGCAATTGAGCACGCCGGCCATTTCCTGGAAAGCAGTGAGGCGCAGGCGGCCCAAATCAGCGGATTCGGGTTCAGCCCTGTTATGCTTTCCGCCTTTGACGCAGAACTCTTCGGCCACTGGTGGTTTGAGGGAATAGATTGGCTCGATCTAATGGTCAGGAAATTATTTAACAGCAGAAGCATCGGCATGGTCACTCCTTCCGAATGCAGTGCGACCTATTCAGAAAGCGATTCTATAGACCTGCATCCCTCTAGTTGGGGAGAGGGTGGATACAACGCGCAATGGATTGGAGAAAAGTGCCATCATCTTTATCGTCACCTTCACAAGATGTCCGAGAGAATGGAACTGCTGAAACAAAAGGGGCGAAGCGCATCAGGCCGCAGGGCCTTTTCGACAATGCAGCGCACAATCAAACAGGCGAAAAGAGAGATGCTGCTGGCTGAGTCGAGCGACTGGCCATTCCTTGTCGAGAAAGACAGGTCGGCAGAATATGCGGCATCGAGAGTCAACAGTCACATAGCCAATTTCAACCGCCTTTTCTCAATGGCCGAAGGCGTTGAAAGCGATCCCGCCTGGCTGGCGGAACTCGAGGCCCGGAACAATATCTTCCCCTGGCTTGATGATATTTGATGTTTAACTTTTTGTTTTATTTTGGCAGCAGCGAATCGTAGGGGTAGCGCCTGATGTAAGAGATGAATTCATCAACGGCATGAGATACGACAGAGTTTTTCGGCATTATCAAAGAAAAGTTTCTTAATATCTTGTCTTCTTTGGCAGTAACGTATTTCAGAGTCCCGTATTTGACTTCTTTCCGGACGGCCCAGCGCGACATGATCGATATGCCCATGCCCCTTTCAACGGCCTCTTTAATTGATTCAGTAGATCCGAGGACAAGGACGACATGCATATCGGATATCTTTATCCCGTGCGACAGCAGATACTTCTCAACAATTTGGCGTGTCCCTGAACCTTCCTCCCGCACAATAAAAGGTTCTTCTGTTATTTCAAGGATCGAAATGGCCTTCTTCTTGGCCCAGGGGTGGACCGCCGGCAGAATAAATACAAGCTCATCGGACAACACCGGTTCGACTTTTATTTTATGCCCTGTAGTGTCACCTTCCACAAGCCCGAAATCGATGACGCCGGAAGTCAGGAGGTCCAGCACCCTCTTTGTATTTCCTATCTGTATATTTATGCCGATTTTAGGATGGGTCTTTTTGAAATCGTATATGAGATTAGGAAGCACATAATTGCCTAAAGTCGTGCTGGCGCCGATCGAAATGCTGCCCTTGATCAGCCCGGTTATCTTGCCTATCTCCATTTCAAGTTCGGCATACAGCTCAAGGATACATTTGGAATAACGGTAAAGCACTTCTCCTGCAGAGGTGAGGTTTATTGAATTGCTCGAACGGTCAAAAAGTTTCGTTTCATAGAGTTCTTCAAGGGCCTGTATCTGCAGGCTCACGGCAGGCTGGGTCAGGTGAATAATCTGCGATGTTTTTGAAAAACTCTTGGTTTCTGCAACCGTGCAAAAAACTTTTAGTTTGTGGTCTTCCATAATGTAATCTTTATAATATCATAAGGATTAATTATAAGTAAACAGATTTAACACTAAAGATGGGGGCACATCACAAGAGGCGGAAAACTAAAGACCAGAGGAAAAAACACCCGGTCAGGATTGGCGACCTTCGTCTCGCATTTTAAGATTTTGCCTTGAGTCCTTCGCCTTTAGACTCCTCAGAAACAGCTTCTGAATTACAATAGTATAAAATTCGCCTGCATTGAGGACAGAGGACTATTTCGTTATTATGCTTCAATTCAACAAACATCTGCGGCGGTATATGCAGGTTGCATCCTCCGCATATTTCATTCTTGGCCTCTACAACGGCAAGTCCGCGTCTCGACTTCATGATGCCGATATATTTGTCGTAAACATCGGGTTCCAGTTTTTGTGTGAATTTCTTTCTGTCATTCTTAAGTTTTTTCAGGTCCTGCTTGTGCAGCGCTATAGCTTTATCAAGCTCCTTGCTGACGACATCAAACTTCGACCGCTCCTCTGCAAGACGGGCCTGCTCCGCCGCAAGCTGCTTTGAGGATTTTTCAATAGCCTCTATCGCATCAAGCAATTCACCTTCCGCCGCCTTCATGTCTTTTTCGGCCTTCTCTATTTCTTTAAGGTGGGCCTGATACTCTTTATTGTTCTTGATCTCCGAACTCCTTTGCTTGAGCTTATTGATTTTGTCGTTGATTTCGTCGATACTATGCTCTCTGTCTTTCTTTTTCTTCTCCTGGGCCGCAAGTCCCTGCTTCATATTTTCAAAAGAGACCTCGGCCTTTTTCAGAGGCGCTTCACTTGCAGCAAGATTGTCCGGCATCAAATCAATTTTGGAATGCAGGGCGAGTATTTCGGTATCAAGTTTCTGAAGCTCTATAAGCAAGCGCAATTGTTCTATCATTATTTCCTCCTGCGTCGAGCGATGCGTGCCGGGCGTCAATAAGTTACGTTGCCGTCCCATGACGCACGACCCTTAACGGGGCCCGCAAAAGTCCAAGACTTCTTAGGGTGCCCTGACGTTCGACATACTTTGGTGGGCCCACCAGGACTCGAACCTGGGACCAACCGGTTATGAGCCGGTAGCTCTACCAACTGAGCTATGGGCCCTACAAAGAATTTCCTGCAAGACCAAAGTTTTTTAATATATACGCATTTTAAATACTTAGTCAAGCGCGCCAACCCTCATTCAGACCTTTCATACGACTTCTGAAGGAGTTTTTTCTTTCCAAGGAGCGAAAATAAAAGTTTCTCGTCCCCGGTCTTGCCGGCCTGTTCAATCTGCTGTCCTATCCCCTTCAAGGCCATTGTCTTGAGGCAGCCTGCAATCATGTCATCGACGTGCTCAATATCGACCTCGGCATTGACAGAGAGTTTCGTAACAAGCTCCTTTTCGTCATTGTCGCAAAGTGACATAAAATCCGGAGAAAAAAGGTCTCCCTCCCGGTTGTCTGCGAGAAATTTTCTTATCTTGTCAAAGAGTCCCAGCGTACGATAGGACCTCATGCTTTCGGGGTCCAGATTAGGCAGTATGCCTTCGCGTTTTTCAGGCAATGAAAAGATGATATTCAAGAGTGTTTCTTCTTCTTTGCTTATGGCCTCGAAGCGCTTTTGAAGCCCCGAGTTTTCCGCCGCTTCATTCATGCCCGGCGCCTGGCGATTGAAACCGGGGGCCTTCTGGCTTGCTGACTTCCGGATGTTCTTCAGTTCGTCGCGCAGCGTGACCTCATCGATCCCGGACCAGCTGGACAGCTCCCTCAGGGTCTCGTCACGCTGCAACGAGTCGGGACAGGATACTATTAACGAAAGCACATGACGCACCCCGTCAAGTTTGTTCCTGCCATACGACTTGAGGAAGAACTCAACAGGAGTGACTGCCTTGCTCAGGTACTGCCTGAAATGGTCCGCTCCCTGTTTTCGAAGGAAGGTATCGGGGTCTTCTCCTGTCGGAAGCAATGAGACCTTCGCCGTCATCCCCTCCGCGTAGATCAGTTCAAGCGACCTCTTAGTGGCAGATATACCTGCCTGATCTCCGTCAAACAGCAGCACCACCTTTGGAGAAAAACGCTTCAGTTTTTTCAGGTGCCCGGAGGTAAGCGCGGTGCCGAGGGGCGCGACTGTATTAACAAACGAATACTGATGACACGTAATCACATCGAGATAACCTTCCACAACTATAGAGTATCCCTTTTGCGTAATGGCATTCTTCGCCAGGTGCAAGGCGTAGCAGGAATCGCCTTTTTTGAAGAGCGCATGGTCGGGCGAATTCAGATATTTAGGAATATTTTCAGCCGCTGACAGCTTTCTGCCGCCAAAGGCCACCGCCCTCCCCTGAAGGTCCAGGATAGGAAACATTATCCTGTCCCGAAAAAAATCATGGGTGCCGTTTTCTCCGAAGTACACCAGCCCTGAGGTCCTGATTTGCTCTGTTGTGAACGACCGGCTTTTGAGATGGCTGAATAACGAGTCCCGGGCAGCCGTGCTGTATCCGACAGAGAACTTCTCGATGCTTTCGCTGCTGAGGCCCCGCTCCTTAAGATATGAAACGGCGTGTTTGGATGAGTTCAATTGGTCCGTGAAGAATTGCAAGGCCACCCTGTGGACCTCCAGGAGTCCCTCCTTGAGCCCTTTGCTGGGCCCTGATGCTCTCCCGGACTGTTCTATCCTTACTCCCGCCTTGGCGGCAAGGTGAGAGATCGCCTCATGGAAATTCATGTTTTCGTAAAGCATGGTAAAAGCAAAAATGTCGCCGCCCTTGCCGCAGCCGAAACAGTGGAAGATCTGCTTTGAGGGATTCACCATGAAAGAGGGGGTCTTTTCTGCATGAAACGGGCAGAGGCCCTTTAAATTCTGTCCGGCCCTCTTTAAGTCTACGTGTTCGGCTATAAGGTCAGCTATGTCTATCTTTGTCTTGATTTCATCTACAGTGCGGTCGCTCGTCATTACACCATCCAAGAGAGAAGCAACTAGTTAGAAGTGAGAAGTACGGTCTTGAGATTATCTGCTTCCGGTCACATTTATCGTTTATTATTACTACCAGGTTTCAGCTTCTCACTTTGCTTTTGACAAGAGTTCTTTCACCCTCTGGCTGACAACTTTACCGTCGGCGGCCCCTTTCGTACGCGGTGTCACCAATTTCATGACCTTGCCCATGTCGCCGGGCGCCGACGCATTGCACTCAGTTATAGCGGCAAATATTATTTTATCGATATCTTCGGGTGATAGCTGTGCCGGAAGGTAAGACAGGACAATCTGCAGTTCCATCGTCTCTTTTTCAGCCAGGTCTGTCCGGCCAGCTGCAGCGAACTGCTCTATGGAATCCCTGCGCTGTTTTGCCATGGACGACAAAGCAGAAATGCTCTCCTCATCCGAGAGAGGAGACATCTTTTCGATTTCCTTATACTTCAAAGAGGCCTTGATCATCCTCAGAACCGAAAGTTTCAGTTCGTTGCGGGACTTCAAGGCCTCCTTGAGTTCTGCATCTACACGTTGTTGGATAGTATCCATGACCTTCTCTGCCGTCAACCCTCACGGGTAAGCGACGGCTATCTTGCTGAGAACGTCCTTACACGTTTTGCGGCTTTTTTGCGAGCAGCCAGGACTTTTTTCTTCTTTTTGATGCTGGGCTTGTCGTAATGTTCTTTCTTCTTTATGTCCGACAATATGCCGTCGCGCTCGCATTGTTTCTTAAACTGTTTCAGCGCGGATTCGAGTGATTCGATATCTTTTACTTTTACAGAGGGCACCTCTATCCCCCCCCTCTCTATAGAAATTTGAATAATTCTAACAATTTAACCATGTATTGTCAAGAAAATGACCAAATACAAACAAGATTTAAAGTATACTAAAGACTTCTCACTTTTATCAACACCTCTTTCGTCTGCCCTGGAAATTGACAAATAACACACCATATTGTAACTTTTAAATAGTCTTCTACGCTGCGTAGGACCTTGAAATTACTTAGGGGGTGATTGTGATATGAAGATGAGAAACGCAGTGATTTTGGCCTTGGGACTTTTGCTTTTGATGTCTTTTGCGGATGTAAGCGGCAGCATTGCAGGGGTAAATGTCGAAATAGGAGTGGTTGCGCCGCCACCACCTCCTCCGCCACCGCCACCACCGGGGCCTCCCTTGCTGCCTCCACCGGATTTTTTCATCCCGGCGCCTCCTCCTGTTGTTGTGATTCCAGGACATTATGTCTACATGGTGCCTGACATTAATGTTGATATTTTATTTTACGGCGGTTATTGGTGGCGCCCCTTTGAAGGCCGCTGGTACAGGGCCCGTCAGTACAATGGACCGTGGGGTTTCATAGCCATAGATAGGGTCCCTCGCCCCCTGGTGAGACTGCCTCGCGAGTATCGGCATATACCACCTCCAGGGGCCAGGCGGATACCGCCGGCAGAGCTGAATCAGAACTGGAAGAGATGGCAGCGGGAGAGGTTCTGGGAGCGCGACGAAGGCTGGCGTGAAGGCAGGAGATTAAGAGAGAGGCCTTAACAGCTCTTCGGATTGTCAATAACCCGATAGTTCTGGTATGATTGCGGTCATGAAAAGAAGGGTTGTCTGCGCCGGGACGTTTGACCATTTTCACCCGGGACATAAAGACTTTCTCATGCAGGCCAAGGCCCTGGGCGACGACTTGACGGTCATAGTTGCCAGGGATGAGACTGTCAAGAGGATTAAAGGCTTCCTTCCCACCCATGGCGAGCAAATGAGAAAACGGAATGTCGAGGATTCCGGTATCCCTGAACTTGTCATTTTGGGGAACCTTGATACCGATATCCTGCAGATCATACGGGAACTTAAACCTGATGTCATAGCCCTCGGCTACGACCAGCGGGTGTCCGAAGAAGAAATTGTAGAGAGATTTCCCTGCTGCTCCATAGTGAGGCTCACATCTTTTGAGCCGGAGCAATACAAGTCATCGTTTTACCGCAACAGAGATAACCGCTGAAATGCAAAATAATGGGGACTCCTTACGGAGTCCCCGGTCTTAGGAAAAGTGTGGTATTAAAGTTTCAAAGGATTAACAAAGAGAATAATAAGCACGACAACAAGCGCGTAAATTGCGAGAGACTCAATCATGGCGAGACCGATAATAAGGGTCGTGGTGATCTTGCCGGATGCTCCGGGGTTCCTTGCAACGCCTTCGGTGGCACCCTGTAATCCGATACCCTGGCCGATTCCTGTTCCGAGAGCAGCAAGTCCGATAGCCAGGCCAAGGCCAACTACGATTATACCTCTTCCGGAATGAGAGCCTTCCGCAACTGGAGCGGCTTCATCAGCAAGAGCGAGTGGAGCAAACATCGCAAGTGCAAGAAGAGCTATAAGGCAAAGCGAAGTCAACTTTCTAATCATGTCCTTTCCTCCTTTCTATAAGAATGGCTAATGTGCTTCTTCGACCGCACCTGCCAAATATAGGCAGGTAAGGAGGATGAACACATATGCCTGTATTACGCTGACAATTACTCCGAGTCCGAGAATAGCGACCGGGACCACGGCCGGGACCAGGATGCCCAAGATCACGAGAATCATATGCTTCGCTATCATGTTGCCGAAAAGCCTTACAGACAGCGTTATAGGCCGCACTAAATGACCGATAAGTTCGATAAAGAACATCAGTATCATCAGCGGCAACGCATAAAGACCCCGCATCGGCCCAAGGAAGTGATTTATATATTTAAAGCCGTGCACTTTTATCCCGTAATAATGCGTTGCAAGAAATACCGGGATCGCCATTGAAGCCGTCATATTAATGTTGCTCGTCGGAGATTCAAAGCCCGGGATAAGGCCCATAAAATTACATATACCTATATAAAAAAGCAGTGTTCCGATAAGAGGGTAAAACTTCATTCCCCAGTGGTGTCCGATAATGGAATCCGAGAGGTTCATAGAGAATTCAGCAAAAGTTTCCATTACGTTTTGAAGACCGGAGGGGACAAGACTGATTTTATTTCTCAGGACTAAGGCCGTTGAAATGAGAATAACCATCGCCAGCCATGAATACGATACATAAGGGGGGATGCCAGGCAATAACATATGCAAGAAAATCGGCGGTTCTACCATTATAAATGACCTCCTCCAGGCTTCCCGCAAGAACAATGCAGACAGCCTTAACATAGAGAGACTACGACTGCATTAAAACAACGTGACAGCTATAATATATACACATCCCTTAAAATGTCAAATGATACTGGCTGCTAAAAAGCCCCCGGAACCTGACTGGACGACATCAGCAGCATAGAACCCCTTGATATCCCCAGTTCTTTAGCAATAACATCACATTTTGCCTGGAGCAAGAAAAAGATTTCCTTGCTGCTGTTCAGGCCGTTTTCGCCATCAGGGCAGCCGAGGGTCTCAAAATTGCCCTGCCCCTTACTGATAATAAAATCACTATCCTCAAGCATGCTGTTAAAACCCTGCGACGTCATTTCGAGCATCGTTCCGATGCAGTCCGAGCCGTTATCCACAATATCACATACCTGATCCAGTCCGACCTCGGCAGCGTCATATGCAGTAGCGTCATTCAGGACCGGAGATCCCTTGACCGCTGCCGTAACTTTTTTGCCCATCTCAACGAGCACCTCGATGAGCAGCTTGTCAAATACTATCTCTCCTGCATTATCCAGCAGGTAAAAAACTTCGCGGTGGTCTTCGACCGCGCTCTTAAACTGGGTGAAGTGGTCCACAGTAGCAGAGCCGGTCAGGGCGCGATCAATAGTCCCGATTATATCGACAGAGCTGAAAATGCCGAAATCAATAATATTGCCTGCGATGGCAAGTCTGGCAGCGGTCCAAAGAGGGTCATCACTATTGAACACCCGCTCCCTAAGCTCCGGGTAGAGGCCCAGGGCCGCCTGGTTGTATTCGGTCTTGATGTCCTTGAACGGGTCTTTTCCGAGTAATTGCCGTATCTTCCTGTGCATAAAGGTGGTCGAATGCGCAGGTGGTTTGGACATGTCAGTCGCCTTGATCTCGTCTGTCAAGCCTTTCAATACAGTGGCCTGCAGGGCCTCGTCTTTTGTGCCGAGCCTGACAGCGATTATTGCTTGTTTAAAAAAACAGGGGAAGCAATCGATATGGACTTTCATCAGAATATCAACAATAAAAAAATGCGGCAACTAAGCAGCTTTTTTATTTATTATCTCCCTTAAGCGCCCGGTCGGCAATGTCTTTCCTGTAATGCATACCTTCAAACTGTATCTGCCCAACCGCTTTATACGCCAGTTCCTGAGCGGCCTTGATGTTTGCGCCGGTTGCCGTAACCCCCAATACCCTGCCGCCGTTCGTCACAATATCTCCGTCGTTGAATGCGGTGCCTGCGTGGAAAACATAAACATCGTCAGATTCGGCAGCCTTATCGAGACCGCTTATAACTTTGCCCTTCTCATATTTACCAGGGTATCCCCCTGACGCAAGCACAACGCATACTGCGGAATCTTTTTTCCATTCAACCTTTAGCTCTGAAAGCCGCTCGTCAGATATTGCCAGGGCAATGTCCATCAGGTCGCTGTCAAGCCTGGAGAGAACAGGCTGCGTCTCCGGGTCGCCCAGTCTGCAGTTGAACTCCAGCACAGAGGGATTGCCGTCTTTTATCATCAGTCCTGCATAGAGGACGCCCTTATATTTTATTCCCTCTTCCCTGAGCCCGTCTATAGTCGGCTGCATTATCTTTTCCATCACCAGTGCCTCCAACTCCCCGGTTATTACTGGGGCAGGGCTGTATGCTCCCATGCCGCCGGTGTTGGGGCCTTTATCGTCATCAAAGACCCGCTTGTGATCTTGCGAACTCACCATCGGCACGATTGTGCGGCCATCCGTAAATGCCATAAAAGACGCCTCCTCACCCTGGAGGCAATCTTCGACAATCACCCTATTGCCGGCGTCGCCGAACTCCCTGTCTTTCATGATGCGCTTAAGCGCGTCTATGGCCTCATCCGTCGTAGCTGCAACTATGACCCCCTTCCCTGCAGCGAGACCGTCGGCCTTTATTACAATCGGGGCCTCTTTCATCCTGACATAATCTTCAGCGTGAAGATAGGACGTAAACACTTTGTATGCCGCTGTCGGTATGCGGTGCTTTCTCATAAATTCTTTTGAAAAAACCTTACTCGATTCGAGTTGTGCCGCGGCCTGGGAAGGAGCGAGTATTCTTCTCCCTTCCTTTTCGAATGCATCGGCAATCCCCCTGGAGAGAGGCTCTTCAGGCCCCACGATTGTCATATCTATCCATTCATATCTGACCAGGTTTATCAGTTCATCAAAATCATTGATGCCGATATCTATGCACTCGGCCATTTCCGCAATGCCCGCATTGCCCGGGGCGCAATAGATCTTGTCCACATGCTTCGACTGGGTGAGCTTCCAGACTATAGCGTGCTCCCTTCCTCCACCGCCTATGACCAGCACCTTCATGTATCCTCCAAATCCTGCTTGCTTCTTTTTACTATTAACTTATCACTTATTTATTAATGTCTGAAATGCCTAGCGCCGGTCATGATCATCGCCATATTAAATTTATCAGCTGTCTCGATGATCTCCTTGTCCTTCACAGAGCCGCCGGGCTGTACTACGGCAGTCACTCCCATTTCGTTGAGGACCTCAATACCGTCACTGAAAGGGAAGAACCCATCGGAGGCCGCGACAGAACCCTTGACAGGTTCACCTGCGTTCATGGCCCCTATCTTTGCGGAGTATACCCTTTTTGTTTGTCCGATGCCTATGCCGGCGGTCCTGTCACTGAAGGCATAAACCACGGCATTAGATTTCACATGCTTGCAGACCTTCCAGGCAAAGGCCAGAGCAACAAGCTCATCCTGCGTAGGCTGGCGTTTGGTGGCGGCCTTCAAGGCCATAATATTCTCATCAGAATAATCCCAGCCCTGTAAAAGCAGTCCGCCGGCGATGCGCTTTATGTCCCAGGAAGCGGCCTTCTTCTTATCGGCCTTCAGCATTTCAGGGAGTTCAAGAAGCCGGACATTGGGCTTTTTGGAAAACACCTCGATCGCATCCCGCGAAAACGACGGCGCTATCACAACTTCGAGGAACAGTTCCGCCATCTCCTTTGCGGCAGCCCCGTCCACCTCTGTGTTAAATGCCACAACTCCGCCGAATGCCGAAACCGGGTCCGTCTTTTCAGCCTTCTTATACGCTTCTGCAGCAGTAGTTCCCGAGGCCACGCCGCACGGGTTGTTGTGCTTAATGATGGCGCACACCTTCTCGTCAAACTCCAGTGCCAGCATCAGTGCCGAATGCGTATCCAGGTAATTATTGAATGACATTTCCTTGCCCTGGAGGACTTTCGCATCAGGGAGCGAAAGTCCGGATGTCCTCTCGCTGTAGATTGCGGCCTTCTGCTGCGGGTTCTCGCCGTACCTGAGCACAGCGACCCTTCTGAAAGAACCAGTATAGAATTCCGGCAGGGTCTGCTCTTTCTCCGTCACCCCTGTCAGGTAGCCGGAAATAATAGTATCATAACGCGCCGTATGGGCGAATACCTTGACAGCCAGGTTAAGCTTTGCAGCCTTGCTTAAGTTTCCTCCCGACGACTTGAGTTCATCGCTTACCGCTTTGTAATCCGCGGGATCGACAATGACAGCGACATCCTGATAATTCTTGGCTGCAGCCCTGAGCATTGTAGGGCCTCCAATGTCGATATTCTCAATGGCCTCTTCGAATGTTACGGAGGGTTTGGCTATGGTCTGTTCAAACGGATAGAGATTCACCACAACCAGGTCAATAGGCTGGATGCCGTGCTTCTTTATATCGTCCATGTCCTTCGGATGGTCCCGCCGCGAGAGCAGTCCGCCGTGGATCTTGGGATGCAGTGTCTTCAGCCTGCCGTCGAGCATTTCAGGGAACCCGGTATAGTCCGACACCTCGACAACCGGCACTCCAGCGTCACGTAAAGATTTCGCTGTTCCGCCTGTCGATAAGATCTCGATGCCCATTGCAGCCAGTTCCCTGGCGAAGTCTGTTACGCCGGTCTTGTCCGAAACACTGATAAGCGCCCGTTTAATCATAATTATTCCTCCGTATCGTCAAAAATATTGAATTACACAACACCCTGCTCCCTCAGACTCACATAACGGCCGTCTCCGATAATTATATGATCTATGACCTGTATGCCTATTATCTCTCCGGCGCTCTTGAGCCTCTCTGTGACTGCGATATCGTCGCGGCTCGGTGCAGGGTCGCCGCTGGGATGGTTATGCACAAATACAACGGAAGCAGCCGATTCCCTGATGGCCTCCTTGAAGGCCTCACGCGGATGAATAAGCGAACCTGTCAGCGTACCCTCGGAAATCTTGCATTCACGCACAAGCCTGTTTTTCGCGTCCAGAAGCAGCGCTATAAACAACTCCTTCTTAAAATTCTTGAACCTGGGGGCGAAGTACGCATGGATGGCCTGGCTCGATGAAAAAACAGGCTTTCCGTCAGATGACTCACCCATCAGGCGCTTGCCCAACTCGAAAGCCGCTTTGATCTGGGCCGTCTTGGCCCCGCCGATACCCTTTATCGACGACAACTCGGCTGCTGAAGCAGCATCTATACTGCTCAAAGATTTGAAGGCATCGAGGATAGCGATGGAGAGGGCCATTACACCCTTTTCACCGCTGCCTGTCCGCAGGATGATGGCAAGCAACTGGGCATCTGAAAGATTTCCTGCGCCGTATTTCAGAAGCCGCTCTCTGGGCCGCTCATTTTCAGGCCAGCGCGTAATTTTCAGTTCCGCCATCGCTTATTTTACCCGGCCGCCCTGATGCACGTCCCTCTCGGGGCTTATAATCGAAAGCGTGCCGTCTTCGTCAGACGCCGCCAGCAGCATGCCCTGGGACTCTACGCCCATCAGCTTTGCGGGCTTCAGGTTCGCCACAACAACAATTTTTTTGCCGACAAGCTGTTCAGGGTCATATGACTTTCCTATGCCCGCAACGATCTGCCGTTCTTCACCTGTATCGACTTTAAGTTTTATCAGTTTCTCCGATTTCTCGACACGCTCCGCGCTTAGTATAATGCCGACCTTTAATTCCACTTTTGCGAAATCCTCAATGCCTATCAGTTCCTTTGCAGCCTGCTCGCTCACTTTCGGCTTCTCCTTTTTCTTTTCTTCTTTCTGTTCTTTACCTTCAGCTTTCTCGATCCTCGGGAAAAGCTGTTCTCCTTTTGAAACCTTTACCGCGTACCCAGGCTTCCAGTCCCAGTCGAATATTGCGTTATTTTCGCCCCAGCTTTGCCGGACTTCTTCCGTCAGTGATTTAAGTCCGAGTTGGCCCCATATTTTTTCCGCTGTCGCAGGCATGAAAGGATAGAGTAAGAGGGCGCTGATCCTCAGCGAATGCCACAAATCGGACATCACCCGCTTCAGTTCCTCCGGATCGCTTTTGGCAAGCTTCCAGGGTTCCTTTCTGGCTATATGATTATTGGCGTCGCTGATTATGTTCCAGATAGTTTCAAGTATTATGCTGAACTGAAGCCGGTCCCATAAGTCGTCTTTCAAGGCATGGATACAAGCTTCGCCGCACCGGAGTGCCACTTCGTTATGAAGCGCAGCATCTGCCTGCGGCAAATCAATATTGCCTCCAAAGTATTTGTCGGCCATGGTAAGAAACCTGCTCAAAAGGTTGCCGAGGTCATTGGCGAGGTCGGTGTTGATGCGGCGTATCAACGCATCTTCAGAAAACATGCCGTCGAGACCGAAGGGGACCTCTCTGAAAAGAAAATATCTCAAGGCATCAGCTCCGTATTTGTCGGCCATTTCACCGGGATCAACGACGTTGCCGAGAGACTTGGACATCTTCTTGCCCTCTATAGTCCACCAACCGTGGGCAAAAATGTTTTCGGGCAGCGGGAGCCCCAGTGCCATAAGCATTGTAGACCAGTAAACAGCATGGGTGGTAAGGATATCTTTTCCGACCAGGTGGTGCGAAGCCGGCCACCACTCACAAGTCTGAGGGGCCAGGTATCGGGTGGCCGAATAATAATTTACCAATGCGTCAAACCAGACATAAGTGACGAAGTTGTCATCAAATGGCAACGGGATGCCCCACGACAGCCTTTGTTTCGGCCTTGAAATGCAAAGGTCCCCCAGCGCGTTGTTCCTTAAAAAACCGAGCACCTCATTCCTGCGCGTCTCTGGCAGGATGTAGTCCGCATTGTCTTCAATGTGGGACATCAGGCGGGCCTGATACTTCGACATGAGAAAAAAATAGTTTTCCTCGCGTATGTGTTCCACCGCCCTTCCGCAGTCCGGGCACTTGCCGTCTATAATGTCTTTATCCATCCAGAACCGTTCGTCAGGGACACAGTACCATCCGGAATAACTCCTTTTTTCTATCTCTCCACGGTCATAAAGCGCCTGCATCAACTCTTGAACGGTCTTCACATGCCGTTCGTCCGTTGTGCGGATGAATGCATCGTTCGAGATGTTCAGTTTCAGCCAGAGCTGCCTGAAATTCTGGACCATTATGTCGGCATGCTCTTTAGGGGATTTGCCCCTTTCGGCAGCGGCCTTCTGGACCTTCTGTCCGTGCTCGTCAGTACCGGTCAGAAAAAATACATTGTGCCCGTGCAACCGGTGATGCCGCGCCAGTATGTCAGCCGCAACCGTCGTATAAGCATGCCCGATATGGGGGATGTCGTTCACATAATAAATAGGGGTTGTAACATAAAACCGTTTGCTTTGCGAACTCATTTCTTGTGACGTCTCCTCCTGTGCCTCCGGCCGCTCCGTTTTTCCCCCGCTGCCTCCGGGCCTGGCTGACCCGGTTGACCTGGCTGCTGAGAAGGCTGAACCTGCGGGACCTGTGAGACCGGCGGGACCGGTTGACTCTTCGGCGGTTCCTGCTGTCTCGCCGGTCGGGTCCTGTCTCCTGCCTTCGGCCCTGCAGCAGAGGGGACTTCCCGCTCAAATCTTCTGTCTTTATGCCGATGCCTGGACCCGCCGCCGGCAGCATGCTTTGGATACGCTTCCGCTTTAGGGCCGGTCCCAGATATTTTCTCCTCGATAGCCGTAATAGGGATGTCTTCGACCCCGATAGGGATTTCATCATCAGCGGCAATAGTATTCATATCGCCTTCATACTCGTATCTAAGACAAC
The DNA here is from genome assembly GCA_015233655.1 of Nitrospirota bacterium. Lineage (GTDB taxonomy): Bacteria > Nitrospirota > Thermodesulfovibrionia > Thermodesulfovibrionales > Dissulfurispiraceae > JADFXI01. The sequence continues at coordinate 75 of JADFXI010000062.1, read as the reverse complement.
ACATAAGCCTGCTGCAAAGGCCCGACAGTTTACCGACATTCAGCACCAGTTCCTGTTTTTTGGCCATTTTAATGG
>JADFXI010000061.1 GCA_015233655.1 Nitrospirota bacterium | reverse complement strand
ACAACAACTGTCCGGGCGCTCAAAATGCATGGCGGCGGACCCAAGGTGGTTGCCGGAAAAGCACTGCCGGAAGAGTACACTAAAGAGAACGTAGGTCTGGTCGAAAAAGGATGCGCGAACATGGTGCATATGATTAACGTCATCCGCAAGTCAGGCATTAATCCTGTCGTATGTGTCAACCGTTTTTATACCGACACAGATGCTGAAGTGGCAGCCGTCAAGAAGGCCGCCGAAGCTGCAGGGGCCCGCTGCGCCGAGTCCCAGCACTGGCTCAAGGGCGGAGACGGCGCTCTGGAACTTGCCGACGCCGTAATCGACGCCTGCAACGATAAGAACGATTTCAAATTCCTCTACCCGCTCGAAATGAAACTGCGCGACCGTGTAGCGCTCATTGCCAAGGAAGTGTATGGAGCTGACGGCGTATCGTGGCTGCCTGAAGCCGAGGCCAAGGCGAAGATGCTGGAAGAAGACCCCAAGTACGCGGACTTCGCCACCATGATGGTCAAGACCCACTTGAGTCTCACACACGACCCGACGCTGAAGGGAGTGCCTAAGGGCTGGACGCTGCCGATCAGGGACGTTCTTATTTATTCGGGCGCCAAATTCCTTTGCCCCTGCGCAGGCACGATAAGCCTCATGCCGGGGACAAGCTCGAATCCGGCATTCAGGAGAATTGATGTAGATGTCAACTCAGGCAAAGTGAGCGGACTGTTCTAAAACTTTCGCGTGCATCTCAACAGGCCCTCTGTGCTACCTGGCACAGAGGGCCTGTTCATTGAAGATCCAACTCGGGAAGTTGAAAAACCTGATAGCGCATCTTGCAGCAAAAAATCTTGTCTCAGCCATAAGCGCATCGGCGCATATGTACTCACAGCTATACGTAACATAACCTGCTTTTTCTTATGGATTCGATTTGTTACTATTGCTATCCATTATCGCTATTTTACCTTTTTCAAAGACATGTTCGCTTATTGGCAGAGTTCTCTGCAAGACCAAGTTAATTGCCTTATAGTAATCCCGCTGCACTTTATTGATTCTGCACTTGCTTTTGTTGCCGCTCTGTTTCATAATTTCCCTACTCATTGGGGAATAGTTTTGTTTGGTCCACAACCATATTTTAACAAGTACTATCGCCCTTTAAGTGATTTTTTTGTTCTTTGTTGACTATTAATCGCTCAACCTAGGGGATAAAGGGTATAGTATAACTTTAATAATAAGAACATCAGCCTCGGTTCTATGATAGCCGACTTATTAACGGGAAAAGGACATGTGGATGAAGAAAGAAGCCAAGTCTCCGATTTCTCAGGGCCAGTTCATCAAGAGGATGGCAACAGCCGTCATTTTAATCAACCTTTTAGTGATAGCCCTAGCCGGATTGTCGCTGCGCCAGAGTCTGCTTCAGCATGAGGAACGCGCAGTTGTTACGGCACAGAACCTTTCACAGGTGCTGGAGCGCTACATTGGCGGTGTTATCGACAAGATCGATGTGACTCTGCTTACCATATCGGATGAAATCGAAAAACAGGTTGCTGGCGGGGGTATTAAAGGGCAAAAGCTGAACAGGTTCATTGTCCGGCAACATGCGCGCCTCCCGGAACTCGACGGTTTGAGAATGGCCGATGCACAGGGGAATATCATATATGGGACGGGCGTCACGCCCGGGTTGAAGGCAAATATTGCCGACAGGGAGTACTTTGTCCGCCTGCGCGAAAACGCAGAGGCAAAACTCGTGATTTCCAAGCCGGTAGTCGGGCGGGTCACCGGGGAATGGGTGGTTTTGCTGGCCAGACGCCTCAATAAGCCTGACGGATCTTTCTCCGGCGTTGTTTACGGTGTGATTACCCTGGAGAGTTTTATCAAGGTTTTTGCCTCTATTGATGTCGGCCAACATGGCTCCATCACCCTCCGCGACGAGGAATTGGGTCTGGTCGCACGCTACCCTGAACCCGGGAAAGTTGGCAGTTCCATCGGTCAGAAAACAGTATCGCCTGAATTTCTTGAACTGGTCAAAGCGGGCAGGACCAAAGGCACGTTCCACGCGTTTTCCAAAGTTGACAAGGTCGAACGGACCATGAGTTTTCGCAGGATTGCTGGCTACCCCCTGTATATTATCACGGGCCTTTCCACAAGGGACTATCTCACAGGCTGGCGTGATGAAGCTTTGAAAACGTCCGTTATAGTGGCCCTCTTTTTTCTGGCGACCATCTGTTTGTCATGGCTTGGTTACCGTGACTGGATGCGCGGGAAGGCCGCTGTCCGGACTATGAAGGAGAATCTCGAAGCCCTGGTGCAGGAGCGGACCGCGGAACTGGTTGTGGCCACGAACCGGGCCGAGGCCGCCAGTCGCGCCAAAAGCAATTTCCTGTCATCGGTGTCGCACGAATTACGCACGCCGATGAACGCGATTCTCGGGTACACCCAGTGGATGCAGCGCGACCAGCAGCTCACGGCTACCCAGAAGGAGCAACTGGACACCATAAGCCGCAGCGGGAAGCACCTGTTAACTCTTATCAACGATGTGCTTGAAATGGCGAATATCGAGGCAGGCCACATTAAGCTGAACCAGTCGGCTTTTGATCTGCACGCTCTGCTTGAAGACGTTGAATCGATGTTCAGAGTCAAGACCGACGCAAAACAACTTAGGTTCTTCGTTCAAAAGCCTGACGATGTGTTTCGGCATATAGTTGCGGACCATGGGAAAGTGCGCCAGATACTGATAAATCTGATCGGCAACGCCGTTAAATTCACCGATACAGGAGGCATAAACGTCCATGTCTCTGCGGTACATACAAATACAGGCAAGCTTAAGGTTGTAATAGAAGTTGAAGACACCGGACCCGGCATCGCGGAAGAAGAGTTGGAGGTGCTCTTCGGGCAGTTCGTCCAAACTACTGCCGGAGCAAGCTCCGGCGGCACAGGGCTGGGGCTTGTGATGAGCCGCGAGTTTGCACGCCTGATGGACGGTGACATCACCGTAAGCAGCGTGGTCGGCAAAGGCAGTGTTTTCAGGGTTGAACTATTTGCTAAGGCAGATGAGGCCCTGGAAGATAACGGCCCGTTAAAGCATGTTATCGGACTTAAACCCAGACCTGAACCCGGACGGATCCCCGTCGTTGATGACAAGGAGGAGAGCAGTGCCATTGGCGGGCCATCCGGAGGTCAGAAGCAGGGTTCTCTTGACAGGCTTCCTGTGGGGCTATTGCGTCAAATGCACCGGGCTACTCTTTCCGGCAACATGGATAGCCTCAATGAATTGATTGAACAGGCTGAGTCGCATGATGTCGAGGTCGCCGCCGCTATACGCAAGCTCGCAGATGACTTCAGATATGAGACTATAGCATCCTGGCTGGAACAGGCACCCGGAGTTGTCGATGAGTAGTGCATAACACGCTCGGTGAAAACCGTTTGGATCACCATTATCCCCTATAGGTTCCATAACCGGCCAATGGCTCAAACGCTGAACTTTTATATCAATTATTATTTGTACCTGACAGTGCTTGCTGTCACTGGTCAAGAGAAGTATGAGGGACTGCACCAATCTGTAATCAGAAAACTAGATGAGCGGATTACGGAAGTAACAAACATTCCCTGGGTGCCGTCATGTTCGTGATGCCATTCCTAATAGAAGCTAGGGGAAGATCATTGGCGACGCGGTGTGCACTTAATTGCCATCCAGAACCTCTCTTATCTTTATCAGCAGATCATGAGGGCTAACCGGCTTCGAAATGAAATTCATTCCCTCTTCCAGTATTCCCTTTTGATGTATTATGTCAGCCGTATAACCGCTTGTGAAAAGGATCCTGGTATCAGGCTTGATCTCCTTTATCTCATCGGCAGCCTCCTTGCCGCCTTTCTTTGGCATGATTACATCAAGCATTACGAGCTGAATGTCCTCTTTATTCTCCCTGAACTTCGTAACAGCCTCCTCGCCGTCTGATGCCGCTATGACCGTATATCCATACTCCTCAAGCAGACGTCTCGTAAAAGTCCTGACATCTTCATTGTCTTCAACCATCAGTATCGTCTCTGTTCCTTTCTTGGGAACTTCGACTGCCGCCATTATTGCCTCTATTACGTCTGGAGATTTTATGAGGGGAAGATATATCTTGAATGTGCTCCCTTTCCCAGGTTCGCTATATGCCATGATGTTGCCGCTATGCTGTTTTATTATTCCGTAAACTATTGAAAGCCCCAGGCCAGTGCCCTTTCCAATCTCCTTGGTCGTGAAAAAGGGTTCAAATATCTTATTCAAAGTCTTTTCATCCATTCCCTTGCCTGAATCAGAAACCGAAATACAGGCATACATGCCTGGTTTTTCCAATTCATGGTTCTTTCTGTATGGTTCATCCAAGTGCACTTCATCTGTTTTGACTGACAATAATCCCCCGTATGGCATTGCATCCCTTGCATTGGTGCAAAGGTTCATCAGCACCTGTTCCATCTGGCCAGGGTCTACCATAACTGTCAACGCCTTATCCGTAAGTTCTGTCTTAAACTCTATATCTTCTCCTATGAGTCTCAACAAAAGTTTTTCCATCCCTTTTATAAGTTCGTTCAAATTTGTCTCTTTAGGGCTGATTATCTGCTTCCTGCTGAAGGCAAGGAGCTGCCGTGTCAGGTTGGCTGATTTCTCCGCCGAGTTCAGTATCTGCTCCGCAAATAGTTTTAGTGAAGAGTCGTGGCCCAATTTGTCTTTTAACATGCTGCCATATCCAATTATCGCTGTCAGCATGTTATTGAAGTCATGCGCTACGCCGCCTGCAAGCTGCCCTATGGCTTCCATCTTCTGTGCCTGGAAAAGCTGCGTTTCGAGCTTTATTTTCTCTTCCTGTATCTTTCTGTCATGGGTCAGGTCATGGAGGGTCATAAAAATACTGACGGGCTGCCCAAGTTTATCGCGTACAATTCTGACTGTATACTCAACTGGCCTTCCAAACGGATTGTTGGGATCGTCTGCCTCCATTATAATAACAGCATCGCGTTTTTCATCCTGTGCCGCACATATGGGACATGGAGCACGTTTTCCCTCGGGATGAATAATTTCTGTAATATGGCGTCCTGTAGCTGTTTCAGGGCTTGTGCCGGTCATCGCATAAAATGTTTTATTTGCCCGCACTATAATCCTGTTTAAGTCAAGCAGGTAGACAACATCTGATGATGCGTCAATGGCAGCACTCCATTCTGTGGCAATTTTTTCCAGGGCCGTTTCCGCCGTCCTGCGTTGTTTTTCCTGGCGGTCTCTCTGGAGTCTTGCAGCAAGCACAGCAGAAACTGCAGCGGCAATATCCTCAAGTTTTTCTTTATCTGTATTGTCATAATCGGTTTCCTTGTTGCCCACAAGAAAATGAGCAATTACTTTCTTTTCGTAGAGTATTGGCGCGTCCAAAGCCCTGTTTATTGGGATATGACCTTCCGGTACAACGAAAGGTCCGTTTGTATAGACACTCTTACCTTCTGTGAGCACGTACCCCCATATATTGCCGCCCCAGGTCTCACGAGGGAATACGACGCTTTTCCCAGGCATTTGACACTTTTCCCAAACATCTCCAGTCAATGACGGCGCTACCGCTGCTCCATCTTCATCTATATATGCAAATACACCGTGCCTGCTCTTCATCTCTTGCAAAACAACTTTCAACACTTCATCATACATTTCATTTCCAGGGAAAGTAAGAAAAATTTCATTTATCCTGTTTCTCAAAAAAAGTGCTTCTTCAGCCAAATTGCGTTCTATCCTTGTACGCAACACTGTAATGCCAAATGCCACATCGCCGGCCAGTTCCTCCAGTAGCCGTATCTCCTCAGAGGAGAAGGCATTGGGCTCCGTTGAATAGATAGTCATAACGCCGAATGTGTCGGAGTTATTGTCCTTCAGGGGCATGGCTATGCTGGACCGATAGCATCGCTTTAACGCATTTTCCCTCCATGGGGCGACTTCGGGACCGGTCAGGAAATCGCTTATGCAGGCACTTTCTCCTGTGCGGATGGCCTTACCGCTCGGCCCTCGCCCCCTTTCAGTGTCCGCCCATGTAATGTTGGCCTCGGCCAGATACCCGTCTTCGACTCCACCCCAGGCTACCGGGCGCACTGTTTTTGCATCATCGTGCTCGGCATACCCCACCCACGCCATGCGATATCCGGCATCTTCGCAAACAATACGGCATACGTCATTAAGCAGCGTCTGTTCGTCCTCCGCCCGCATCAGTACCTGGTTGCAGTTGCTGATGGCCTGCAGTTCACGATTCAGCCTGCGCTGCTCCACTTCAGCCCGCTTGCGCTCGCTGATGTCCCGCACCGTCACGGCCAGTCCGTTGCCGGAGCGCACGAGCCTTCTCTTTGCCCACTCAATTTGCAACTTGCTCTCGCGCGGCGTTCTTGTTTCATCTTCATAGAAGCCCGATGCCATTGCCTCGCGGAAAATGTTCATTAATTCATCGAAATACGCCGCAGGGTATAAACTGGAGAGTCTCTTTTGCAGGAGCTGCATTTGCGGGATGCCGTAGAACTCTGCGCCGCGCTCATTGCAATCGACCAGCACGAAGTCGACGATGGCGCCGCTCTTGTCATGCAGAGCCTCATACATATAATAGCCTTCGCTCCCTCCTTCCGTGGCGATGCGATAGGCCTTTCGCACCTCCTCCTCCTGATGCTTTTTCCTGACAAGGCGTCTGGACATTCCCGCGGCAGCAAGCGCAAACAGGAACAAGATAATGCTTCCCGAGATCGCCACTGCCCGGTCGGTCGCCCAGGTTTTCTGATAGGGTGCAAAATATTCCTGTTCGGAGAGTCCCACCATTGCAACCAGCGGATAGTCTTCCAGCGTTTTCCAGGCGACATAACGCGACAGCTTGTCGCCAAACCACTGCTCACCGCTTAGATATGAGGCGCCTTCCGGTGAATTGAACAGGGGAACGGCGCGTAACGCAGCGAACATTGGCTCTTGCGTTGCGTTCCCAATTGTTGCTGAGCGCACGGTTCCGTCCAGACCCGCCACCATCAGCAGTCCCGTCTTACCCGGAAAGGACCCGGCATAGAAGGCTGTAAGGTAAAGAGGGTCAAAGGCAACCAGCGCGACCCCGTCAAACGCGCCTTGCGGCGTGTTCAACCTGCGCGAAAACACGATGGCTGGTTTACCTGCCATTCGCGACACCAGTGGCTTCCCTATCAGGAGCGTTTTCGAGTCGTCGTTTTTATGGTAGACAAAATAATCCCTGTCTGTATAAGAGAGCTTCCGCGGGTTGTCGAGGATAGTTGTTGCCGGCATGCCTTCCCGGTTGACGACCATCACATTGACGATCCGGGGGTTGCGAAAAATCCCGCCTTCCGACAACTCACGGAGCTGAAAATTCCCGTGCGATTTTTCCCAGCCGTACTGCAATTGCAGCGTGATTTGGTTAGCCTGTTCGATAGCGTGGGCGAGATATTGCGCGTAGTCCTTGCACAGTGCCGTGGCTTCCTCAAGCACTTTCTTCTCGCAAGTCTGCTTCTCCGCATCAATCTTCGAGATGGTCCAATACCAGAGCCCCATTGCCCAAATAAGGCACAGGACAGGCCACGCAAGAATTTGAAGAATACCGCTCCTGCCGAACCCGGAGCCGGAGATTGTGCGTTTGGCATGATTGATCAAGCCGTCATTGGACATGGATGTTACTCTGACCCCGTTGTTTAAGGTAGGGGGAAACGAATCTTCTCCCTTATTTCACTCCCCATATTTTCCTGTATCTGTCCCGGTAACCATTATCCGGGTCGAACTCGTTGTGCTGACCGCCGTCGAATTTGATATTGCCGGATGTCACCAGGTGAACGGGGGCCGAATAGCCACTATCCTTCTGTCCGGCAAAGGCGCGGTTTAGTTCGTCAATGGCCTGCCAGCCATGAAGTCTCAGTGGTTCGGCGACCGTCCCGATCTGGTAGCGGTTCTTGCGAATTCGCTCGAACGCCGACTCGCTGCCATCCCCCGCTGATATGTTCCTTGGATAACCGTTGCCAGGAATCGCGGCGGCAATAAAGGTGGGGGGCATGGCATCATAGTAGAGATCATTGATAGCCAGTGAATACGTCCATTTCCCGCCATAGCGTTGCAACAGCAATGCCGTACGTTGAGGCATGGTTGCTGAGGTATCCTTCAGAGGAGTAGTGTCAACCATCAGCAGAGTGCATCCCGCGCACTTGCGAAGAGTGTCGATCATTGCGTTTGTCTTTGCGTTGGCTATTGCGTAGATGGGGTCGTTGAAGATGATCACTCCGGCCTTGCCATTGGAGTCGGCCACAGCATACATAGCGGCGGCTTTGCCGACATCATTCGGTTCAGTAGCGAGATTGGAGAAGATCGGCAGATCACGGTCAGGACCCGGCTTCCCCACGGAATGCCAACCTACTATCTTGATACCCTTCGACGCTATTTCCCTAATCGCATCCGCCTGCTCCAGGGCATCGACAGTGCCTAGTATAATGCCATCCGGATTGAGGCTTGACGCCTGCATCAAGGCATTCCTTCTGCCTGACACCGTGCCTAGACCGTCGATCAAACGAAAGTGCCAGCCTATGACCCTTGACGCCTCCGCGGCAGCCTGGCCAACGCCGCGGGCCCCCCCATTGCGCTGGTCAGCGGAGACATAAATGATGGACTTATTGCGTTGGGCAGACGGCCCGGAGGTTGGCCCATCCCAGGGAGGATTGGGCTTGGAAACGAGGGCGGTATAGCGCTTCGCCTCGGCGACGTATGAATCCTGCGCAACCGCCAAGCTGTACAGCAGTGTGGCAGCAAAGCCGACTATCCCTATTAAGAACAGCTTGTTTCTCATCGTCACCCTCTTTATCTCAGCAATCATCCGCGTCCACTGCGCAGTTAATTTTCCCTCAACTACTAAAAGTGAAAGGCAAGACCTGCCAAAATAGAGTAGTCGGGCTCAGCTTTGCTTAGCCCTAACTTGGCACCCGCGTCAAAGTCTAAATGCTCACTTATCGAATAAATGAGGCCGCCAAGGGCAAAGGAGCGGTTTTCCGATCCGGAGGCCTTATCCTGACTTCTCTGGATGCCGACATTGCCTACAACCTTAAGGTCCTTTACCACTTCGACTTCAGCTGCGAGAGAGATATGCCAAAGGCTTTTCCTCTGATCTAAATCAAGTTTATTGTCGTTATAGATATATCCGAGGTTAAGATGGAAATCCCACGGCTTGGCCTCTTTTGAGGTTATAAAGAACATACTCCAAGTAGCCTTTCCGGTGCCAAGGCCCTTGCTTTCGTCGCCTGACGGCATGGTGATGCCTGGCTTAAGCGCAAAGCTCAGGCCATCTTTTTCGTAAAAGCGCCATTTCACCTGAAGGGAGATATCCGATACGCCGCCGTCCGAAGTATTTGCTCCAGTGCTCTCATCTTTTGAACTCCAAAACAGGAATGGAACTCCCAGAAGCACATCAACTGTATCCGCGACGCCATAAATCAAGTTAGCATTGAGTACTGTTTGCTTATTGGTGAAATCTTCACTTTTATTATGGTCGTACTGTCCGGTGACCTGTAACTGAAACTTCCCCTTGCCCTGTGTGCCGGTATCGTCGGTGATGAGGGGAGGTGCGGCAAAGGCTCTGCCTGTGAGACCAAAAACACCAATGATGAGCACAATTAATGTGTATAAGAACGCTTTGTTCTTCATAAGCATCTCCCTTCCCTTCAATAATTTTTACCGATGCCAGATTTTACTGAACTCTTTTCTATCCTATTATAAATGCCTTCTGGTACCTTATGCAGTAGTTTCAGCCGGTTCGTGCTCAATGTCCTGGATTACAGAAAGTTCATCAGCTGAGAATATCTTGTCTATGTCCAGCAAGATTACAAACTGGTCGTTCCTTTTGCCCATGCCCCTGATAAACTCTGTCTTCAGCTTTGTGCCTATCCTCGGTGGAGGCTCTATCTGCGCAGGCTCAAGGTCTATGACCTCCTGAACTGAATCGGCCAACGCTCCAAGTATTGCCGACTCTCCCTCTATCGAAATCTCTACTATGATTATGCATGTGTTCACTGTTTTTTCTGTCTTTGACATCCCGAATTTAAGCCTCATGTCCACTACCGGCACCACACTGCCTCTCAGGTTTATTACACCTCTCATAAACTCCGGCGTCCTCGGCACCTTTGTCACTGTTGCAAAATCAAGAACCTCCCGTACCTTTGATATATCCAGAGCGAAGACCTCATCTTCAAGCTTGAAGGTGAGATACTGAGTCGTCTCCATTATGCCGGCTACACTCATAAACGCCTCCTTTAAAAGCAGGTTATTAGGTTATAGGTTTTATTGACCTATTACCCATTACTTGTCTTTTAGTATTTCTCAAACTCATTGTCTCCTTCATGCCCCTTGCCGCCCTCGTCCATATCCAGGGCTAGAGCGCGCCTTCCCTCTGAACTCCCAGCTATAGCCTTTGCTGCTTTAGTCCCTTCGACCTTTTTGATTTCGTGTCCTATATGAGCTACTGCAACCCTGTGTTCGGGCTTCCTGAGCACCCTGGCTATTGTTCCGGCGGCACCTGATTCGCCTGTCTTAAAGAATGAAATAGAAGTCTGCAGCAGATCCGCCTGGGACGCCAGTTCCTCTGAGGTTGAAGCGAGTTCCTCGGCTGCACCCGCATTCTGCTGTATTACTTTGTCAAATTGCTGTATGGCCTGGTTAATCTGGCCTGCACCTGTGTCCTGCTCCCTGCTCGCTGCGCTTATCTCCTGAACAAGTTCCGCCGTCTTCTGTATGTCAGGCACCAGTTTGGCCAGCATTTCTCCGGCCTTCTCTGCTACCTGCACACTGTTTGTGGACAAATGGCTTATCTCCCCTGCTGCGTTTTGGCTACGTTCCGCAAGCTTCCTTACCTCTGAGGCAACGACCGCAAAGCCCTTGCCATGCTCCCCGGCCCGAGCCGCCTCTATTGCCGCGTTCAATGCCAGCAGGTTAGTCTGCCGTGCTATCTCTTCAATTATCGTTATTTTACCGGCTATTTCCTTCATAGCGCCTACGGTCTCAGTTACAGCCTTGCCTCCTTCTACAGCGTCAATAGCCGATTTCTGAGCTATCTTTTCCGTCTGGTGTGCGTTATCAGAGTTCTGCTTTATGTTGGAAGTCATCTCTTCCATGGATGAGGAGGTCTCTTCTATCGAGGAGGCCTGCTCGGTAGCACCCTGTGAAATCTGCTGTGCTCCGGAGCTTAATTGCTGGCTGCCTGAGGCAACATTGTCGGACGCTGATTTCACATCAGTTACGATGCTCGTAAGCTTATCCACCATATTCTTCATAGCAGCAAGCAGTTGCCCTAACTCATCCCTGCTCTTGACCTCGATATTTACCCTAAGGTCCCCCTCTGCCAGCTGGTTCATTACAGTAACGCCCTCGCTCAACGGCAGCGTAATGCTCCGCGTAAGGAATAACGCTATCACTATCGCCAGAACAATCGCTATGCCGCCCAGAGCGTATTGTATTATCTGAATTTTGTTTATTGCGCTTACTATCCCATGCGAACTCGTATTAGCCTCCGTGATTTGCCCTTTTTTCACCTCTGCCATTTTATCTGCCAATGTCTTGGATACCTTGTCGAAATCCTCCATTATTACATTGCCGGCATCAATCCCCTTATTGACATACACATCGGCCATATGCTTCCCGACTTCATAATACTTGTTGAAATCGGCATCCAGTTCATCCATTTCTTTCAGGCCCTTTGTGTCGTTTTCCCTTGTGAACATGTCCTTGAACTTTGCTAAGCCGCTTTTGAAGCCCTTGGCCGCCTCCTCCGCATCCTTATAGCCGTCCTTGTTATGTGTGGCCGACACATCCGTCAGAAACTGCTGGACCTGTACAATGTTAAAAGCCATTTCCCCTGCAGTCATCGCGTATGGGACACTCTCATCCGCTACCCGCTTTGCGCTGTTATCCGCGGCCCTGAGATATAAAGTCGTTACAAACATTGAAGTTACAAAAAACAAAACTACAAGGCTGAATCCCAATCCCAATCGTAACCCGACCTTCATATTTTTTAGCATTTGATCCTCCCTCATTTCTCCGCTCCGTACAGCACACTAGAAACGGGCTAAGTCGTTTATTAATTTTTATAAAGAAAATCGTAAATGTCTTATATGATTCCAATTGTAGCAACTCAGCTGCAAAATGCAACTCAGTATGTTGAGGTCTTCACGTGAATCTACTGAAAAAGTATTTTATCGGGCCTGATATCGTCAGTGGCTTAGGTCTTCGGATTAGGATTTATCGTTCTGGGCAATGAAGCTTGGGCTGTTGAATTCCATGGGAAACAAGCTGCGCTAATTGTCCTGCCGCACACATAAACAGGTGAATGCTCTGTTTTTATGCCGCACTTGAGCGATGCCTGTTTCGGGACAAAGTCCGCGTCAGTTGCAAATCCGCATACGTGTTTGTTCTCAGGTGCATCAAATTTCCGTTGGATATTTTGCGCAGCTTAGTCACGGAACGAACTTAACGTCATTTCGGCGTACCTGCTTACGAGAAGTTGGAGTAGATATATAAAAATATTCTTTATATTATAAAATAATGAGACGAAGCCGATGAAAAAAATTGTTTACCACCTTTTGATTCCCCTTGCCCTCTCGATCATCCTTCACAGCATACTGATAGCTTTTGTCTCGGGGCTGCGGCTGCTGGATTTGGGTAGTGTTATGGCAGGCGCGCCGATCACCGCCTTCCTTGTTTCTGAGAAAGTTTCTTCGCCTCCCGCACAGCGGGCGAAGCCGATAAGCCGCCCTGCCCCTGCTGCCAAGGCTACGGAACCATTACCGCCAAATGAGCGGGCCGTAGCAGAAAAAGAAGAGAAAAAAGAAAACGCCAGCACCGCTCAAGACAAGACTGTCAGCGACATATCCGCAGACACTTCTGTCCAGCCGCCGCTACCGCAGGAGAACATCGCTGTAAATGCCCCCCAGCCTGAAGTCCCTGCATTGCCCGCCCAGCCGCTGCCGGAAAAAAAGACCTCACTGCTGAAGAAAAAGAGAGAAAAGCTGCTATTTAGTCTCTACTGGCTCGATATATATGTCGGAAGTGCCGAACTCGAAGCATCGAGCCATGACGACCGGATAACAATAAAAAGCCAGGTGCATTCGGCCCCTTTTATTTCTCTTTTTTACAAGGTGGAAGACCACGCCGAGAGCACGGTGGTGGACGGAGCGGCCTCTAAATTCAGGATCAAACAGCGTGAAGGGAAGTACAGAAGTGACAAAGAAACAGTCTTCGATCCTGAAAGAAAGCAGGTCACCTTTTTTAATTATCTGAAAGGGACCACGGATGAACATAACTTGAACACGCCGGAAGTGTGGGACCTGATCTCAGGATTTTATTACCTCAGGACCCAACCCTTTGAGGTTGGGAAAACTATATACATCGATGTTTTTGACAGCAATAAATTCTTCAGGACCGAAGTCAGCGTATTGGGAAAAGAGCGGATCAAACTGTCGGACACTAAAGCAGTGGATACCGTTAAAGTGAGGCCTGTAATTCTATCGGAAGGACTGTTCCAGAAGAGCGGGGATGTCCTTATCTGGCTCACGGACGACGATTACAAGACCCCGGTAAGGGTCGAGACAAAAGTTCCTATAGGAAAAGTAGTCGCCGTACTAGTATCTCAGGAGTCGGAATAATAAGCTGCAGGCGGTCAATGCCTATTGCCTATAACCCGATATTATCGGTTATAGTATAGATTAAATGGAAAATAAAGGCGTTCAGAAACACATAAATGTAAGGGGTGCGCGTGAGCACAACCTGAAGAACATAGACATTGCCATCCCCAGGGACAAGATTACAGTCATTACAGGGCCCTCCGGTTCAGGCAAATCATCACTTGCCATGGACACAATATATGCCGAAGGGCAACGGCGTTATGTGGAGAGCCTTTCGGCCTATGCCAGGCAGTTCCTCGAACAGATGCAAAAACCGGAAGTGGATTATATTGACGGCCTGTCGCCGGCCATTGCCATAGACCAGAAAACCGTTACCAAGAGCCCCAGGTCCACGGTGGGTACCATAACTGAAACCTATGATTACATGCGCGTATTGTACACCCGCATCGGCATACCCAGCTGTTACCGCTGCGGCACAGTCATCGCCACGCAGGACATCGGCAATATTATAACCCCTGTGTCCATGCTTCCCGATGGCACAAGAATTCAGGTGTTGGCGCCCATTGTAAGAGGAAGGAAAGGGGAATATAAAAAAGAGTTGCAGCAGATGACGGCCGACGGTTTCGTAAGGGCACGAATAGACGGAACGATGGTGGAGCTTACTCAGAACATCAGTCTGAAAAAACAGCAGCGTCATACCATAGAAATCGTAGTGGACCGTTTTATCATAAAACCGGGCATCGAACGCCAGATCAGGCATGCCATCGATACCTCTCTTAAATATGCCGATACGGTCATCATTAACCTGATCGACGAAGACAGGGACATCCCTTTCAGCAAGACTTTGGCCTGCCCGAGCTGCGGAATCAGCTATCCTGAAATTGAGCCGCGCCTGTTTTCATTCAACAGTAAGTACGGGGCCTGTCCCAAATGCAACGGCATGGGGTTCGAAGGCATTAATGATGAGGAGTGTTTGGATGAGATGTACGAAACGGAACTGACCCATCTGACTCCTTGCAGGACCTGCAACGGTTTGAGACTCAGAAAAGAATCCCTCAGCGTAAAAATAAACGGCATCAATATAGGTGAATTCTCCGCCATGTCGGTTGCGGAGGCCATAAATTATATCGACAACCTCCGTCTCTCAGATAGAGAAAAAGTCATATCAAAAAGAGTGCTCAAAGAGGTCGGCGACAGGCTCTCCTTCCTCGAAAAAGTCGGCCTTGGATACCTGACTCTCGACAGGCCTTCACTGACTCTCTCAGGAGGAGAAGCGCAGAGAATACGGCTTGCCACGCAATTAGGATCTTCTTTCACCGGCGTCCTATACGTGCTCGACGAGCCCAGCATAGGACTTCATCCGAAAGACTGCGGCAAACTCCTCAAGAACCTCTCTGCCATACGCGACAGCGGAAATACCGTGATAATTGTAGAACATGACGAAGAAACAATACGATGGGCTGATTATATTGTTGATATGGGGCCGGGCGCAGGAAAAAATGGCGGCTGGGTAATTGCCGTAGGTACGCCGGAAGAAATACAGAACAACGAATCGTCCATAACCGGAAAATATTTGAGCGGTAAGCTCAGCATCCCGGTGCCGTCCCAGCGCCGGACGACGAAGAACTTTCTGACTATTGAGGGAGCGTCAGAATTCAATCTTAAAGATATTGATGTCTCTATTCCACTTGGCTCATTTGTCTGTGTAACAGGGGTGTCAGGCTCCGGCAAAAGCACGCTGATATTTGAAGTCTTATACAAGTCTCTTGCCAAACAGTTGTATAAGAGCAAGGTCATCCCGGGGAAACACAGAAGCATGGAAGGACTTGAAAGCATCGATAAAGTGATCTGTGTGGACCAGTCGCCTCTGGGAAGGACCCCCCGTTCCAACCCGGCCACATATACCGGGATATTTACGTACATACGGGAACTTTTTGCTCAACTTGCGGATTCGCGGGTAAGGGGCTACAAGGCCTCACGATTCAGCTTTAACCTCCAGGGAGGACGCTGTGAGACCTGCCAGGGCGACGGCCTGAAAAAAATTGAAATGCACTTCCTGCCTGCCGTCTATGTTACATGTGATGTCTGCAAAGGGCGGCGATATAATAAAGAAACGCTTGATATATACTATAGGGAAAAAAATATTGCCGACGTGCTTGAAATGACAATTACCGAGGCACTGGAGTTCTTTTCTGCGATCCCTTCCCTTAAACAACGGCTCGAAATCCTTGACGATATAGGAATGGGATATTTAAAACTGGGTCAGCCGGTGACTACAATGTCAGGCGGAGAATCCCAGCGCCTGAGGCTCTCAAAAGAACTCGGCAAGAAGGCGACCGGAAATACGCTGTATATACTCGACGAACCGACTACGGGGCTCCATTTTGTAGACGTGCAGCGCCTTCTGAATGTCATAAACAGACTGGTCAGCATGGGCAACAGCGTCATTGTTATCGAGCACGACATCGACATTATAAAATCTGCGGACTATGTAATAGACCTTGGTCCTGAAGGCGGCGACGACGGCGGCAGGTTAATCGCCACCGGCACCCCTGAGGAAGTGGCCGGCAACATGAATTCTCATACCGGAAGGTTTTTGGCGCAGAGGATAAAATGAGAGGCACAATGATTACGAAGGCCGACAAAGTGCTGCTGTCATTATGTATCTTTCTCTCTTTTTCGAGTTTCGCGTACGTCAAAGGTATGGTGCCGGCGGGGTCTGAAGTCAGAATAGAAGTTGACGGCAAGCTCAAATACACCCTTCCTCTGAACGCAGACAGAACTTTGGAGTTAAACGGTACTATAGGAAAAACTACCGTTGAGATAAAAGGGGGCAAGGTCCGCATAAAGGAAGCTCCCTGCCCCAACAAGCTCTGTATTCACCAGGGCTGGGTTGAAAGCGGGGCCGTGGTATGCCTTCCGAACAAAGTCATAGTTACTGTTACGAGCCCTTCCAGGATTAAAGACCCCGATGCAGTCAGCGGATAGATACCGCATCGCGCTGCTTGCTTCATATGCCCTGGCCCTGCACGGACTGGAAGCGTTCATTCCTACACCTATCCCATGGCTACGTCTGGGGCTTTCAAATATTATTACCGTAATTACTCTTTTTTTTTACGGGATGAAACCTGCACTGACCGTAACAATGATAAGGATTCTGCTGGGCTCTCTGTTCATCGGCACTTTTCTCGGTCCGGGTTTTTTCCTCAGCCTGAGCGGCGGTCTGGCCGGGACTGTTTCCATGGGCCTGGCGGCAGCTCTTTTCCCGCGACTTTTCAGCCCTCTGGGTATCAGCCTTATAGGCGCATTTTTTCATAACATTGCGCAACTGTTTATAGCCTATTTGCTTTTTGTCCGGCAAATTCAGGCAATCCTCGTAGTGTTGCCCTTCCTGATCGTGGCCGGGACCTTGACCGGCGCATGCAACGGCTATGCAGCAAAATATCTCATACAGGAAATAAGAAAAGCAAAAAAGCAGGTCATGGGGGAACGATTATAGGTAACGTGATTTCTAATCATTAATCGAAGTCATGCCCATCTCCGGCTAAAGTAGTACTTCCAGCTGATATCCGCATTTTCGACAAGTATAGCATAGGTGAGATCTACGGGAAGGAAGGTTGCGCCGGACAGTCTTTTCAGATAAACGCGTATTTCATCCCGTACTATGGTCAAAAAAGGTCCGTCAAAGACGCCAGATAATTTTTTCCCTCCCGGTTATGACCTTGAGTCGTGCATGCAGCCTTGGTTATTTCCTGTCCTTTCGAGTATGTGTTGCATGACGGAAAGAAAAGAATGCGGCAGTATGATATATTACATTGTATGATTTACTAACAATAGCGATATAGGCTAGCGAGGGCTTCAAAAAACAGTGGGGTGAAAAATGCGATTACGAGACGTCGGTGTAGGTAAAAGATTGGGAGTTGGTTTCAGCATTATTACGGCATTGATGCTTGTGATAGGCATTTTTGCGTTTACGGGCCTTTCAAAGCTTTATCATGAAGTGGAAACGATCGTCAGTGACAGATTGCCCAAAGTAGTCATGT
>JADFXI010000060.1:537-17734 GCA_015233655.1 Nitrospirota bacterium | reverse complement strand
GTAAGGAAGAAAAAGGCCCCGCCTCCGCCGGCCAGAACGGCAACGGCTATTACAATAATAAGAATAATTTTCTTACTCCCCTTTTTCTTCTTTTTAGGCTCTTCACCTTCTTCATCAGGCATCTCGTCTTTCTCATCAACCATCGACGTCCTCCATGCTATCGTTATAGCGTTCATCGCATTATAAAGAAATTCCTTTTGCTATAACACGTTGAACGCCTAATTAAAGCACAGAGCATGCCAGCATGTAAGTCATTGATTTTTCTTGATGATTAAAAAGGCAGGTCAATAAAATGACAGTTGGAAGGCTGCTGATGCCGTCCAACTGTCAAAATAAGGAGCAGATAAAGGCAGGTTATAGGCGATGGGCAGAGGCTGGATTATGCGTGCCCATTACCTATGACTTATTTGTTATTGTTTTATATTTTCCAATGCTGTCAGCAGCGTGTCGGTAGCGGTGATTATTTTTGCATTCGACTGAAACGCCTGCTGTGCCGCAATCATCTTTACGAACTCTCCGGCCAGGTCCACGTTGCTGCCCTCAAGAGAACTGGAGAATATTTTTCCCCTTCCCGAGGTCCCGGCAGTACCGATAATGGCTGAACCGGAAGTGCTTGACTCGCCGTACAGATTGCTGCCCTGCTTGGTGAGCTGGCCAGGAGCAATGAAACGTGCCAAAGCAACCTCAGCTACCTTAACTGTTTGGCCGTTCGTGAAAGTACCGCTCATGCTGCCGGTCTGATCGACATTGAGACTCTCAAGACTGCCTGAAGAATAGCCATCCTGGTCCTGAAACGATACGGAATTAGAAGAACCGAACTGAGTGGAACCCGTCAGGCCGCTGCCGCCCTGAGCAAGGGCCTTTCCGAAATCGAATGCTATACTTTGCGACTGGTTCACACCGCCGGTAAAGTTAAACTTTGAATAGTCTGACAAGCCCGCACTGTCATAAACCAGTTTGCCGCCGGTGTCGAACTCCAGCATTCCCTGAGCGCTAATGGAAGCCTGAGCGTTGATGCTGTCACTCCCCGGTGTAACGACCCAATACAACCACCTGTTGCCGGTTGTGCTAGCGCCACTAGGATTAAGCAGATTGTCGCTTTGCGCAACTTTCTTAAAATAGACATTTATAAGATGGCTGTTTCCAAGAGAATCGTATACAGTTATTGATGTTGAGAAATCGGATGTATTCGAGCCATTGGTCGGATCCATTCCCGCCACTGCAAAGTCACTCGTGGCCGATGTAGCCGTTGCTTGAGTCCCCGCGCCATCGCCATTGACTATACCAACCGATTTCGGGCTGGATGAAGCTGTAACTTTCGCACCGCTGGCAATTGTAGTAGTGTTGGCAGCAAATCCGAACTGTGAGGCCACCGCAGTTCCAGCGGTGGCTGTAGCGCCTTCAGCAGCCAGTGTTGCCGCCGAGACGCCATCCCAGTTAATTTCAATGCTATTGGCAGCGGTGCTCTTGATGCTTAACAATTTTGTTGTTGCGTCAAAAGTTACCGTAAATTTGTTGCCGATAGCCGCGCCTCCGCTTGTAGCTGAATTCAGGGCTGTCTGCACCGCAGCAGCAAAGTCTGCACCGCTGTTATAGGTCCCGGCAGCTATCGTAGCTGTGTAGTTTTTACTTGCCGTGGCATCGTAAAAGGCCAAACTCTGATTGCTGGCATCAATGACAATGCCGCTGCTGCTGGAAAAACCAAACATATTGGATGCGGTCGTTGCAGCGCTCGACCAGGTAGAACCATTTGACCAGTCCACACTTAACGGGCTGTCAGCAAATGCCGCTCCGGCCAGTGTGCCACCACCGGTAGCAACAACCTGCGGCCATGTGGTGAAATCATACCCGAACTCTTCAGCTTTGGGAGTGGAACTGCTTCCCCAAGCAGTAATCTGTGTCGTACCGGCTGCATTGCTATTCGTAAAAGTGAATTTTCCAGCAGTCGTTACGCCATAATCAAGAACCAATGCGGGGACTGCGTCCCCCGCGGTGACAAAAGCCGCGTTGATGGCCGTAGCAAGGGCCGTACCCGTGGCATAAGTGCCGTGAGGTACAGTGGCTGTATATGACACGCTGTTGTCTTTAAAAGTCAGGGTATCGTTGGTCGAATCAATTGTAAAGCCGTTGTTTATTGTAAATTTATATGGATTACTGCCGCTAGTTGTATTATACGTTACCGTGGCAGACTGACTGTATGTATTAAGCTGTGTTTGCAGCGCCGAAGCCAGGCCGGGGCCGGTATATGTACCGGAAGGGATGGTAACGGCGCTGCCGTTTACATATACAGTATTATTAGAAGTTGTTATTGTAAAATCCTTACCTGAGGCCGTTGTCGGGTCAGTGGTGAAAAGGCCGTTTGATACCCCCTGGGCCGAATTAAGCTGCGCAGTGATAGTTACACTTGATGAAGATTTAGGAGCGCTGCTCAGCGATGAAACATTGATTGTACCGAGCGCCCCGCCCTGCTGCAGTGTCAAATAACCCTGAAGAAGATCTCCGGTAGGGTCGACAATATTTCCGTCCTTGTTAAGAGAGAACTGGCCTGAGCGCGAGTAGAACTGCGCGCCGCTCTTGTCTTTGACGATGAAAAAACCGTCCCCCGAAATTGCGAGGTCGAGGGGATTGGAAGTGGTTTGGAGCGTGCCCTGGGTAAAATCTGTTTGAACTCCCTGAAGCTGGACGCCTCTTCCTATCTGCGAACCTCCTGCCAACGATGAACTCAGGATGTCGGCAAATGACGAGACGCCGCCTTTATAGCCTACGGTATTGCTGTTTGACAGATCATTACCGATGACCGACAGGTCTGTGCCGTTTGCGTTCAGACCGCTAACTCCAGTATACAATGCCGTTGAAAGTCCCATGATGATCCTCCTTACGCGTGATAGCGTTTATTGCATTCTTATGTTTTTTCACTAAGCATGGTAGTGAACATCTCGTTTGTTGTCGAAATAACCGTCGTATTCTCCGTAAAACCCTGTTGCAGAGAGATAAGCTTCACAAATTCAGTAGCGGTATCAACGTTGCTGACCTCAAGGGAAGCTCCCTCTACGGTGCCGACCCCGCCAGTTCCCGGCGTCGACAGTATGCTTGCTCCCGATTTGTCAGTCTGGGCATACAGATTACTCCCCTCCTTGGCAAGCTGGGTAGGCGCATTGAATTTAGCCAATACAAGTTGGGCCAGCGTCTTTTCCTGTCCGTTTGAAAAGACCCCATCGAGTGTCCCGTCAGCGTTTACTTTGAACGAAGTATATCCTCCGGCCGAGTTGCCGTTTACGCTGTAGGAGGTGCTGGAGTCCCCCGAGGCGTATTGCGTAGAGTTACTGAAGCTCAACGCAACGGTCTGCGGTGATGTTACGCCCCATGAAGAATCCCACGTCAAGTTAATATTCTGGGCAGCGGTCGGGCTGGAAAGGGTTGATACGGTCTGACCGCTGCTGTTTGTGCTTGTAGAGAAGGTCATGTTGCCAAGCTGCTGATACTGATAGTTATGACTTATATTCCCGTTTGCATCGGGTTTCGCCGTGTCCCATACTGCAAAGGAATTCCAGTTGTTTGTGTTCCATGTGCCGTCAGAGTTCACGGCCTTGCCGAAATAAACAGTTACGTTATGAGTGTTTCCGGCACTGTCGTAGACAGAGGTGGTTGAAGAATAATCGAAAGTACCGGCTGCCGGACCTGATAGTTTGCTGAAACCACTGGCAAAAGCAACATTTGAGGAAGCGGCCTGACCGCCTGCTGTTATAGATGTGGTACCTGTCGAAAATCCGATCTGCTGAGGCGTCAGAGTGCTTCCCGATGTAAAAAGGGTAACATTATTGCTTCCGGTATTATTAATGGTCAATACATTTGAAGCATTGTCGAAAGCTACGGTAAAAGTGTCCGTCGTGGCTGTTCCAGATGCCGTAGTAGCCGTATTCAGCGAGGTCTGCAATACTGACGCAAGATCGGCACCGGTAGTCAAGGTGCCGGCTGGTATCGTTGCAGTATACGTATTGCCTGACGAATCGGTAAAGGCTATAGTGTTACTGCCGGTAGTAAACGCGGAATTAACTTTCGGCAACGCGTCAGTCGAACTGAGATTTACCGAAACCGTGGCAGTCGATGTAGCTTGAGCAGGAACAGTCAGGTTACCTGTGGAATCGAGCCCAAATGTGAGATTGGTCAGCGATTTTGAGATATTCCCGGATGAATCGGCCAAATAGCCCTGAAGTACCAGGCCATTAGCATTAACAATACTGCCGTTTTTATTGAGTGAGAATTGGCCATCCCTCGTATAAGAAGTGTCTCCAGTTCCGCTCGTGTCTTTCACAATAAAAAAACCGTCTCCGCTGATAGCAAAATCAAGCGGGTTGTTGGTAGATTCCACTGTCCCCGGGGTAAACTGCGTCTGGACCTGCTGGACCTCTACACCATGGCCGCTATCAGTCGGCGAAGACCCTCCCATGACTTGAGTTAAAACGGTATCAAAAAGTGTCCGGCTTGTCTTGAAGCCGACTGTGTTGCTATTGGCCAGGTTGTCGCCGACAACCGATATGCCGGTTGACATCGCACTCAGGGCGTCCGCAGATGTGTACAGTGAAGATAAGCCCATATTAACTCCTTCCTTAAAATACTAACTGCCGCTGGTTGTGCCAGTGCTGCCTGTGCCGCTACTGCTGCTTGTACTACTACTTGTGGTGCTGCTGCTTCCTGTATTGCTGCTGCTCGTATTGACATAAGTGACACTTGAAACGTCGGAATAATTAATTGTATTGGTAACAGTCTTCGTTGTACCATCGCTCTGGGTCTGTTGAGAAGAAACCGAAAGCTGAACTCCATTCGTAGAATCTACACTTACACTCTGCACTACACCCTCAGTGCCATATTTGTCTTTTACGTCCATGCCTATCATACTCACGGCTGAAGTCTGCTGTATGGTCTGATTCATCTTGGTCTGCTGATCCAGGCTGCTGAAAGTAGCAAGCTGCGCCACAAAATCACTGTTTTTCTCAGGATTAAGAGGGTCCTGGTTCTTTAACTGCGCAATAAGAAGGGTCATAAAATCACCCTCGCCAAGCGTTCCGGATGACTTCTTGGTAGATGAAGAGCTTGTACTGCTCGTGCTGCTTGAACCACTCGAACTGCCTGTGTATGAAGTATTCGAAAAAATTGGCGCTGTGTACGATGAGGAAACTTGCGATGTCATTTGAGTACCTCCTTGGCTTAAAAGCCCCTACTGTTTGTTATGCAAAAAAATCAAAGAAACTTGATTTTTGTTCCTTTTGCTGTTTTTGCTGCTGCTGGTTTGCATCCTGCTGTTTTCCGCCTTCTTTGTTACTCTCATCTTTAAGATTAGCAAAAAAGTTGCCAGTCTTAACGCCCGATTCTTCAATTGAATTCTTTATATGAGGCATTGCGACTGTAAAAAGGTCCTTTACCGCGGCTGAGTCCACCCTGAAGTCAGCGGTCAAAACTCCGTTCTCCATTTTGAGTTTTATCTGTATATCACCCATATCAGGGGGTGAAAGCTTTATCACTAAATGCCTGCTGCCGGACTCGAGTGTCTTCATTATCGGCTCGCTTAATTCGTTCAGCCGGCTTACCGGCAAACTTTCCTGAACAGGCGCGGCTTCTTTGGCATATGTTGTTTGATGAACAGGTGCCGCCATAACTACCGGGTTGTTCGCCGTGTCTCCCGATTTGGGCTTACTATCATCCGCAGGGGTGACGCTGACTTCCTTTATGTTCAGGGCGTTTTTCATGTCCTCTGAAAAAGCATTAAGCCTATTATTTCCAGCGCCCTGGGACGCTGTGTCGGCAGGGTTTACTGCTGAAGCACCAGCTTTATCCATTGCCGTGTTGGCCGCGCTCTGCGCCAAGCTTACTGCATTCCTGACCACGCCGGTTTCAACTTTCTGATCTGCACTGACCGTGTTCTGCACTGCTGTATTGGCCGTGCTCTGAGTTGCGTTTATGATGTTCTGGGTTGAGCTGACCGTGTTCTGCACTGCTGTATTGGCCGTGCTCTGAGTTGCGTTTATGATGTTCTGGGTTGAGCCGGCCGTGCTCTGCACTACAGTGTTGACCGAATTCTGCGCTGAGTTCATGTTATTCTGAGTTGAGCTGACGGTGTTCTGCACTTCTGTATTGGCCGTGTTCTGCGCTGCGCTTGTCGTATTGTCGGTTACGCTTACTGTGTTCTGCACTTCTGTATTGGCCTTGTTCTGAACTGCGTTAATGTTATTCTGGGCTGTGCTTATAGTATTCTGTGACGCTGTACTTTGGGCCGCGCTTACATTATTCTGCAAGGCTGCGTTCCCGGCATTCTGAGTTGAGTTTAGGATGTTCTGCACTCCAGTGTCAGCACTATTCTGCGCTGAGCTTGATATGTTCTGCACTGCGGAATTAGCAGTATTCTGAGCCGGGTTTATGGCAGTGCTACCGGCATCCTGCATTGCGTTAAAAGTGTTCTGAGCTACGGTGTTAGCAGCGCTCTGAGCTGAACTCACACTGTTTTGCACTGCAGCGTCGGCAATGTTCTGCCCCATCATATCCGGACTCAGAGCAGCGGCGCTAACTGCATTCAGCGACATCCCCCCGGTATTCATCGCTTCTGAGTTTACCGGCTGGTTCGGAACAATTATAAAGACGGGTTGCGCCATTGACGCCTGCAGTTGCGCTATCATCTGCTGAAGCGCGTCAGTCGCATTGCCCTTGGAATCTGTTTTCTTGTTTTTGCCGGCCCCGTTGTCAATTCCGTCGCCGCCAAAAAACTGCTGCATAGCTTTGTCGAGCGAAAGCGTACTGCCGTCGGAGTAATTGAAATTGCCGGCCGGCAAACTCTCTGCAGCTTTATTAAGCCCTGTAACTACGGCCTGCAATATATCACCAAAGTTTGCTACAGGCAGACTGTCTTGCCCGGCCCCAACAGATGCAAAATCAGATGCTGCCCCCACTGGAGGCATACCGGCACTCATTTGAACCATCAAATTATCGACCATTATTTTCTCCGGTTGACTTTTATGGGTTTTAA
Source organism: Nitrospirota bacterium (assembly GCA_015233655.1). GTDB lineage: Bacteria > Nitrospirota > Thermodesulfovibrionia > Thermodesulfovibrionales > Dissulfurispiraceae > JADFXI01. Next base: position 10,719 of record JADFXI010000060.1, on the reverse strand, counting down.
ATAGCAATCCTCATGCCAGATAAAAAAGGCTATACTATTCAGTGCTGCGTGTTATGACAAAAAGGAATTGCAAACGAATTCCAGCCTGTTTGCAGGCGAATGCAATGACCATGCAAGAGCTGACGCCTAAGCATTTTTTTCCTAACGGGAAGTTTTTTCCTGGGCAGGTTTACTTCTGGTAATCATCTTTTTGGAAATGGAGGCAGCCTTGTCATTGTCCATCTGGGAGAGAATTCCACCGGCGCTCCTCGGTTTAAGGACACTCAGGATATCTACGACGGTATCCTCGTCAAGCTTATCCAATCTTTTGGCAGCTTCTTCCGCAGGCATGGCCTCATATATTTTGCTAACTTTCACCAGGCGCTCCCTGGCGTTTTCATCCAGGGTTTTGTGCGCCTCTTCCAACTCTTTCTTCAGCTTTTCGTTTATTTCAATTTCTTTCTGGATATCGGCCTTTATTATTAAAAGACGCTCCTCTTCCAGCGATTTCTGCTGAGGCTGCTGTTGCGGCGGCTGAGTCTGCTGCTGTTTCGCCTCCTGTGAAAAAGAAAAGTCAAAACTTAAGGGTGAAAGGTCAAAAACTATGGCAGCCGACAAAATAAAAAATATCTTCAGCCCCTGAATTAAGTTACAGGATCTACGGCCTCTCTTTTTCATTGCCTCTCACCCGTCTTTCTCGCATGGCGCACTCCTGCATGCTCATCTGTCCCTATCTGCTCTTTCTTCATGGCAGCCTCACGAAGGTGTCTTTTTTGTTTCTCATCCAGTTTTTCAAACGTCTTTTTTTCTTTCGATGCCTCCTGAAGCATTTTACGTGCCTCTTCGACAAGAGTCTCCTTTAATATAATAACTTCTCTCTGACGCCGTATCCGGACCAGCAAATGTCCGAGGTACTCATTCAGTTTTTTGATTTCATCAACGTCAATTAATTCGCTGGATGCGGCTTCGAATCTGCAGTCAATGTCCCGGTACTGCTCTTCCATGTCCGCAAGGCGTTTCTCCTCGACAGCCAGCTCTTTAAGGCGCAAGGCGAAAAGATTTTTTGCCTCATCCTCGCTCCACCGCTTCAGATTCAAAAGACTTTCTATTGTACTCATTCCTATACCTTATAATCACCGGCTAATCAAGCAAACGATACAGCTCTGACAGGCCCTGCTCAAAGGTCACCTTTTCAGTTATCTTCTGCCGCAGGAAAAGCCTGATCTTTTCTATCATGCGAATTGCATTATCCAGTTTGGGATTAGTACCGTCCTTATAAGCCCCGATAGTGATTACATCCTCGTACCGTTTATACAACGCCATTATCTCGAGCACTCTGGCCACGTAATTCATATGTTCCTGGTCCGATATATCTTTCATAAGCCTGCTGATACTTTGAAGAATGTCGATGGCCGGATAATGATTATGGTTGGCAAGCTCCCTGGACAAGACTATATGACCATCAAGTATGGAGCGGGCTGCGTCGGCAATGGGCTCATTCATGTCGTCACCTTCAACAAGCACCGTATACAGGCCGGTGGTGGTGCCTTCCCCGTCCCATGTGCCGGCTCGTTCAAGCAGCTTGGGCATAAGGTTAAAAACAGACGGCGTATACCCTTTTGTCGTGGGCGGTTCTCCTGCCGCCAAACCGACTTCCCTCTGGGCCATTGCAAATCGCGTCAGCGAGTCCATCATAAATAAAACGTCCTTGCCCAGAGACCTGAAGTATTCTGCAATTGCCGTCGCGACAAAAGCGCCGCGGATCCTTATAAGCGGAGAAGTATCGGAAGTTGCCACTATGAGCACCGACCGCTTCAGCCCCTCTTCCCCAAGATCTTTTTCAATAAATTCCCTGACCTCTCTGCCGCGCTCTCCGATAAGCGCGATAACATTTATATCCGCCGCCGTATTCCGGGCCATCATGCCGAGAAGCACACTCTTTCCGACGCCGCTGCCGGCCATGATACCGACCCTCTGGCCCCTTCCCACAGTAAGAAAGGTGTTCAAAGCGCGTATCCCCAGATCAAGGGGGGTAGCTATTCGGCGGCGGTACAATGGATTGATAGGCTCATTGTAGACAGGAAACAGTTCACCGGACAAAGGTTCTTTGTTGTCTATCGGATTGCCGAGACCATCAAGAATCCTCCCCAAAAGGCCCTGGCCTACCTTTATATAACGTTGCCGGCCCTTGGCGATTATCCTGGAACCAGGGCCTATGCCCCTTAATTCACCGAGCGGCATAAGGAGTATCTTGCCTTCCTTGAACCCGATAACTTCGGCCTCAACGAATACCGTCTGTCCCTCATCATTTGTTTCAATCTGGCATATGTCGCCTATATTGGCCGGAGGACCGAGCCCTTCAATTACAATACCGATCCCTCTGCTCACCTTGCCGTAAACCTTGATGGGAACTGTTTCTCTGACAGCAGTCTTACATCTTTCTATGAGTTGCAGTGGCGATTGCATCTTCGACTTCCTTAACCTGCTCTTCGAGCCTTGCGTCTACTTCCCCGCTGGGCGTTTCGATGTAACAACCTCCGGGAGATATGGCACTTGAGGGCTCAATAGTAATATTCTTTATCCCCGCCTGCTCTTTCAGATGGTCAATTTGCGTTATCATGACCTCATAGTCGAGAGGACTCACTTTTATAACAATTTCTTCATCTTTATTGCCGGCTTTCCTTATGGCGTCCTCTGCAACAGAAAGTATAAGATTTCTGTCGAGATCTATTTCTTTATGCACAATCCTCTTTGCGATCTCAATTGAAAGTCCGATTACTTCAGGAAGCAATTCGTCAAGCTTGTTCTCCCTGAACTTATCAAGCGACACGATGATTTCCCCCAGTTTTCCGATAGTGGCATTCACTTCATTCTTCCCGCTCTCAAGCCCTTCGGCATAACCGTCAGAGCGACCCTGATCGAACCCGCGCTTGCGTGCCTCCTGCTCAAGATTGCCTACGCGTTGCTCCTCGCTGATCTGCTCTTCCATGGGAACGCTCTCACCCCCTTCGAGAAAGGGCCGTGCAACTATCCCAGCGTGTTCATCAAAATCCTTTAGCGTATACGGCTGCACCTGGTCTGCGCTCGCGTTAGACAACAATTTCTTCTCCACCTTTGCCTCCGACTACTATCTTCCCCTCTTCTTCGAGCCTGCGGGCGACCCTCACTACATTCATCTGCGCTTTTTCGACGTCCGAAAGACGTACGGCTCCTTTGGATTCGATTTCCTCTTTCAATATCTGCACGGCCCTCTGAGACATGTTCCTGAATATTTTAGACTTCAGTTCGTCGGCTGCCATTTTCAGGGAAAGCGCAAGGTCGTCAGTGGTGATTTCTTTTAGTATCATCTGTATGCCCCTGTCATCAATGATGACAAGATCGTCAAATGTAAACATCAGTTTCCTTATCTCGTCGGCCAGTATCTGGTCCTTCTCCTCTATGTTCTTGAGTATCAGGTCTTCGGACGCCCTGTCGAGCTGGTTAAGTATCTCAGCCACCGTCTTGATGCCGCCTATTTTTCTGCCCCTCGTGTAACTCTGCAACTGAGACTGCAGGACGTCCTCCAACTCCCCGAGAATAGAAGGCGATATCTGGTCAAGACTCGCAATTCTCAGCGCAACATCTATCTTTATATGTTCCGGAAGTTTTGATAATACTTCGGCAGCCTGGTTGGCTTCAAGATAAGCGATGATTATGGCTATGGTCTGCGGATGCTCCCTTGCGAGCAAATTGGCAATGGCCCCAGAATCGAGCCACCTGAGTATGTCGAAAGCGCTTGCGCCGCTTTCGATCTTCTCCATCAATTTTTTTGCATGGTCTTCACCAAAGGCCTGGACGAGTATTTTCTTGATGTAATTCTCATCCACGGCAAACATGGCGCTGCCCACTTTTTCCGCAAAGTCGGTCATAAGGCCCTGGGCCAATTCGCGAGACAGCTTTACACGCGCCATCATGGGAATTACCCTGGCCAGTTCCAGGGGGTCGAGATGCTTAAAGACCTGTGTGGCCGCTTCCTCGCCTATTATCGAGAGGAACGCGGCAACCTTTTCAACACCGGTCAATTTTTTCATAGACCTATTCCGACAGCCATTCTTTCAAAATCGTAGCTGCCCTCCGTGGGTCCTTTTTCACAACTCCCATCACTTTTTCCTTCATTGCTTCTTCTTCATCCATTTCCGGCGCAAGTTCCTCGGACTCCGCTGCGACGCCACCCGGCGTCAACGCATGGGGCAAACCGCCGCGGGCCACCTCCGGCGCCGCTTTCAGGGTTTCTATAACAGGTTTTATTACAAAGAAAATAATCAACACTATCAAGACAAGAGGCACCAGATATTTTAACCCCGAGAGCGCTGCCCTCATATAATCCGGCTTAGTTATTTCTTCCGGCACTATTTCAAAAGGAACGTTCTCGACAATAACCTGGTCACCGCGATCTTTATTGAACCCTATCGCCGCCCTGATAATTTCATCATACTTTTTCATCTCGGTATCTGCTCTGGGCTGGTAAACAGACTTATCTTTTTCTTTTTTATAGGTGCCGTCAACAAGAACGGCGACAGAGATACTTTTAACTTCGCCTTTCGGCTGAATTATCTTGCTGACGCTCCTGCTCACCTCGTAATTTATATTTTCGGACTGCTTCTGCGAAGAATTAGGAGACGAAGACGGCGCCGCCTGCTGCTGGCCCGCCGCGCCGGGCTGGTTCGACAGAACACCGGGGATCCCGCCGCTCGCTGCTCCTCCGGACTTTTCCGTATTGCGTTGGACGCTTTTTATTGCGATAGTATCGGGGTCGAAACTCTCTTCCGTTTTTTCTACCTGGGCAAAATCTATCTTGGCGGCCACTCTGACAATGGCCTTGCCTTTTCCTACAATGCCCTCCAGCATGCTCGAGAGTTTGCTCTCGTAATCCTTGTCAACCGATTTTTGATAATCGCGCTGTTTCGCGTCTACCAGCGCATCTCCATCAGACGGCTTTGACAAAAGGTTGCCCATATTATCGATGACAGTCACACGGTCCGGCGACAATCCCTCAATGCTGCTCGCAATCAGGTGAACGATGCCCCCAATCTGGCCCTGACTAAGCACCCTTCCAGCTTTAAGCTTTAAAACAATGGAAGCGGTAGGCTTTTCTTCCTTTTCGGTAAATATTGTACGTTCGGGGATCGCTATATGGACACGGGCCTGATCTACCTCTGCAAGCTGCCGTATAGTCCTGGCGAGTTCGCCCTGCAGCGCCCTGACATAATTCAACCGCTGTATAAACTCTGTGACCCCGAGTTGGTTCTTGTCAAATATCTCAAAGCCTATCCCTCCGCCCTGAGGCACACCTTGAGCGGCCAGATCAAGCCTCAGCTCATAGACTTTGTTGCTGGGGACATAAATGGCGTTCCCATCGACCTTGTAAGGGACTTTCATTTCTTTCAATTTGCTCACAACCTGACCGGCATCCTCCTGGGTCAGATTACTGTAAAGCACCTGATAGTCAACCCTCTCGCTCCATAACATTATCCCTGCCATGAGCGCTATCGTCATTACAATAATAGCGACAAACGCCACTTTCTTCTTGAGAGGCCATGTCTTTACCTGATTTAGACCATCAGTCAATGCCATGACATATCTCCATCGGGCTTTGAACACTGATGGTCAAACGCATCAATATTTGGATTAAAAAAGAGATTGCGGCAAGAGCGGGAATACATGTCCATCAACCGACGCCTGAAGCTCATCGCCGGTAGCATCTATACCTGCATACTCATGATTGAATTATACGCAGTCAGAAGTTTATTTCTTACCTGAAGAAGGGTCTGCATATGAACATCAGCCTTTTCCATGGCAATAACGACCGTGTGTATGTCCTGGACATTCCCTTTTGAAAAATCCTCGATGGCCTTCTCGGCATCGTTCTGAACATCGGATACTTCTTTCAATGCATCTTTAAGCGCTGTATCAAAGGACCCGCCCTGCTTGTTGGCAGTTTTTGCAGGCTCGGCAATAGTCTGGGGAATATCTCCGGTGATTTTAGTAATGTCGTTCATATGGCCCTCCCTCTTAAAAAAGCATGAACCTTAAATAGCAACGGTCAAAAAGCAGACCGTCATTCAGTATTTATTTTTGTTTGTTCACCATTTACATTATTAATTATACCTGCGTAATTGCAAGTGTTTTTGTAAACATATCTTTAAAAGATGCTATGAGTGTAAGATTTGCCTCATAAGCATGCGTGGCACCTATCAGATTGACCATCTCGGCAACCGAGTCCACATTGGGATAACTGACATAGCCGTCTTTGTCTGCGTCAGGGTGACCCGGCTGGTATACCTTTTTGAAAGGGCTCGGGTCTTCCACGATCTTTGAGATGTTTACTCCCACTGAACTCTCGTTATAAAGATATGATTCAAACAAAACGTCCTTTCTCCTGTAGGGCCCTCCCTCAGGCGTGCTTGTGGAGTTTGCATTCGCTATATTCGACGCAATTACATTGATCCTTATTTTCTGCGCCTCAAGTCCGGTCGCACTTACTTTTAATGGCAAGAACATGTCACTCATTATCCAGGCCTCCCTTTTCAGCTAAACGCCTGATGCGTTTTTACGGTGATGTCAACACAGCTTTTCTCATTCTCAGCTTCATAGCCATTAACTGGGCCGCCGTATCGTATAATAATGTATTTTCAGCAACTTTTGCCATCTCAATATCAATATTTACCGTATTGCCGTCTCTTTCGGACATCGTTGTTCCAGCCTCATAGATATTATATTGCGATTTTCCATCATTGGATATAGCATTGTTCATCGCGTCCTGGAATGATATGTCTTTTGCCTTATAGCCCGGCGTATCGGCATTGGCGATATTTGAAGTTAAGACCTTGTGCCTGAAAGCAGCTACATCCATCATGCTCTCAAGTATCCTCATCGATTGGTCCGGCATTACATCCTCCTTATTCGAGCCATGCGCAAAGTGAAAGACACATAAAAATACATGCAAATTTTGTTCCCGAAATTATACATAAGGTGTATTCTATTCCATATATTCTTCGTCGCGTATATTGTATTCCTTCAGCTTGTTTCTGACTGTCCTGACAGTTTTACCCAATAATTCGGCTGCTTTAGTTCTGTTGCCGGCGGTTTTCCTGAGAGTTTCGATTATCAATTCCCGTTCCATGTCCTTGATAGTGCCCATCTTTGTCCCTTGCCCAGGCTGGCCGGCTTCAGCATCCTTTAGGGGCTGATCAACAGGCGGAGGCAGTTCCGCAGCGCGTGAAATAACAGCCGTCCTATAAATAAAATTCTCAAGCTCGCGCGCATTGCCTTCCCACGGTCTGCCAAAAAGATAAGCCTTAAGCTCCTCAGAAAGCGAGAAATGTTTTCCCATCTTGGAAGATAATTTCTTCAAAAAGAACTCTGCCATTGGTATAATGTCATCTGTCCGCTCCCTGAGCGGGGGCAACTTCAGGGGAAAAACATTCAGCCTGTAGTAAAGGTCCTCTCTGAAACGACCTTTCTTCACTTCGGCTAGAAGGTCGCAATTAGTAGTGGCGATGACACGGACGTCTACGGGGATGGGCATGCGGCCCCCTATCCGGTCTATTTCCCGCTCCTGAATGGCCCTTAACAGTTTTGCCTGCAAGGGATAAGCCATCTCGCTTATCTCATCCAGCAGCAACGTGCCGCGGTTGGCAACCTCGAACTTGCCCATGCGCCTGTCGATTGCACCGGTAAACGCTCCTTTTTCGTGGCCGAACAACTCGGATTCCAGAAGGTTCTCTGAAATGGCCGCACAATTGATGGCAATAAAAGGCCTCTCAGCCCTGAGACTGTTATGATGGATAAAACGGGCCATGATCTCTTTCCCGGTCCCGCTCTCTCCGGACAGCAGAACTGTTATATCGCTCTTAGCGATCTCCTTTGCTATAGAAAGCAAGTTCTTCATCTCGGATGATTCGGCAACTATTTCGCTGTCATCCGTCGGCAAGATCCTGTCAATCACCTGTCTCAGCGAGTCGAAGGAGAAGGGCTTCATTATGTAATCCGTTGCGCCGAGCTTCATTGCGTCAACAGCATTCTCCACTGTGCCGAAACCGGTTATGACTATGACAGGCACGAAAATATTCCTTTTCCGTATCTCCTGAAGGAATTGAATTCCATTCATCTTAGGCATCTTCATGTCAGTAATCACAAGAGAGAAATCCTTGATGTTGCATGACGCAAGGACTTCCTCAGGGTTGTGATATACCACCGGATCAAAAGAGCAACGCTTCAGCGATTCGCTCAACGCCAGCGCCATATCCACTTCATCATCAATTATCAACACCTGTTTCATATTGCGGACGTCCGGCCACGGCAGAACAGATATGCCGCACTTAAACACGCGGTTAATACTTTTTGTTGTCTCATGTTTTATCCTTTATTGAACTGAGGTAATGTTATCACAAACTCCGTACCTACACCCAGCCGGCTCTCGAGGCGTATATTTCCGCCATGGGCCTTGATTATTCCGGCTGTTATCGACAAACCCAGACCTGTTCCCCTGTCCTTTGTCGAAAAAAACGGTTCGAAGATCCTGGATTTTATAACATTGTCCATCCCCGAACCATTGTCTTTAATAAGGATTTCAATTGACGACACATCGGCCTCCGGACATCTTATGTCCACTGTAATGTTGCCGCCGTCAGGCATTGCCTGGACCGAATTCAATAGTATGTTTATCAACGCCTGCCTTATCAACCCCTTGTCGGCAAAAACAGAATAATGGCCATGCTCTATAAATTCAAGCCTGACGCCGCTCCCTGAGAACAGCTCGCTGAATTCCCGGCAAATGTCGCCAATCAGGCCGTTTAAGGAACATTCCTCATGCCGCGGCTTTATCTCTTTTGAAAACCTCAGCATGTTATCAAGCGTATTGACAAGTGACCTTACCGAATTGGAGATTTTGTTCGCATAATCGCCGTGTGTCGTGCCCTTCAGGTCATCGGAAATCAAGTTTGCGAACAACTCTATGCTGCCGAGCGGGTTCCGTATCTCGTGGGCAATTTTCAACACAAGCTCACCCATTGCGCTCAACCTGGCGTTCCTCTCGCTTTCACATTCAAGTTGTTTTAGTCTCGTTATGTCTTTAAAGATCAATACATGACCTATGTTGCTCTCTTCTGAATCACTTACTGCTGAAGAAGAGACGAGAGCGTTAAAAGGGCTGCCATTTTCGGGCAAAACCATTTCATCGTTAATCTCTGCATGAAGCGATTCGCCCCCGATGATTTCATCGGCCTTCACTGAAAGCAGACTTTCGGCTGCGTTATTCACCAGACGTATAATGCCCTGCTTGTCAAAAAATACAACACCTACATCAATACTGTCCAATATGCTGTTGAGCAGTCGTTTCTTATGTTCCACTTCCTCGGTCAGCAATTTTACTTTGTCCTCAAGCGTCTTGTAGTACTGAGAAAGTGTCGCAGACGCAGAGTTAAAGCTTTCGATAGCTTTATTAAGAAGTTCTATGTCGGCCAAGTCCTTCACAGGTGCCTGAACAATCGGATTTTCATTCATTGCTTGTCACCCGCCAGTATGCCGGCAGCCTCACCTACCAGGCCGCCGCTTAGAGCGGCCTTTTTCAGATACTCCTTGTTCCTGGTCATTTTTCCGTATTGGTAATATGCCCATTGCAGACTCTTCTCGTCAGAAAGTCCAAGGGTCAGGGCCCGCTGATAATATCCGCGCGCATCGGAAGGCTTTCCGTAGATAAAAAGCAGATCAGCGGCCTTGAGCGCCGCACTTGCATCGCCCCTTTCAGCTGCCGTCTTATAATATTTAAAGGCCGTGACCCTGTTTCCGGTCGCAAAATGCAAATCAGCCAGTTTTGCCGAGATATTCATATCGTTCGAATATTTACTTGCCTTCTCCATGCATGCTATGGCACCCTGAAGATCGCCCTGCATGGTCAATATATCGGCCATCAAAAATGACGCCTTGATGAAGTATCTGTTTTCGAGCAAAAGAGGAGCGGCGCTTTTTTTGGCCTCGCTGTATTTACCGTCTCTAAAAAAGACCTGGGCCATGTACAGTGCAGCTTCTCCTCGTTCAACGCCGGTTTCCGCCTTTTTCAGTAATGCTGCGGCCTCGCGTTTCTTGCCTTTTTCGATCAAATACTTGGAAGCGGTAATGAGAAACGGACTGTCCTTGTCTAAAGATGCAGAGAATTTCAGCAGG
>JADFXI010000060.1:0-407 GCA_015233655.1 Nitrospirota bacterium | reverse complement strand
CCCTTCTTGTCATAGAGTCTTGCCAGCGACATCTTTACGCTGTCTTCGGTCTCATAAGGGACAATGTCCAAATATAATTGCAGGGCCTCATCCACCTTCCCCTTCCGCTCGTATAAACCTGCAAGGATTTTCTCAGCCCTTTGCTTCTCCGATTTTGATACAGGATTGGCAACAATGGATTTGCAAAGTTTTTCAGCGTCGTCCGACCGGGATGCGTTAAGGAAAATCATTGCTTTTTCAACCCTCAGGTCCTCTTCCTTCAGTACCGCATCGAAGACCTTGTTGATAATAGCCACAGCCTCTCTGTGCATCCCCTTCCTGCTCAACAGGGCAGCTCTTACATAAAGGCCGCGGGGGTTACGGTCCATCTCTTTCTTGTCCACATTTCCTATAATGGCTTCTGCTCC
>JADFXI010000005.1:47829-58668 GCA_015233655.1 Nitrospirota bacterium | reverse complement strand
GTTTGAGTCTAAGGGGGAGGGCCAGATGAAACTCAATAAATTTGCAGACATGAAAATCAGGACAAAGGTGATGAGCGTATCGATGCTTATCGTAATCTTATGCCTTGGTGGCGTATTGACCTTCTACTTGCCCTATGCCGAACGCAACATTATCAAGAAACAGGAAGAGGGATTAAGCAATCTCACGGACGTTGTCATCGCCCTGCTCACGGAATACAATGAGAGATGCAATAATGGAGAGTATGACCTGCCTGAAATACAAAAACGTGCAAAAGCACGAATAAAAAATCTTCGTTACAGGCAGAAAGAATACTTCTGGATAAACGATGACAAAATGCCTTATCCGACGATGATCATGCATCCGACAGTTCCGGCACTGGAAGGTAAGACAATGGATGACGCTAAGTTCAGTTGTGCAACCAGTCTCAAGGCTGGGCCTGACGGTGCAACCGTCAAAACCGATGGAAAGAAGAATATGTTTCAGGCGTTTGCAGAAGTCGCCAACAGCAAAGAGGGGGGATACGTCACCTATGACTGGGCCAAACCGCTCCCAGGCGGGGGGGTAAGCAAGGAAGTATATCCTAAGCTCTCTTTCGTAAAGAAATTCCAGCCTTGGGGTTGGATTGTCGGCACAGGACTGTACATTGATGATGTTGCCGACGAGATCGCCGCCGCCAGAATGAAAATAATATTGTCTACTTCTGTTTTTGCCGCACTCGCTATGATGTTGTCATGGTTTGTAGCAAATAAAATCACAAGCCCCTTGCAGCAGGCTGTCGATATTTCAAACCAGTTATCACAGGGGAATCTCGGAGTGGAAATAAATGTAGATTCACGGGATGAAGTTGGCCAGTTACTGTTGTCCATGAGAACTATGGTTGAAAACCTTAAAAAAATGATCACTGCCATAAAGACTGCTGCTGATACTGTTTCCTCAGACAGTCATCAATTAAGCGCTAATGCGGAACAGATGTCAAACGGTGTAATAGAAGAATCCGGCAGGGCCTCACAGATTGCGACCGCCTCAGAAGAGATGTCTCGGACAGTCATCGACATTGCCAGGAACGCCTCCCAGATGGCTGAAGCAGCTGAAAACACGGTGCGGACAGCCAAGGATGGCGGTGAGATCGTCGAGAAATCGGTGCAAGAGGTCAAGGCCATAGCAAATACAGTCAATGAATCGGCGGAGATGGTGAAATTACTCGGCGAACGCTCAAAACAGATCGGAGATATTGTGGTTGTAATAAAGGACATAGCCGATCAGACAAACCTTCTGGCCTTAAATGCGGCCATAGAAGCGGCGCGGGCAGGGGAACAAGGCCGGGGCTTTGCCGTTGTGGCGGATGAGGTAAGAAAGCTTGCCGAGAGGACTGCAAAGGCGACCTCTGAGATAAGCGAAATGATCCATGCAATTCAAGAGGAAGTTGGCAAGACGGTTGTATCAATGGATGAGGGAACAAAGAGGGTTGAGGTGGGCGTAGAGTATGCAACAAAGGCAGGAACCGCTCTTAGTGGGATTGTCAGCAGTATCGATGGGCTGCGCGGAATTGTGAACCAGATCGCATCCGCAACAGAGGAGATGTCCACTGTATCGGAAACCATAAGCAGTGACATCGAGACGGTAGCGAGTGTGTCGAAAGAGACCTCTGCTAGTTCCGCCCAGATCGCGAAAGCAGCTACTGATCTGGCACATCTTTCATCGGACCTGAAGGGGATTGTTACTCAGTTTAAGGTATAGGGATGTGCAAAGTAGTCATTTTAATGAAAAACAGAATTATATGCTTCATAATCATATCCATGGAGGTGCTTTGTGGGAAAAACGTTGACATTAGTTGATGAATCAGCAAAGCCCGGCGGAGAACGCATGCCCAGTATTCTGCAGTTAGTGACCTTCAAGCTGGACAATGAAGAATATGCCATCGACGTACAGAGGTCCGTAAGTGGCTCAGCGATCTAGGAGTAAGGACCTTGTACATTGAGCCAGGAAGCCCCTGGGAAAATGGCTACATCGAATCGTTTAATGGGAAGCTGAGAAATGAGCTTTTGGTTAGAGAAATATTCACTACACTTTTGGAGGCAAAAGTACTGATAGAGAATTGGCGGCAGCAGTACAATCACGTGCGGCCCCATAGTTCTCTTGGATATCGGCCACCCGCTCCAAAGGCCATATTACCAGGATATCAGGCACTCAGTACTACTCTGAGTGTGGTACAATGATGCGGGGCAGGTCAGAGCCAAGGCAAGAACAAGTAGTCTGCCCTGGCGTTCTTGAGTTATGAAAGTAGGTAAGAGATACCATAAGTTATGGAATTCCCCCCTCAATTATAATGCCTTGCTAAGCCACCGAATATTTGAATATCAATAAAATCAACTGCTCCTATTTTCTTAAATCTGGCACTCAATATGCTTATATATTGGCATGAGGTGGATGTCATGCTTACAACAAATTTTCATCACAAGTTGCAACATCATCTTAATTCAGTACATATCTACTGTAAGCTCTGCAATATTGTTCCCGAAAGTACGGCAAGAAAATTTAGCCGGGTATGGGAGATAATTATCCACCCACTTATTTATAAAGAAAGATTTTTGAGAGTGTCACATACTCAATAACCCGCACTCCTGTGTTTCCGCCACAGTTTACAGTATATCTTGACCTGCCCCACATCTTCATTTGCCAAAAAGCTCTAGGGTCTACTTTTAAGAGAAGCTTACGTTGTGACACAGCTTCTATAAGTTGGTAGATATCGCTATTTGCAACTCTATGCAGTGTACTATCAGAAACAATAACATTTGAGATGAACTTAAACTTGACACATAGTGCAGGAGTCGATAGTTTGCGACATATTAAGCACTTTGCAAGCCTCGTTGAAAGTTATCCTAAAAGGTGATAGCATTGTGTCATGGCGATGCGTTTTTCAACAGTATGCATATGTCAATGTTGAAAGGCAATAAAGAGAGGTTATTGTGAGTAAAAATGCCAACAATAGCAAGTCTATATTTGCTGAAGGTACTAACCACCTCCAGAAATATGTGGGACCGCAGACCCACCAGAAAGGCGACATACAGAGAACCTTATGATAACTGTTTTCGGACTTTTGATCGTTCTGGTTGCGGTACTCATCTCTTACAGGATGGAGCACGGCAATATACTGTTTCTTGCCCAGTTTCCGGAAATAATTCTTATTTGCGGAGCTGCCTTGGGTGGGTTCATCGCTGCTTCGCCGAGACGAGTGAGACGGTCAGTGTTCGTCGGCATGAGGGAAATCCTAGTCGGCAAGCAATACTCCAAGGCAGATTATCTCGAATGTCTCTGCCTGCTTGGAGAAGTCTTTTATGTTGCTCATAAAAATGGATACATAGCCCTCGAACAGGACCTCAGCGTCCCTGAAGAGAGCAGCATTTTCATCAAATATCCCGGCATTCTGAAGAGGAGATACGTCTTGCTATTTATTATTGATACTTTTAAAACGCTGGAGGCCAGCAACATCTCCCCTTCCGATATGGAGCAGTTGCTCTATATGGAGCTCGAAATGCGTCATGAATGCAGCGTAGTGCCGGCCAGGAGCGTCGGCAGCGTCGCTGACTCCCTCCCCGGGCTCGGCATTGTGGCCGCCGTCCTCGGAGTTATCATCACGATGGGGAAAATGAATGAGAAACCGGATGTAATCGGGCGGAGCATCGCCGTGGCCCTGATCGGCACCCTGTTAGGCGTGCTGCTCAGTTATGGCTTCGTAGGGCCTCTTTCACGCCATCTTGAACACATGGCGGACGAAGAAAAGGAATTCCTGAACACCGTGAAAGTAGCCATCATCGCATTCGTATCCGGCATGTTGCCGCGTGTCGCCATAGAATTCGGCAGGAGACTCATCCCCGAGGACATGCGGCCATCTTTCGAAGAACTGGAGTTGGCATTTGATACAGTCAAAAAGTCCTCAACACGTTAACATTATCAGAAGGCCCCGCAGGATATTAGTCCACAGGGACAGCGGCGTGTGGAAAATCGCTTACGCTGACTTTATTACTTCCATGATGATATTCTTCATGACCATGTGGCTGCTTTCGCTCGTCAGCAATACCGGCAAAGCTGAATTTTCTGAATACTTCAAGAGAGCCCAGCTGGAGGAGGGAGAGCCGTTGATGATTAAACGAGCAATGAAAGAACGCAAGGATAAGGTCAAGAGTAATATAGTGAAAAAAATAGCGACTTTGTCGGACAATCTCACGGTAGAGATGCTTGACAGCGGCGTCAGGATACAGATGTGGGACAGCAAGGACAGTAGCCTGTTCGAGTCGGGCAACGCAAAACCGACGAAGGATGCCGAAAAGATGTTTAAAATAGTAGCCGACAGCATCAAGGGGCTGCCGAACAAAATTGCCATTGAGGGGCATACCGATTCTGTTCCTTACGCCAAAGGCGAGATCAGCAACTGGGAACTCTCGGCGATGAGGGCCGCGGCGGCAAAGGTGGAACTCGAGAAAAACGGCATACCGCCGTTCAAAATAGACAGGATCGTAGGATGCGCAGATACACGGCCGCTCATTAAAGAAAACCCCGCAGATAGACGAAACCGCCGGATAAGCATATTCCTTGACTTCGAACTCGTGGAAGCGGACTAACCAAGTTTTTTTCTAAGTGTCGGCCTGTTAATGCCGAGGATACGCACGGACTAGGATTGATTCTATCTTGTAAGGGACAACACGTAATCGAAAATGGGCCTGTCCACCTCAGCCTGTATTTTCTCATGGATATTTTTCCCTTTTTTTTCGATTGTCCGCTGCGGGAGAGGAAGGAAAGAAGACAACAGAACAGAATATTGAATGCCCCTAGCATTGTACCACAGTCAGAGTAGTGCCGTGCCCATGACTACCTCCTGCCTATAGACTATACCAGACTTCCGGCGCCTCCGATGATAGGGAATTGAATGCCAAACAGTTAATGATACAATTAATGGAGGAGGTTTTGATGTCCATTTCCTTAAAGGATTTCAGGGAGAGTTTTGATTCTCTCACAAAGAAAGTGCAACTGGACTGCCTTGTGGTCGGCAAGCCACTGCCGCTCGACGTCTATATCAGGAACGGAGATCAGATAGAGCATCTTTTCTATGAGGGGATGATCTACACCCAGCATGCAAGGGAAATCCTTGATAAAAAAGATAGTAGCGAGATTTTTTTTGACGAAAAAGATGTAGAAAATTTCATCTCGGGATATGGGCGCGGAAAGTTAAACGAGGTAGACCTGGAGGAGTTCAGACACTACGACAGCGAGAAGCAAAACTACCACCAGATTGAGCGCACAGTCCTTATTCCTGGCTTGATGATAGGTTTTAGCCTCTACACCATGCGCGACATGAAAATAACCAGGATTCTCGAAGCGAACAACAAAAATCCCGTAAAACTCGAACAACACATGCTCTCTGTCAGCGGAGATATTATCATTAACAAATCCGAGCTTCCGCTTTTCAGGGAATACCTCCAGTCAATAAGAAAGACGTCTGTCGATACGTATGACAAGGGGAAAGAGAAGGAGGCACAGAAGATCAAAAGCCTGATCATAAGGGAAAATTCGAAGATGCTGATAAAAGAGCTGCTCGAAGCCCCCAGGAGCGGTGATAAGATAAAGGAGATAAACGGCGAGGTTAACAAAATAATAGACTCAATCTTTGCGCATATAGACGTCCTGTACGATCTGCTGAATCTGCGCAAATTTGATTATTACACATATACTCATTCCGTGAATGTAGCAGTTTTGTCCATCGGCCTTGCAAACACCATCAATATGTCTAGGCCTGAGATCGAGAGCCTCGGCATCGGCGCAATGCTCCATGATCTCGGGAAAAGCAAAGTCAGCCACGAAGTCCTGAACAAGCAGGGGGGCCTCACCAGCGAGGAGTTCCAGTTAATAAAGAAGCATGTCATCGAGGGCGACAGTCTCCTCCGCACCCAGAAGGAGTTCCCGGAAGAGGCGTTTCCGGCGGTGCTTCAGCACCATGAAAAACTTACTGGGAGAGGCTATCCCCTCGGCATTGGCGGCGGTCAAATAGTCCTATTCGGCAGGATCACCTCGATAGTAGACTGTTATGACGCTCTGACCACAAGCAGGCCCTATAAGCAGGCATATACACCCTATTACGCCCTCGATCTGCTGGTAAAGCAAAAAAAAGATTATGATTGTGACCTACTCAAAGAATTCATCAAGATGCTAGGCAATGTGCGCAGACAGGGATAAAGGAGTGACCGTTTGTGGGGCTGGGTACAATTCCTTGTATAGCGCCTAAGCCGTCTCAATAAGATTACGCTATTCCCGCTGGATCTTCTCTATGAAGGCCGTTTACATGGAGTCTTGGGAGGAGACGTCTTATATGATTTTTCAGTCCGGCGGTTTGGGTGGCGCGCTAATTGCATTAGCCGGCGATAAGACTGAATACCCAGTAGACAATCAGCGACACAAGCATGAGCGGGAGGTCACCCTCGATATGATATTCTGTATTCTCGCTCGCCCGTAAAAAGTTGCGTTCTCCGATGATGTGATGCTGAATATAGCAAAACTGTGGAAAAGATTGCAGCAAGCATTCTGACTGGCAGGCTGTATATCCTCATGTTTACAGCACCAATGCTTGATATGCTCTTGGGATTGGATATTTTTGTGCTAATTTCAGGTTATTTCTGCTTGTCCCATTCTGAGGAGTAGTAGCGAAAATCAACAATTGCAGAGAATCGCAAATAGTGCGAATAGCACCCATATAGAGGGCTTGAGTCAAGAGAAAAAAATTATCCTATCAGAAGAAAGTTGTTTTTTCTTTTTCTTCTCCTGGTTGCTTCAGTTACCAATGTCTCTTAGCATTACCGTTTTTTCTTTGTCTTTTTTTGTCAGCCTTCGCTGCATCATACAGGAAGACACCGAAATATTGGTCTCACTTTATGCAGATGCCCTATTTTTTGCGTGATGCAGGGTAAAACCCGCCAAGCAGGTCACCCATTCAGAATGACTCTCAGGACCTCGCGATGTCTTCCTGAAGTCTTGCATAAGGTGCTCTGATATAATTGTGCAGATTGCTTTTGATAATCTCTGTTTACTTTTTTCTTTTGTATCTTTTCCCCGGACCCTATCATAACATTGCAGTATAATCTGTGCATTTTTTCATTTTAGATTGACACAACCCCTAATCCCTTATAAAATCTAGATATATTTTATTTATGGATTGTAAGGCCCGTTACAGAACAGTTTGCTTGGATATGCATTATATTTCAGAGTGGCTGATGCCAATATATAGGCCAGTAATAACAATACGGTAGGAAAATATTCCATGATGCTCCATCCGAAAACATTAGACTCGGCACGACTTCCTTCCGCGTTAATCAAGCGGGTGGTTATAGGAGTCCTATTGATCAACCTGTTTGTTATAGGTCTGGGGACATTGGCTTTGCTCAATAGCCGGATTCAATATGAACAGCGGGCTGCGATAGCGACCCAAAACCTGTCACAGGCTCTCGAGCAATACCTTGCCGATGCTATTGGAAAAATCGATCTGGCGCTGCTTGACGTGGCAGATGAAGTTACAAGGCAACGCGCCAGCGGTGGTATTGATACAAAGACGATGAACGCCTATATTGCACGAATATTTGCAAGACTGCCGTATCTTGAAGTCCTTCGCATGGCGAACGAACAGGGAGAAATTATTTGCGGCGCTGACACAGGCGCCAGGGCTGCCAAACCAAGTAATTACGTAGCTGATCGCGATTACTTTAAACGTTTGCGCAGCTATTCCAATGCAGGGCTGGTGATCAGCAAACCTGTTATCGGACGTATTAGCGGGAAATGGGTCGTTATATTCGCCCGTCGCCTTAACAAATCTGACGGGTCTTTCGCTGGTGCGACCTGGGCGGCAATCGAGCTTGGGCATTTCAATAAGACTTTTGCCAAGCTCGATGTCGGTCGAAACGGCGTAATTAGCCTTCGCGACAGCGAAATGAGTCTTATTGCCCGTCATCCTGTTCTCAAGGGTAGAGACGATTCAGTCGGGCAGAGCAAGGTCTCACAAGAGTTGATCGAGCAGGTCAAGAGGGGTGCCGACTCAGGAACGTATTACACCCCTACCGGGTCAGACAACATAGCAAGAACGGTTTCTTTCCGTAAAATCGGCAGTTACCCGCTCTATATTATCGTGGGCCTTGCCACCAGTGAATATCTTGTAGAGTGGAAAAAAGAGGTTGCCAAAATATCCATGTTAACAGCGTTCTTCGTACTGATTACTGCGTTATCGTCGTGGCTGCTCTACCGTGATGCAGCCAAACTCAAACTGACAGAGATCGCGTTGCGTAAGAGCGAAAAAGATTTGCGGGATATGACGTCAGCCCTGGGTGAAGGCATTTATGTCTTAAATATCAGGGGTGATGTTACTTTCATGAATCCTGAGGCAGAGCGTCTTTTGGGTTGGACAATAGCAGAGCTTGCTGACTTGAACATGCACGATACAATCCATTCGGAAAAAGAGGATGGAACACATCTGTCATTTGAAGATTGTCCTATGCATAAAATTACTATAACCGGTGAAAAATACTCTTCTGAGGATGAACTTTTTAAACGCAAGGATGGTACTAAGTTTCCTGTTGCCGTTATTTCCACTCCCATCGTTGGTGAAGACGGCACCCAGTCTTCAATTACAGCATTTCGGGACATCACTATTCCCAAAGAGTTGCAGAAAGAGAAAGAGAAACTTATTAGTGAACTTCAGAATGCTCTTGCCAAGGTAAAAATCCTTAGTGGTATGCTGCCGATTTGTGCATCATGCAAGAAAATACGCAATGATGAGGGTTACTGGACTCAGATAGAAGCCTATATTAAAGAACATTCCGAAGCGGAATTTACTCATGCAATTTGCCCTGACTGCGGCAAAAAACTGTATCCTGAATATTACGATAAGATATGGGGGAAAGAAGACAAATGAGATATAACTAGGGCTGCCGCATATTTGCGACTGGTAGCAATTTGCAAGAATAAACGCTTTTCAGTCCTCCCTCAGAATGCGTGTTAATCAGAATAATTCTTAAAGTGTGAGATAGTATCCAAATGCTGACTCGTAACGGAAACAGAGAGTTTTAGAAAGAAGGCTCTGGTGTGGACTCGTCGGTGGAAGCTCTACCGCAAGACTGCTTTGCATGCGATCCAGAACTGTGCGCAGTTCGGGACATAACGAGTTTTTCCATTGCTGAGCCTTCTTGGCAATGATTTTTAAAAGAAACCTACAGCTCCGATGATCCTCGAATCCACTAGTTCGGCAAACAGTACGATTTATTCTCTCTTCTTACAGACCACGTGTTTCGGGACGTAGTCCTTGTATGTTGCAGGGCGGAATACCTATTGAGTATCAGGTGTTCATCGTAGAATGACTTGCTCACAGTACCTCTCACCAACACAGTTTTCTAAAGACTGCGGAGTTTGTCCCGAACTTTTTGAAGTTTGGCAAAGTAGATACCCACGGGCAAGCCCGTGGAACTCTGCTATGGGATTAGAGATAACCTGGCTGATATGAAGTCCAAGACAGCAACGGCAAGTATTTTGCCTGCTATCATATCCCGGTCGTGTTCCCAATGCGTACCGTGAACATTATTTTGACCGTGGCTTCCCATGGTTCTTCGCTCAATTATACCACGGGCTTATGAGATGAAATAAGGAAAAACTACAGATATAAACAAATTGGCTGATTAAAGCATCGAAAAGGGTAAATCAATGAAGTATTCTATTTCAGCTTGGTTTAATATCTGAAGTGCAATGTCCGCATCGCACTGCGTTAGCCGGAATAACAAAAAGGCAATAGGGACATTCTTTAGTTGCCGATACAGCAGCCGGGGTCTCCTTCTGTCTTCTGATCCTGTTTATACTCCTCACAAGCATGAAGGCAGAAAAAGCCACAATAAGAAAGCTAATTACAGTATTTATGAAAATGCCATAGTTGATGGTTGAGGCGCCTGCTGCCTTGGCTACTGCAACGGAAGAATACGGACCTGGGACTTTCCCTTCCCTAAGAACGATAAAGAGGTTTGAAAAATCAACCTTTCCTATAAGCATTCCTATAGGCGGCATTATAATATCAGAAACAAACGAATTAACAATGGCTCCGAAGGAAGCACCGATTATTATACCGACAGCCATGTCGATAACATTCCCCTTCATAGCGAATTCTTTGAACTCTTTGAACATTAGCCTCCTCGATCTTTTTTAGGGCATATCCCCTCTAATTATTCGTTTCTTTGATGAAAAGAATAGCACATATAACTCCCCATGGCAATAATCATCAACATACAGCGAAGTTAAGCGCCTGTCAAGGCATCACAATATTATATTTGAAGTTTAATGCCTTACAGTTTAGGCCAGTTCATCAAGGGAAGAAAGTCCGTGGCTTGACATTTTCTGGTAAGGGAGTAGAATGAAATCAAAGGCTTTATAAAAATAAACACTTATGTGCCATAACGGGGTTTCTGAAAGCTGACTAAGACTCTTGCCAATGACGCTGCTCCTGGGTGGTATTGCTGTCGGTTTTGGGGTGCATCAAAGAGTAATGAGAGATAAAATAGTGATGTTTATAGGAGGCAGTGAAATGAAAAAGTTATTTTGGGGAACTTTTATTTTTGTATTGGCTTTGGCTTTTTCTGCTCCAGCAATGGCAGGAATAAATATAGACATTGGTATTGCTCTGCCGCCGCCTGTGGTATTTGCCGCGCCACCGGAGTTGATAGTGTTGCCGGGGACGTATGTCTATGTTGCCCCTGACATAGCCGATGACATATTCTTCTACAATGGATGGTGGTGGCGTCCGTGGGAAGGACGCTGGTATCGCT
>JADFXI010000005.1:0-47823 GCA_015233655.1 Nitrospirota bacterium | reverse complement strand
GGTATTTGCCGCGCCACCGGAGTTGATAGTGCTGCCGGGGACGTATGTCTATGTTGCCCCTGACATAGCCGATGACATCTTCTTCTACAATGGATGGTGGTGGCGTCCGTGGGAAGGCCGCTGGTATCGCGCGCGTAACTACAACTCAGGTTGGGCCTACTTTCCAAGGGTCCCGTCTTTTTATGCCGGAATACACTCTGGCTGGAGGGATGACTACAGGGACCATCGCTGGAAAGGGCAGCAGTGGAACTACCAACGAATACCTCAACAACGGCTTCAACAGAACTGGATGGGCTGGCAAAAGAATAAATATTGGGAGAAACAACAAACTTGGGGTGTCCAGGGTTTCCAATCCCGGAGGCAATCACAACAACCGCCCAGAGAAGGCCAGCCACGTCCTCAATTAAGAGATGGCATGCCGGATCGGTCACAACCACAACGCAGAGAGGCTGGACCGCAATTCCGAGAGGGCCAGCCACAGCACAGAGAGCAAGGCCCTGGACCACGGGAAGGCGAAATGCCCCGTTCACACCAACCAGGAAACCCTGAAAGAGGGGACATGGAAAGACAGGAAAGAAGGTGAAATGACAATAGCTTCATTTAAATGACGTACTTTTTTACGCAATTGTTTTACAGTTGCATCGAGGTAATGAAACAATTAAAAAAGGAGGTCGTACAATATGCGGGGGAGATCTATTATGAAAATGTTTGTATTATGTCTTGTACTTCTTTCTGTCAGCTTGTTGCAAGGCTGTGCTGACACTGAGTTTGTACACAAAAGTCCTTATACCTATATGTATTATCACAAGGAATTGCCGCAGGCGGACCGTGCTTTGGAAGCTGCACGACAGGCCGGCAAGGACAAGGAATGCCCTGATGAATTTAAGGCTGCAGATGACTTAAGAAACAAAGCGTACGAAGTTTACGCTGCCTGCCGTAAAGATGAGGCAATAGCAATGGCCAATGAAGCAACTGCCAAAGCTAAGGCCCTTTGCGCTCCTAAGCCGGTTGTCGAGAAACCTGTGCCGCCACCGCCACCGCCACCACCACCTCCTCCTCCGCCACCTCCGCCTCTTGCGGCAAGAGTCATCGACCGTCTGACCATACATGTAAACTTTGATTTTGACAAGTCAGACATAAGAAAAGCTGATGACGCTGAATTGAAAAAGGCTATTGACTTTGTCAGTAAATACCCTGGCTCCAAAGTCAAACTGGAAGGGCATACTGACGGCATAGGTTCAGAAGAATATAATCAGGCTTTGTCCGTAAGGAGAGCAGATGCAGTTAAGCAGTACCTGGTCGATAAGGGCGCTGTTAAGAAGGCAATGATCTCGACTGAAGGTTATGGGAAAACGAAACCAATTGCGTCAAACAAAACAAAGGAAGGTCGGGCGCAAAACAGAAGGACCGAAGTTCTTATACTTTCAGAATAGTTTATCAGAGATAGTTTTAATCGTTACCGTCCCGCAGGGTTATAATTTAAACCTGCGGGACGCTTTATTTCATATCGGTTATAGTCAGAGAATAACTACAAGGCGGAAAAGGCGAGCCGAAACCCGAGGTTGTATATCCGAACCGACGGAGCACCCATATGACGGACAGCGACACGCACGCTCTGCAGTACGCAGTACCATGAGCCACCACGAAGCACTTTGAACTGTCCACTGCCAGGCCCTTGTGGATTATTCTCCGGGCTTTCTCCGTAATAGTTCTCTCCGTACCAGTCCGCTGTCCATTGCCATATATTACCGCTCATGTCGTATAAGCCTAGCCAATTTGCCGCCTTAGTTCCAACTGCATGCGTTTTGCCTCCGGAGTTTGACGTGTACCAGGCTACACTGTCAACGTCATTGCTGCCGGCATACTTCTCTGCCCGGCCACCGCTTCGCGCCGCATACTCCCATTCCCCTTCGGTCGGCAGACGAACTGACTTGCCGCTTTTTTCCCGCACCCACTCGGCATAGGCTTGTGCGTCGTTCCATGTTACACAAACCACAGGACCATTATCTTCCTGGCTGAAACCCGGATTCTTCCAGTTCTTGCTTCTGTCATGCGCCCCCCTTGTTCCCCCAGCATAACATCCGTCCCCTTTTTCCGCCTCAGTGCTGTATCCCGTATCATTGACGAATCTCCTGAAGTCACTTACCGTCACATCATATTTCGCCATGTAAAAATCGTCCACACAGACTTTGTGTACGGGCTTCTCATCAGCATCGCCACCGCCGAGTGTATCGCCCATCTTATAACATCCGCCTTTGACATAAACAAATTCCGTACCAGTGAAAAGATCTCTAAATTCCTTTCTTTCGCGTGGCGTAGAGCTTTCCCCATTAACCACTGTTTGTGATTTATCCAAACTTTGGGCCTTCTGCTCGGGAACAACTGCTGCACAGGCAAAGTTTAAAAGGAGTAAGATAGACAAAAATACACTTAAACGTTTACTTATGTTCATTCTCCCAGCTCAAAGATAATTCACACTATGCATTCTTCATGAAAGATTATCATTTAGAGTGAGAAGTGGTCAATGGTTTCTGCCTTGCGACCGTCCTAATTTAGTTGAGTTTACCTAGGCGGGAGTTTGACGATCTGGAACCAGAATTCTTCTATTCTACGCACCACATGGATGAACTGTTCCAGGTCTATCGGCTTCGTGATGTAGCAGTTGGCGCCGAGATTGTAAATATTCAAGATATCGGATCCGGCATCCGAGATAGACATTACAACTATCGGAATATATTTGAGGGCCTGGTCCCCTCTTACATCGGCCAACACCTCGCGACCGTCTTTTCTGGGCAGGTTCAGGTCAAGAATAATAAGGTCAGGCTTGACCGCATCTGCATACGGACCTTTTCGCTGCAGGAATTCCATCGCCTCTACGCCGTCATCGACAGTATTTAGATGGTGGCATGTCTTACACTCCTTGAATGCCTCGATGGCTAAGCGTTTGTCGGCTGGATTGTCATCAATAAGCAAAATCTCTACAGGATGCTCTCTTGAACAAGACATATCATTTCTCCCTTGGACAAACTTGCGGTAAAAATATCACTTCTCCGGTATTGTAAAATAAAACACACTGCCTTTACCCGGTTCGGATGAGACCCAAATGCTGCCGCCGTGTTTTTCGACTATTCTCTTGCATACGGCAAGCCCCACCCCAGTCCCCGAATACGTGTCTCTTTTATGCAGACGCTGGAATATACGGAAGATGCGCTCGTTATATTTCGGATCTATGCCTATTCCATTGTCGGCAACGGAAAACACCCATTCCGTCCCTTCTTTATAAGCTGAGACTCGAACAAGAGGCGGTTCGTTGCCGTGATATTTTACGGCATTGCCGATTAAGTTCTGCATAAGGCTGACCATCTGGGACTCATCTGCAGCAATCGTAGGAAGCTCCTCGCATGTTATCCCGGCGCTGTTATCCTCGACAGCCATTTTGAGATTTGCAAGAGCGCGACTCACAACGCTGTTAAAATCCGTAGGCTTAAATGGGTTGCTTCTTGACGATACCCTTGAATATTCGAGAAGGTCTTTGATCAATTGCTGCATCCTGTCCGCTCCGTCTACTATATAGGAAACAAATTCATCGGCATCTTTATCCAGCTTGCCTGTGTAACGTTTCTTCAGGAGTTGTGCAAACCCCGAAATGCCGCGGAGTGGTTCCTGTAAATCATGCGATGCAATCGAGGCAAAGCTTTCCAAATCCTTATTGCTTCTTTCCAGCTCAAAGCTGTAGTCTCTGAGCTTTCCCTCCATCTGCTTGCGTTCGGTGATATCCAGAAAAATCCCTACAATTACTCCGACTTCGCTATCTTGCTCTTT
Organism: Nitrospirota bacterium; assembly: GCA_015233655.1. Classification (GTDB taxonomy): domain Bacteria; phylum Nitrospirota; class Thermodesulfovibrionia; order Thermodesulfovibrionales; family Dissulfurispiraceae; genus JADFXI01. The sequence continues at coordinate 44,001 of JADFXI010000005.1, read as the reverse complement.
AAAGAAAGATTTATAAGTGATAATATCCCGCTCTGCTCCATCCGCCCGTAGGAATTTAGTTTCATATACTTGATACCCCTTCCCCTGCATCAGTTCCATATCGGCGTTGTAATAAATGTCGGCAAGTTCGCGGGGTGCAATGTCATATACGGTATGACCCACAATGTCATTTTTTGTTCTCCCCACAAAATCTTCGAATGCCTTATTGCAACCGGTATACACCCCCTGAAAGTTCTTGTAGAAAACGGGACTGGGAATTGTATCAATTAATAGGCTGAGAAAGTTAAGGTTTTTTTTCAATTCCGCCGTCCGGGCCTGAACACGTTTTTCTAATTCCTCATTTGCCTCGCGCAGCGCTTCTTCCGCCTGATTGCGTTCAAGCGCCTCTGCAAGAATGTTGGCAACGGCCTGGAAAAAATGAATATCATCATTCGTGAATGGTATCTGCCGGGCGCTGTGCGCTCCCATAACTCCCCACGGACCGTCTTTTCCTTGAATAATCACGCTGATTCCGCTGATAACGCCGTGCTCGAAGAGAAGAGGAGGTCCGTTAAAGCGTTTTTCGGAGCGGAGGTCTTCGACTATGACCGCCTCTGATGAAGCCAGTGTGTAGCCAGCCTGTGAGTCGAGGCCCGTGCTTACAGTTGCATGACCTACCAGCCCTTCGTTCCAGCCTACACCGGCCCGTAACAGCAGATTTTGCCGATCGGAAAGAAGTTCAAGTATCTTGCTGTATTCTACGCCGAGTGTTTGGGCCACAATGGTCACCGCATGGTCCATCAAAGCTTGCAGATCCCGGACATTCAGTGCGTATTGACCGAATTCAGCTACCACGGCTTGCTGTCGGGCCCGCGTAGAAAGCTCTTCCTCTGCTTGCTTGCGCTTTGTGATGTCATCAAAAACCGTAATTACTCTGCCTTCCAACGCCATAATGCGGAGTTCGATATCCTTGACCTTACCATCCTTGCAAGTAATACGGCGTTCAATTTGAATATTTTCGTCTCGATCAAAAATCCTCTCGAGGGTATTGTTCCAGTCGCTGATGACCTTCTTTCTTATTGTCTCATCAGGATATGCTATAGACCACCAATGATTAAGGGTGGGACAGTCCGCGGTGTCGTATCCAAAGATTTCGAGATGGTTTTTATTAACGTATTCAATAGTGCCATTCCTGGCAATTACACCTATAGCAAATGGAGCATTTTCAATCAGCCGTCTGAATCTTTGCTCGCTTTCTATCAATAACTCTTCGGCCCGCTTACGCTCCGTGATGTCGGTGAAAATACCGAGTATTCCAAATACCTTTCCCTGTCTATCTCTCACCGGTGTTTTAACCGTATGAACAAAATATTCATTCCCGTTCTGAATATATTTCTCTTCAATATCTTCTCTCTCTCCTTTTTCCATGACCCTTTTATCATCGGCCCTGTATTTAGCAGCCAGTTCTTTAGGATAAAAATCATAATCGGTCATTCCAGAGATTTCGGACGAGTTGATCTTAAGGTCTCTGGCATAATTGTCATTGCATGATATATAAACAGAATTCCTGTCTTTGAGAAATATTTTTTGCGGGATATTTTCGAGCAGTAACCGATAGTTGATCTCGCTTTGCTCTAAAGAATTCTCTTCGCTCCGTCTTAAAGTATCCGCTGCCTTCTTACGTTCGGTAATGTCCTTGACAAAGTGAACTACCCCTTCGAAATCTCCCTTATCATCAAACACGGGGTAGCATGTAACCTCTAAATAAAGTCCCAGGGACGGCTCATAAATCTCCTCTGCAGTTGTAACCCCTGATTCTAATGAATGTTTAAGAGGGCAATTGTAAATTGGAGCATCTGTTTTGTGGACCAGTTGATAGCACAAAATCCCGCAGACCGAATCCTGCGTTTTATGAAATGCGGCTAAAAAGGCTTTATTTGCTCTTACGATCTTAAAGTCTTTATCGTGGAGTGAAACCATGTCTGTAATTATGTCGAAACCGTCATGCCAGTGTTTCGTGATATTCACTTTCCTATTGCTCCCAGATATATTTTAAAAGAAATTGTGTTTTCCTTTTTGCCATGTAATACTACTCTAATATTATCTTAGGCGTCCCCCTTCTATGTCAAGACTCAGCATTTACCGGAGAACCTCAAAGGTACGAGAAGTGCTGCGCAGTCATGCGAGAACGATGCCGGTCCCTATCAGCTTGTCAGAAATAATGTTAAATCAAGTGGATTACAAAGAATATGATGTATGTCATAGAAAGGAGCATGTTGCAAATCATCTTTTTGTTATCTTCCTCAGCACCTTGCCGGGCAGTGTCTCAACCGCCTTTAGTGCTCCATGCGGGCAGACTTCGATGCAGCAATAGCACCTGATGCACTTGTCGTAATCAAAAGCGATTCTTCTGCCCTTTCGCTCTATAGCTTTTGCGGGGCAATATTTCCAGCATTCGCCGCACAAAGCGCAGGTCGCCTCATCAACCTCCGGCCGCTGTACCAAATGTCTTCTCATTGTGCCATGCAGCTTTTTCGGTCCGAACAGCAGGGAACCGACGACCGGAAACTCGAAATCCTTAATCTCAGGAATCTCACCGTCTACGGCTATTTCCCCTCCCAAAAGCCCCATCTCTCTCGCAGCTCTGCATGTCAGCAATTCTTCAGGCGCCAGGCCCAGCATCCTGCATACTACTGAATCGAGGGCCGCCGCATTGCCGCTACCCATCAAAACACCTATTTCACGCGGCTTGCCGCTCCTTCCAGGCCCCTGTCCTTCCATGGCTAGTATGCCGTCAAGAACAGTAAAGGACGGATTTACCGCATTGAAAATCTGCACCAGAAGACGTGCAAACATATCTCTGTCAGCCCCTGTCCGTAAATGCCATTCGGGTTTACTAAGTCCCACAACACAGCCAAAGAGGTTCTTCACCCCTAGAGTGAGCAACATCTGTGCATGCGTCTTGAGTTTCGGAAGGTTTATCATTACGTCCGCATTTAGTGCGTCTTCTGCAATGGAAATAGTGTGAAACAGGCCGCCTGCAGTAACCGCAACCGACTTCTTGAACTCCCTGTATTCGACATCCAACCCCTTGAGCGCGTCTTTGATCCCGCTTTCCTTCAGGACTTTTTCAAAAGACCCCATTGCCGGACTATCTGAAATGACTGGCAATGCGTTTCTCTCGTGTACATACTGGACAGCAGCCCGGACTACCAGAGGATGAGTTACGACGGCCTTTTCAGGAGACGCAGGAGACAAAAGATTGGGTTTGATCACAACGCGGCTGTTACGCGCGATGCTCTTCCCTCCAAGGCGATCCATGATCTCGAAAAATGCAGGTCTAAGTGTATCGTAATCATACATGGCTTTTCTAATGATTACGGTCGGCATTGCTTTACGATATTTCTGCTACAGCATCGACAATGCCTTGCGGTGTCGATGCAATGGACATTGCCTTGGCACCGAGGACTTCTTCTACATCATGCAGGGATATGTCGTCCAGAAACAGGTCCCCTTCCGCGCGCAGCGTGACATCCGGGATGAGAACTATATCGCCCTTCTCCGCCATTCCGGAAAGTGACTTGATAATATCTCGACCGGTCAACAGACCGGCAACAGTCACGCTCGTGCCGAAACAGGAGTTTTCAACAGGCACCACCTCTATATCGATGTCGGCCTTCCTGAGCCTGCTGACGAATTTTGAGAGGTAGGGATAAAATGACGTGCCTGAAAAAGTGATAAAGCGCCTCTCTGCCGACTTGCTCCTCTGGGGCAGTTGAGGGAGTTTGATTTTTTTGGCCTCGCGCAGGAACAACGGGACCATTCCGACGCCGTTTTCGATCTGCGGAAGCTCGCCGTATTCATCCAGCGGAGGGAACTCCTCATCCGCCTTGATAAACAGCTCGTCAGCGGCATAAACAATGGTCTCTCCATGTTTTCTCCTGAATCTGTTCTGAAACTTGCGGATGATGTCGAGCGCCCAGAGCGCGTCTTCCCTCTCTACCGGCTTCAACTGTTTCTTGCGGTGCGCCGTAAGCCCGACAGGAACGATCGCAATAGACTGCACATACGGATAAAAACGATACAGGTCGGCCAACGTCTGTTCAAGTCCTTTGCCGTCGTTAAATCCTGGGCATAAAACGATCTGCGTGTGCATCCGTATCTTGTTATCAGCGAGATACTTGATCTCCTTGACAATGTCTACCGCGGCCTGGACGCCGAGCATTTTATTTCTTACAACGGCATTAGTGGAATGGACCGAAATATAAAGAGGGCTCAGGCGCTGGGCGACTATCCTCTCTTTGTCCTGCAGGGAAAGGTTTGTCATCGTAATATAATTACCATAGAGGAAAGACATCCTGTAATCATCGTCCTTGACATACAGAGACTTCCTCAATCCCTTTGGAAGCTGTGAGACAAAACAGAAGATACAATTGTTCCTGCATGATCTGGTGTGGAACGGCTTCAGCTCGATTCCCAGCCCGATAGACTCATTCTGTTCTCTCGACGCGGTGACCAACTGCTTAGTGCCTTTTCTGCTGATAGTAAAATTCAGGTCATTATCATTGCCGAAAAACATCAGGTCTATCGCGTCCTTGATCTTATGACCGTTTACCTTGACTATTCTGTCACCGGGGAGCAGTCCTGCCTGCTCCGCAAGACCGCCTGCAGTCATTGATTCTATATCAACTCCCGGATTACTTTTCACTTGCCTGTCTCATCCCCCGGTAAATGTATTGCAGCCCTGAAACAATAGTCAACACGCTAACTGCCACAAGCATCCAAATTTGAGGAAGCTGGAAGCCCGGGACAGTAAGCGACAAAAGTGTATAAGCTATAAAAACAAGCTGAGCGGCAATTGCGGCCTTTCCGGTAAATGACGGCTCCACCTTTGTTATGTCATAAAGGAGATACAGCAGGACCCAACCCATCATGACGATCAAATCTCTGCTTATTACCGTTACAGCTATCCACCTGGGTATCCACCCGTAAACAGAAAACATTATGAACGATGTCATCAACAGGAATTTGTCTGCCAACGGATCGAGAAAAGCGCCCAATAGAGTCTGCTGGTCGGTCACTCTGGCCAGAACGCCGTCCAGCATGTCGGACACCGCAGCTCCTATAAAAAGAAACAATGCATAGTCGATCCTCTTGTAAATGAGGGCGGTCACAAAAACCGGTATTATAACAATCCGTATAAAGGTGATTATGTTCGGTATGCTCAGGACTTTATTTTGTCTCATGGCATATTGAAAGGAATAGCGGCATTATGCATTGTCACGCCAATCTTCGTGTAGCATGACAAAGGCACCGAGTTTGAGGCCGCACCGGCCATAATCGCAAGAAGTGTCTTGGCATGGCACAGCTCCAAAGTGAAACCATACCGTTTGGAACTTTGCGCTGCACGGCAGACTCTTTTTTCAGCTGAGGCCTTTCTTCCCATCATAAAATCCACTTCACCCAGAAGCATATCACAGTATATGATGCCTCTGGGATCCTTTGTTTTTCTGAAGTTATTCTGTGCTAACGCAACATATGACCTTGCCTGCGTAAAGTCCATATTCATCTTGTGGACGGTAGCAACGCTCCATAAGGTATAAGAATAGCTGACAACGTCGCCTATCTCTTCATAAAGCCCGGCAGCTTTATTGAAGTGGCGCGCCGCATCGCCATACCTGTTCTTCATTCTGCACGCATTGCCGATTCCGCAGTGGGAGTAAGCGGTCCCGAATTTGTCCTTCAGCTTGCCGAACATCTGGTTCGCCTGCTTATAATAATTCAAAGATTCAAAGTAATTACCTGCAATACGGTGTGTCCCTCCAAGTCCGCACATAGCATAGGCGACACCGGGAGCAAAGCCTATAGCACCAAAAAGTTCCTTCGCCTCTTCAAACAAGACGATGGCCTTCCTGATGTTTCCGGCAACGCGCATCACCCCTCCTTCAGCCCAAAGCGAGAACGCCGTCCCTTTCTTGTCCTTTTCTTTGCGGTAAGTCTTATGGGCCGCTGAAATGAACCGGAGCGCATCTTTCCACATTCCGATAGCTCTAAGCGAGAGCCCCAGTCCAACCATACAGTCGGCTGCAGTAAGCGCCTGGCCCAATGCCTCACAGGCCTCAAGCGCCTCCTCGTATTTGTTAATGGCGAAATCGAAATTACCGGTCATTCTGCTGATATCGGCAATGCCGAGCGTCGAGTCAAGTATGCCGCTCACATTGCCGTTCTTACGGCTTAGAGACAGGGCCTTCCTGAAGACCTTCAGCGCTTCCCCGTATTCGGCCTTTTCCCTGAAAGTCTCAGCCTCTTTAATCAAAGTGATAATTTTATTTTCCATGCGATTCTCCGGCCCCTGACAATTTATTTCTGAGTCCCTTCATCAGTCCGTTATAATCTCCGGAATGAAAGAAGGCAGAACCCATAACCACAATATCGGAGCCTGCGGCGGATATCTCCACGATATTGTCCGGCTTGACTCCGCCGTCAACCTCAATAATCGTATTTAGTCCCCTGACTGTGATAATCTCTTTAAGCTTCTTTATCTTGTCGAGAATGGATGGAATAAAGTGCTGCCCCCCGAAACCCGGATTGACCGACATAAGAAGGACTGCGTCGAGGTCAGGCAGTATGCTGTCAAGAGATGAAAGCGGTGTAGCCGGATTAAGCGAAACCATGGCCTTCACTCCCTTGCCTTTAATGTAGTGGATTGTACGGTGCAGATGAACTGAAGCTTCAATATGGACCGTTAAATAATCAGAGCCTGCCTTGATAAAGTCATCAAGGAACTGGTCGGGCCTTTCTATCATAAGGTGGACATCGAGCGGAAGAGAAGTAACCTTCCGCACCGCCTCCACAATTCCGGGACCTATGGTAATATTCGGAACAAAATGCCCGTCCATGACATCGAGATGCAGCATGTCGGCTCCGCTTTCCTCTACAGCCTTTATTTCTTCACCAAGCCTCAGAAAATCTGCGGACAATAGCGACGGCGCTATTTTAATCACGGTCCCTCCTAATTGTTCAGGCTATGGCCTATCGCCTGTTTTTGTTTTCTCGTCTTCAAAATCCCCAAGGCTGACTATAATACTGAAGGTATCGTTACCCCTCTCGTTTGTTTCGGGCCTCTGCGCAAGCACTACATTTTTCGCCGTCTTTTCAGAATGCGCATAGAGTATCTTGCCGATCTGTATACCTTTCTCCTTTAAGATAGCCTCGGCCCTGTCGAGGGGCTGACCTACGATATCCGGGACATACTGGATCTTGGGTCCCTTGCTGACGACAATGCCGACTTCCCTTCCTTCTTTGACTTTACTGCCCGGAAGAATGTCCTGGCGGACTATATTACCCTGAGGAACGACAGTGTCATAGTCCTCGCCTTCAAGCCGTATATACAGTCCCTTGTTTCTTAGTGTCTCGTTGGCAACCATCATGTCTTTTCCTTTCAGATCAGGAACAACAACGGTCCTGCTGAAACTGAGAAGTTTAAAAGTAAAGTGGCCGGACACTATGCCCAGCAGCAGCAAGACAGCCATATACACAGGTATTTTTAATAGATTCCTCATCCAATCCTTTTCAGCCGCGCCGCAAAAAAACCATCCATTTTATGCTTGTGTGGATAAGTCCTGTAAAATACACGTCCGGAATCAATGATCTCAAAAGAGCGAAGAAAATCGTACTCACCTCTTATAATACTAAAATTCTGATTGCTGTGCAAAAAAGTCCCTATCACTTCCTCCCCCTCTTCCGGTTCTGTTGAGCAGACTGCATAGACCATACTGCCTCCGACCTTCAAATACTTTGCAACGGACTGAACGAGCGCTATCTGATTGTCTCTGAAACGCTGCAAATCACGCGGCTGGTGACGGTACTTTACGTCAGGGTTCCTCCTGATAACTCCCAATGCCGAACAGGGGGCATCAATAAGAATGCGATCAAAGGCCGGAAGGCCCTTGCCGGACAAAGCCCCTATGATGCCGCTTTCCACTGCCCGGATATCGCCATGCACAACACTTACGTTATTAAGACCCAGCCTTGCGATATTCTCCTCAAGGCGGCTGATCCTCTGAACGTCTGCCTCAACCGCTATGACTTTTCCGCTTTCCCCGACCATCTTTGCAATATGTGTTGTCTTCCCGCCAGGGGCCGCACAAGCGTCAAGTACCATTTCGCCGCTGCGAGGGTCAAGCAGCCACGTTATCAGCTGTGCCGCTTCGTCCTGGACAACGCAGGGGGACTCAAGAACATCATAAAGATCGCTGAAGGAATGCAGTCCTTCCACCACAACGCCTGATGGAGAGTATTCGGTCTTACGGGCCTGGACGCCTTTGGCTGAAAGGACAGAAAGGGTGTTTTCACGCATCACAGAATCATCAACCCTAATTGTCATTGCAGGCAATTCATTGTTCATGTGGGCAAGCCCTAGTGCTCCTTCCTGGCCGAACCGCTTGATCCACCGTTTAACAAGCCATAACGGATGCGAGGTCGCAGTCGCTATGGCTTGCGCGGGATCTGCGGAAAATCTCGAAACGTTTTGAGACGTTGAAGCGGCCGACAGAGCAGTTTCACGCCGCCTCAAAAAATTCCTCAAGACCGCATTGACAAGTGAAGCCTTTCCCTTCTGGGCCTTCTCTACATCAACGGCCTCATTAACGACGGCCCATTCAGGCACCCTCATGTATTCAATCTGATATGCCGCTAATCGTAAATTATTGATCGTGTCAAATGACAGACCGTCCGGCTTTTTCAGGAAATCCTTCAGCAGCCAGTCCAGCGAATCCCTGTGGCGCAATACTCCGTACACCAATTCCATAAGAAAGGCCCGCTCTCTCTTGTCGTCTTCCCACGACAACGCCTCAAGGACTTCCTTGGGTTTTTTCCCTCTCTTGAAGATTTTGTTCAGAGCGACGACGGCGCGCTCTCTTGCAGGTGACATACTATCTTACTTCCGCTTTGTCAGCCCCGAAGAATTCTATGGCTTCTCTCACCCGTTTCAGATCGACTCTGGTGTTGCGGCACGGACCGCAGGGACGCTCATTCGGAACGCCCATAACAGGAAGTGGATAGCTGTCGACGATCCCGCTGCTCAAGTCCCTCTCGCAGGCCACAGCCACAATGGCCTCAGGCCTCATATCACTGACAATGCGCCGGGCCAGATTCCCCCCGGTTGCCACAAAGAGCTTCAGGTCGTTATCTGTAGCTATTTGGATAAGGTCCTTTATCTCACACCTGCCGCACCGTTTGCAATTATTAATATCATTGGTTATTCTGACATCGCAATCAGTTATCTGCAAGCAATGCGGCAACAGCAACAGTATCCTCTTTGTCCTGTAACGGCTCGGCTCAGACTTGATCAGCCAATTGTTCAGATCAATGATATAGCGTTGCAGCTGTTCCTTCCTGCCTTTCAGGAACGCCCCGATCAGCATGAACAGCGGGTACAGCACCTTTAAGACAAATCCCCTAAGAAAACGTTTCATGTCCTTCTTTCAATCTCCGTCCGGCAAGAAATGAAGCGGCAGACATTATCTTCCTGCCCGCAGGCTGCAGTTCTTCAACCAGAAGAAGACCCTGCCCGGCACCGATAACAAGCTGCCCCGCCGATGTTTTTTCGAGCCTTCCGGGGCATCCATCGCCCTCAAGAGGCCTGGCCTTAATTATTTTAATCATCTCGCCGCCAAGCTGACAGAATGCGGAGGGCCAGGGGTACATACCTCTCACAAACCTTGCCAGTTCGTCAGCGCTCCTGTTCCAGTCTATTCTACCATCCTCTTTCTTTAGCACAGGAGCATATGATGAGTCTCCCTGCTGAGGCACAGGCTTGATCGCTCCTGATCTGATTCCATTAAGCGTCCTGACAAGGACCTTACCGCCAAGGCCTGCCAGTTTTATCGAAAGCGTTTCGGAATTATCTTCATCCAGAATATCGACCTCAGACCGCAAAAGTATATCGCCTGTATCTATGCCCGCGTCCATCATCATTGTAGTAACACCGCTGGTCCTTTCTCCGTTTATCAACGCCCACTGGATCGGCGCAGCTCCGCGGTATTTCGGAAGCAGCGAGCCATGAACATTAATGCAACCCGATCTCGGCGTTGCGAGGACCGCTTCAGGCAGTATCTTACCGTATGCGACCACAATAATAAACTCCGGTGCTATATCGCTTAAAACGCGATAAAATTCCTCATCCCTTATTCTTGACGGCTGTAATACTTCAATCCCTCGCGCTGCGGCTAATTCCTTTACCGGAGGCTGTGAAAGGACGTGACCTCTGCCTTTCATTTTATCGGGCTGCGTTACTACAAGTGCTATATCTTCCTTTTCATCTATCAAGGCCTGAAGAGAAGGAACGGCAAAATCAGGAGTGCCAAAGAATATAAGGGACACTAGTAACCTTAAGCGCCTGCGTGGATTTCTCTTAGTGCTTTACGGTAGCGCTTTTTGAAAAACTCCCTCTTGATCGAGCTTAATCTGTCAATAAACAATACCCCGTCAAGGTGGTCGATTTCATGTTGAAGCGCCCGCGCAAAAATATCAATGCCCTCTATCACAACAGGTGCCCCATTCCTGTCGAGGGCCCTTACCTTTATTCTTTCAGCCCTTGTGACAGGAGCGGTATATTCGGGAACGCTAAGGCAACCTTCTTCCAGTTCGACAAATCCTTCAGCCTCGATAATCTCAGGATTGATCAGCACTATGAGAGGCTGTTTCTCTTCCCGGGTGCTGACATCAATAACAATAAGCCTGATGGAAACCCCCACCTGCGGCGCCGCCAGACCGACACCGGGGGCGGCATACATGGTTTCGATCATATCGTCGACAAGTCGCAGCAAGTCATCATCAATGCCCTCAACAGGCGCTGCCTTCCTCTTCAGGACCTCATCAGGATATTTTCTGATCTCCAACACTGCCATGGATAATTATAACACAAATTAGGCTTGCCCCGCCCTGTGAAAAAGTCATTATTGTTGAAATGTCAAGCCTGTCTTGCAGGTGCCTGTTTTGAAAATACATGCTGCATCTTATCGAAAAAGTCTGGGAAACTCTTTGCTACCACGTTCTTGTTCTCTATATTAATCTCAGGCTCTCTAAGTGCAGCCATTGCAAAACTCATCGCAATCCTGTGATCATTATACGTCCTGATGTCGGCACCTTTTACGATGCCTCCCTTTATTTGCAATATACTGCCATCCGATTCCGCTTCAATCCCTATCCTTTTCAGTTCCGTAATGATTGCGGCAAGTCGATCACATTCCTTGTATCTCAAGTGCCCTACTCCTGAAATAGCGGTTGTACCTTCCGCAAATGCCGCAAGAACCGCTACAGTGGGAATAATATCCGGACAATCAGACATATCAACTGTTACGCAGTTCAATCGGCTATGCATATTTTCTACTTCATAACCCTCGCTCTTTTCTGTTATTAAAACTCCCATTTTACGGAGAATATCCACTATTTTCTTATCTGCCTGTTTTGAATTAATGTTTAAGTTTCCAATATACAATGGGGTCCTAGTCAATGCAGATGCCCCGAAGAAATATGATGCGCTGGAATAATCTCCCTCAATCTCAAATGCATCTTTCCGATAACACTGCTGTCCTTCAACAACAAATTCTTTTGGCCCACGTTGTTTCACATTTACCCCAAATTCTTCCATCATATCTATTGTGACCTCAACGTACGGGCTTGATACCAACTCCGATGTGAGTCTGACACTAATGCCATGTTCTGAACATGCTCCTGCGATTACTAATGATGACAAATATTGGGAACTAATGTTTCCATCCAATTCTACAGTTCCTCCGCGAAATCCACCCCCAAATACTTCAATTGGCGGAAACCCTTCTCTTCCCAAATACTTCACCCTTACCCCAAGGTTTCCCAATGCATCCACGAGCTTCGCGACCGGTCTTTTTCTCATATCCTCGTTGCCATCGACAACACAAAAACTCTTCTTGGCCAGGGCTATTGCAGACGTAAGGAAGCGCAATGTCACTCCGGAGTTTGCCATATTTATTCGTTGTCCGTCTAATTGCGGCATGCCGGACACACCAGCAATTACAACCTCATCTATACCTTCACTAACACTTGCGCCAAGTGCTTTAATAGCACTAAGACAAACTTTCTGGTCATCTCCCATAAGCGGACGAATAATCTTGGTTTGTCCTTCTCCTAAGAACGACAAAATCATTGCCCTCAAAGTATGAGCTTTCGATGGCGGCGCCATTATTTTTCGCATTAAATATCATAGCACGGATAAGGTAATTAGCAAAAATTATTGCCGATAAATAGCAACACTGCTGTTGACAGCCTTCATTTTGTGTTATACACTTTTAGCAAAAAGCAGGCTTGCAATGTCCATCTGTGAATTTGGCCACAGGAACTATGTAAGAAAAGGGAGCAGGTGCCAATGGAAAAGAAAATTGTCTATTTCGAAAAAACGGGCAGGGAAAATACTGCGGCGTGTCTTCAGATCGTCAAGGATTCAATAAGAGACTCCGGCTATAAGCATCTGGTAGTCGCCACTACTGGCGGCGATTCCGGTGTCCTTTTTTCAGAGGCATTTAAAGGCAGCGGCATTAATGTTGTCGTTGTTACTCATTGCGCAGGGTTTAAGGAGCCCAATACAGTTGAATTGCCGGAAGATGTAAGACAAAAAATTCTGTATTCCGGGGCCAGGGTATTTACCGGCACCATGATCACACATAATATTGAGACCGCCTTTGCCTCGAAATTCAATGGCCTCTACCCTACTCTTATCGTGGCACAGTCACTCAGGAGATTCGGAGAGGGATCAAAGGTCTGCTGTGAGATAGTAATGATGGCGACAGATGCCGGACTTATTCCGGAAGGCGAGGAAGTTGTCGCGGTAGCTGGAACCGGCAGAGGCGCCGATACAGTGCTCATAATCAAATCGGCTGTGTCAAAGCGTTTTCTTGATCTGAAAGTACTCGAAATTGCGGCTAAGCCGCGAGGTTAAGCGATTCTCTTTTCGTAGATCCTGTATTTTTTATACAGCGTGGCGCCGAACATTTCGATGATTCGTTGCACAGGCACATTGTCTTCAAGAATCCAGGAAAACTCGACATTCCTGTATCCGCCGCGTTTTATAATGTTCTCATAGCCCACGGACAGGAGCGCCGCGTCTACCCCGCGGTTTCTGTATTCAGGCTTGGTCCCATATAGAAGCACCCTGAGCCCCGAGATTTTCCTGGAGTAATATAGCGCTTTCATAAGAGTAACAGGCGTCAGCCTGCCATGCATTTTCTGTAACACAAAGTTAAAGTCAGGCAGAAAGCCCAAAAAGCCGACGGTCTCTCCATTAAGCTGCGCCAAAAGCGTGAACTCGGGAATAACCAGCTGCTTCAACCGTCCGGCACTATAGGAAAGTTCTTCATCTGTGAGCGGAATAAACCCCCAATTGTCTTTCCATGCCGCATTATAAACGTCTTTGAACGCACCCATATCCCTAAGGAAATTCTTCATATCTATAGGTCTTACAGTAATGCCTTTCTTCTTCGCGAGCGAAGCAACTCTCACAACCTTTTCAGGAGGCGTGCCAGTAAACACATAATTGTACGCATATAAGTCCTTTGCTTTCGCAAGGCCTGATGCTTCCATCAAGTCATTATAGTAAGGCGGGTTATATGGCATCATCAGCACAGGAGTGCTGTCATAGCCCTCTATAAGGAATCCGCATTCATCGTTGGTCGAGAAATTCATCGGCCCGCGCATTACCTTAATCCCTTTCTTTGATAATTCATCTCTTACACGTATCAGGAGGGCGTCGGCAACAGCCGGTTCATTAATACTCTCAAAGAAACCGAAAAATGCGGCATCCTCATTATGATAATGATTGTGGTCGGGGTTGATGATGGATGTTATGCGTCCAACGAGTTCACCGTCTTTATAAGCCAGAAAAAATTTAACTTCCGCCTGCTTCAAAAATGGATTGGCAACGGAATAGTGAGCTTTCAGGTCCCGGGTCAGCTGGGGGACATAGAATGGGTCATTTTGGTAAAGCTGCAACGGGAATTTTATAAAAGCGTCAAGATCGCCTTTCGTTGCGGCTTCTTTGACCTCGACCCGTGTCATGGCTTGCGTCATCAAATCAGGCCCAGAGATTTCCCGACTTTCTTAAAGGCAGCAAGTACAAACTCAAGCTGCTCGTCAGTGTGCGTGGCCATGTAGCTGGTCCTGATTAGCGCCTTACCAGGAGGCACCGCCGGAGAGACCGCAACGTTTGCAAACACGCCCTCCTCCTGCAGCATGATCACCGAGCGAAAAGCGACTTCGTCCTCTCCGACTATGACCGGTATTATAGGGGTCTGGCTGGGTCCTGTCTGGAACCCTAGATCTTTAAGACCCTGCATCATCATATTAGTATTTTTCCAGAGTTTTTCTCTCCGCTCCGGCTCGCTTTCGATAATATCTATAGCAGCGCTCACTGCCGCAACCGACGCAGGCGGCGGGCTGGCGCTGAACATCAGGGACCTGCCAAAGTGCTTGATATAATGAACCACGTTCTCATCGCCTGCAATGAAGCCTCCAATTGAAGCCAGCGACTTGCTGTACGTGCCCATAATGAGGTCGACCTGATCTTCCATGCCGAAGTGTTCTGCCGTGCCTCGTCCGGTCTTGCCGAGAACTCCTATGCCATGAGCATCGTCGACCATAACACGGGCGCCGAAATTCCGGGCTATTTTAACTGCCTCCGGAAGCTCACAAATGTCTCCCTCCATGCTGAATACGCCGTCAACAACCAGCATCTTTCCCCGGCCATTGTTCTCGCCAAAAACCCTTGTCAGGTCGGTCATATCATTGTGTTTGAAGCGTCGGACCTCCCCATAGGACAATTTGCAGCCGTCGACTATGCTGGCATGGTCCATTTTATCGATGATAACTACATCATCCTTACCGACAATCGCAGATATAACGCCGAGATTCACCTGAAATCCGGTCGAGAAAATAAGGGCCGCTTCTTTACGCATAAAACGGGCGAGCTTTTCCTCAAGTTTTACATGAATGTCGAGGGTGCCGTTTAGAAAACGGGAGCCGGCACAACCTGTCCCGTATTTTCTGACAGCTTCCAAAGCCGCCTCTTTAACTTTCGGATGATTGGTCAGTCCGAGGTAATTATTTGACCCAACCATAATCATCTTCTTGCCGTTGAGTACCACTTCGGGGTCCTGGGCACTCTCGATCACCCTGAAGAAAGGATAAAGCCCCGCTCTCTGGAGATCTCTAGCTGTTGTAAACCTTGAGCACTTTTCAAATATATCGGTCGTTCCTGTCATAGCCACTGATGGAGTCTGTACCAGTCAGCCGTCCATCTTGCTCCTTCCTTGATTTTTACCTGAGGCTCAAATTTTAGCCTCTCTGCCGCCTTTGATGTATCACATACCCAGTGGATATGTTTAAGTTCCCGCATCTTGTCGGGATTAACAATGGAAACCCTGCCTGAACGCTCCGCAATCAACCCTGCAACAGACATAACTAAACGCGGGATCTTAAATTTAATGGGCCTCTTCTCAACCGCATCCGCTATTGCATTGATAACGTCATCAGATGAATAGACAGACCCATCCGACAGAAAAAAAACTTCTCCACCCGCGTTTTCGTCAAAGGCAGACAGTATTATACCATGTATCAAGTCCTCAATATATATAAAAGAATAATGGCACTCTCCCCATAAAGGTGCAATGCCCGCTTTAACCAACTTAAAAAAAACGAGCAGGTCCCTGTCGCGCGGACCGTAAACAGCAGGAGGTCTGATGACAACAACAGGAATATCCTTCTTGTGATTCAACACCAACTGCTCACCTTCAAGTTTGGATTTCCCGTAAAACGAAACAGGATCAGCTGCACAATTCTCTGTCAAAGGCACCCCGTTGCTGCTAGGACCAACGGCGGCAAGACTGCTTATATGTACAAAACGCTTAAGGCCCGAATTTTTTTCGAGCACCGCCTTTAGTAAATTAGCGGTACCCCTCACGTTGACATCTGAAAAAGCGGCTTCAGAGCATGCCTTTGTCAGACCCGCGGCATGAAAGACGTAATCGACACCCTGTACGGCATCGTACAAAGTTTCAATTTGACCGCAGTCGCCGCGTACCAGTTTGACATTAAGGTCCTCCAGATACTTCAAATTCGACGTACCCCTCACGAGGCAGGAAACCGTAAAACCTTTCTTTAACAGGGCATCTGTAAGATGGCTCCCTATAAAACCCGTGGCACCCGTAACAAGGGCTTTCATAAATTTGCCTTTTTCATTTTTTGTCTATTGTAAGTAAGGCTTCACTATTTTTTCAACCGCGTTGTCTGACCTTGACTTTAAGCTCCCTTATCTCTTCTATAGCTACCCGACTGTCTTTAGGAATGAATTCATCAGAATACGCCGACCACAACTCGCCATGAACATGTACTGTGCCGCCCTCAGCCGTAATATCTGTCCTGGCCCTGCCCTCGAGACCGATGAGACTTTCAGGCCCGGTTACCGGCCTTCTCCTTAATGCCTTGAAAGCGATACTGAACGTAAATATAAAAAACAGTGCCGAAACAAAAGCAACGGTCAGTATAAGGCCGAGTGACAGGCTAAAATAAGGAGAAGAAGATGAGAAGAGCATGAGCGAACCCAAAATAAGCGATATAATGCCGCCTATAGTAAGCAGCCCATGAGAGACAACCTTAACTTCGAGAATAAAGAAAACAAGACCCATTATGATCAGCAAAAGTCCTGCATAATTCACGGGCACGGTCTGAAGAGCAAAGAATGCGAGTATTAGGCAAATTCCACCCATTACTCCCGGGAAGATCGCTCCCGGATTGGTCAACTCAAAGAAAAGCCCGTAGAAACCTAAAAGCATCAGTATATAGGCCACATTCGGATTGCTTATTAAATCCAATATCCTGTACCCCAACCCCATTTCACGCGCAACAACTTTTGCACCGGATGTATTCAGCACTTTTTCTCCCGCAACCGTTTTGACCTTCCTGCCGTCCAGTTTGACAAGCAATTCGGAGAGGTCCTTGGCAACCAGATCAATGACATTCATTTTCAGGGCCTCAGCTTCAGTTATCGAAACACTGCCACGCACGGCATCTTCAACCCATTGTTCGTTTCTTCCCCTTTGCCTGGCCAGGGACCTTATATAGGCGGCAGCGTCATTGGTCACTTTTTCAGACATGACCTTATCCATCTTTTCACCCATAGAGACCGGGTGAGCAGCCCCTATATTTGTGCCGGGTGCCATCGCCGCGACATGAGACGCAACTGTTATGAACACGCCGGCTGATGCACTGCGAGACCCGCTGGGCGCAACATAAACGACAACAGGAGTCGGCGAACCGACGACATCCCTCACAATGGAGCGCATCGAGCTATCAAGCCCTCCTGGAGTATCAAGCTGGATTATCATGGCCTCGGCGTTCATTGCGGATGCCTGAGTGACTGCTCCGTTTATATATTCGGCTGCAACAGGATTAATAATACCGTTCACGCTGATTAAGAGAACACGTTTTGTCGGGGCTGATACTTTATCGACAGCAAAGATTTCATGCGCCTTATAGGCATAGCAGGCAAGTACGGCGCAGAGAAAAAGCAGAAGACCCCGGAAATAAGGGCTCTTGTTTTTACGCATGGTGAATTATAGCACAGCACAACATCGACCAAGCCACCTCTAAACTTGACGCTCACCGCGCTACATGCTATATTTCTGCATGCGCGGACTCCATAAGGAAAGCGATATGAAGGATGTACTGGCCATAATTCTTGCAGGCGGCAAAGGCGAGCGTCTGCATCCTCTGACTATCCACCGCGCCAAACCCGCAGTGCCTTTCGGCGGGAAATATCGCATTATCGATTTTACCCTGAGCAACTGCCTTAATTCCGGTATCAGAAAGATGGCTGTCATAACTCAATACAAATCGCTGTCGCTGGACCGTCACCTGGCCCTCGGATGGGCCACTCTCTTCAATCCGGAGTTGAACGAATTTTTTATCTCCATCCCTCCCCAGCAGCGTGTCAGCGATCAATGGTACGCGGGCACCGCTGATGCGGTATATCAAAATATATATTTTATTGAAAAGGAAGCGCCTCCCTACCTTCTCATTCTTTCAGGAGACCATATTTATAAAATGGACTACTCCGATATGTTCGCTTTTCACCAGAGCAAAAATGCTCTGTGCACGGTTGCGGCCATCGAGGTCGATAAGAAAACAGCGTCTTCCCTGGGCGTCATGCAGGTTGATGACGATTGGAAAATAATCGGCTTTGAAGAAAAACCTAAAGATCCGAAGACCATGCCTAATGATACCACGCAGTGTTTGGCATCGATGGGCGTTTATTTATTCAACACCGAGGCGATTATAGAAGAACTGAAAAAAGATGCCGCTTTATCCACTGCGCATGATTTCGGCAAGGATATAATCCCCGACCTGATTAAAACAGGCAAGCTCTTCGCATACAACTTTAAGGACGAAAACAAAAAAGCGGCCAAATACTGGCGCGATGTAGGGACTATCGATGCTTACTGGGAATCCAACATGGACCTCTGTTCAGTTGATCCGCTGTTGAACCTTTATGACAGCAGTTGGCCTATCCGGACTCGCCAGTCGCAAAGTCCGCCCGCAAAATTCGTTTTCGCGCAGGAATACAGGGGAGGACGGCTGGGTATTGCGCTGGATTCCATTGTATGCGACGGCTGCATCATAAGCGGCGGCAGAGTGCAAAACTCTATTCTGTCTCCACATGTAAGAATCAACAGTTGGGCCCATGTCCAGGAATCAATACTGATGGAAAATGTCGAAATAGGCAGACACGCCAAGATCCAGAGGGCCATTATCGACAAGGACGTGTATATACCTTCCGACACTGTTATAGGATATGACATAGAAGAAGACCGGAAGCGGTTTCATGTCGGCCCCGAAGGTATCGTCGTAATTCCAAAATTCGTCAAAACCTCAATGCCGTAAGCAGCCCGAATCCGCGCAGTTTTTTCTGTTCTCAATGCCTTTAAACTTGAACATGCGCCAGTGCTAACACATATAAATAACGGCCTGTGAAAGAAGCGTGTCTCCTTGACTAAATGGTATAATTGCTTGAGATTTGAAGTAGAAAAAAATGAGTCTGGAAATAGCGAATGGAGGTCATAATGGAAAAGATAACTGCCAATCCTGCAATCCTGGGTGGAAAGCCTATTATAAAAGGCACTAGAATATCTGTGGAATTTGTTCTTGAACTGTTTGCATCAGGCATTACGGAGGATGAAATTCTTAAGGATTACCCGCATCTTACAAAAGAGGATATACATGCCTGCCTTGAGTACGCCGCTCATGCTCTGAAGAACGAGATAATTGTTGAACTGGAAACAGCCTCTTCATGAAGTTTGCGGCTCTTAAGATTCTTGCTGACGAAAATGTATCACCTCGTGTCGTGTCTTTTCTCAGGCAAAAAGGAATAGACATTACCGATGCTAAAGAGGAGAAGTGGCAAGGTAAGGACGACGAATATCTTTTGAAGAAGGCATACGAACATAAAAGGTTTATTCTCACCCATGATTCGGATTTCGGCACTCTCGCCATAAACGAAGGGAATCCGTGTTATGGCATAATTTACATGCGACTCAGAAACCTAAAAGTTTCCAATGTCATTACAGTGTTGGAAAAACTGTTGCATTTTGAGAGAGATATTTCCGAACGATCATTGCTAGTAGTTGAAGATGCAAAGGTCAGAATACGCCAATTGTAATTGGACTTGAGGTAGAGTCGGAATGAATATCCCCTCCCACCGGAGATGAGGTCGTTTCACGATGCGCTGAAGATGATTAAATAGAAGAAAGAGGCAAATTATGGGACATAAGTGTTATTTTTGTGATAATCCTGATATCAAGGATGTAAAAACTGGATATCGAGGCATTCCCGATTATTATAATTGCCCAAGATGTGGAATAGTAAACCTCCATATGGATACGGCTGATGATATGCTCAGTGAGCGTTTCAGAGAGAAGGACAAGCAAATCATTAGCATCTGGATTAGAAATGAGTATGAAAAAAGCAATAGAAAGAAGCCGTCCAAGCGCTTAACGTTGGAGGACTTGGACAAAATCATAAAGCAGTACTCGCCTCTTAATCCGTTAGAAAAGATGGATAATGCCCTATTGATTATTGAAAAGGCTTCTGGTTACGTAGGGCAACAAATTAATATAAGTTATGGCCTTGATTATCCATATTATCATTGCTTCGGTGGGGGTGAATTGCACTCAATTTTATCTCTCTTAAGTCAGGAGGGGCTCATCAAAGTTCCGGACCAAGCCAATCCGCATAACCACTTGTCTATTTCGGCCAAGGGCTACCAAAAATTAAGCGAAATTAAAAAGCCCGGCAAAGATTCCAGGCAATGTTTTGTTGCTATGTGGTTTACAACTGAAATGAGTGAGGCATATGATAAAGCAATTCGACCTGCAATAGAATTCATAGAGGAAGGGGGAACATCTCCACGCTTTGAAGCTGTAAAAATAGACAATGTTGAGCATGTGAATGATATTAACGACGAAATAATCGCTCAAATACGTAGAAGCAGATTCATGATATGCGATTTGACAGGATATAGAGGTGGCGTATACTTTGAGGCGGGATTTGCCTACGGGCTTGGACTGGATGTTATTTACACGTGCAGAGAGGATTGGACTAAAGAGGAAATACTGAAAGATAATGATGGCAATGAGATTAAAACCTTGCGTGACAAAAATAACAATGAGATCCAAATTAAAAAAGAAGGTGTTCACTTCGATCTTGCTCATAGAAACCGTATTGAGTGGTCACCAGATGATCTCGAAGATTTCCGAATAAAACTACAAAATAGAATAAGGGCCGTTATTTTTTAAGGCACATCGAGAAAGCTCCACTGCTCTACTCATATAGATAGTGTATTCGGGCAAACCTATTTGTGATACTCAGCCATGACATTATCAATCAGACGCACACCGCCGACCTTGATCGCTGCAGCTATGAGGTTCCGTTGTTTGAACTCATCGATTTCAAGCAGTGTCGCGGGGTCATAAATACCGGCGTATTGTATTTCTGAGACGAGGGGTTCCGCACTCAGCATCTCCAGAAGCTTTTTCTTTACCTCATTCGGCGTGGAAGGACCCGCCATCATCTGCGAACAGGACGACAAGGCTTTATACAAAACGGTTGCAGCCAAACGCTCTTTAGCTCCAAGGTATACATTTCTGGAACTCATGGCCAGGCCGTCACTTTCCCTAACCGTGGGGCAGATTACGACCTCAACATCCATATTCAAGTCTTCCACCATCCTGCTGATTACAACAGTCTGCTGAAAGTCTTTCTGTCCGAAATAAGCCCTCGCAGGTTTAACAATATTGAAGAGCTTGCATACCACAGTGGCAACACCCGAGAAATGGTCCGGCCTGAAGCGGCCGCAAAGACGGTCCGAAAGACGTTCAACGGCAATGCGCGTGGCGAACCCTTCAGGATAGATAATCTTATCTCCGGGTACAAACAGAATATTTGTGTCCAACTCCCGAAGTTTGTCCAAGTCCTTCTCGAGGTCCCGCGGGTATATATCCAAATCCTCTCCCGCACCGAACTGTAGAGGGTTGACGAAAATACTCGCAACTACAATGTCATTTTCACTTTTGGCCCTTCTTATAAGGCTCAGATGGCCTTCGTGCAAAGCGCCCATAGTCGGAACAAAACCGATTGTTTTCCCGGTGTGAAGATATCTCTTTGAGGTCTCCTGCATAACACGCGGCATCCGTATCGTTTCCATAGCGAATTATAATACAGGAAACAGTCATTAGGCTACAGGCAAGAAATGCAGGGCAATACTTATTGTTGCATATTATTTCTTGAACAATTCCTGCATCAGAGATTCTTTATCGCACTTAAGGTAGTCGGCTATATCATTAAGAATATTACTGAGAGTGCCTATTTTCAAAGGAGAGTGGTTAGGGATGGTAATATGACATTCCACACCAGTATGTTTGCTCATCAGGCGTATATGGCTGCCTGTCTGTCTCGTTATTCCAAATCCATATAAAAGAAGTAATTTTGAGAGGTTACTGCCTGACAAATCTCTCGGGATTTTAGGCATAAGAGAAAACTTCCTCTGTGACCATGTGAAGCCTAATTATTTTTGGAACGTCTTTCTCCATCTCAAAATGACATTTCAGGGCATCCTTTATATTGTTTTTCAATTCAGCCATCCCTTCCCCCTGAGTAAATATCGAGTATCCAAGTGCGCGGGCATTAAACCCGCCTTCCAAATCTTTCTCGACTACAAAAATTATCTCACTCATAATGTCCTCCAACTTGCTGCTGATATTTAATGATATTATATCAAAGCCACATTTTTTACGTCTTTTCTCCGGTATCTATTTTTTGTGAAAAAAACCAAAATGCCACGGATGACATTTATTCCAGTTTTTACACCGCTTTTCTTGATTTGACAATCACTATGATTTGGTGTATAAGTGAATCAGTATCACCATAATAAAGGAGGAGCAGCCATGCCGATCTACATCATTTTGAGCAAGTTGACCGACGAGGGAAGAAAGACAATTAAACAGAAGCCTGAGAGGATGCTTGAGGTTAACAAGGAATTGGAGAAGATGGGAGTGAAAGTGAGAGACCAGTTCGCGGTGCTCGGCCAGTATGACTTTGTAAATATTGTTGATGCCCCTGACAACAATACTATGATGAAGATGTCTGTCGAACTCGGCGCAAGAGGCTCGGTCCAATTGCTGACGCTGCCGGCCATAGCAGCTGAGGACTTCATAAAGCAGTTGAAGTAGAGGTTGTCGTCATTACATTTTTTGTCTCCTGAATTGCGAGAGAAGACCTTGTGAAGCGGGGCATGAATGCGCGGAGCAGGACGAAAACCTCCGTGCGTTTATGTCCCGCCCCACCCGCGGCACCACTTCACAAAAAAATCTTTTTTATGATATGGTGTATAAACAGCCTTGATAATTTGTGTCCTGTGACCTTTAACTTTTTAAATGGAGAATGAAATGGCTAAGAAAGTTGTACTTGCTTATTCGGGCGGACTTGATACTTCCATTGTTATAAAGTGGCTAATCGAAACATATAACGCTGAAGTTATTGCCTTTTGCGCGGACCTGGGCCAGGGAGACGATCTTGACGGCGTCCGCGAAAAAGCGATTAAGACTGGAGCTTCCAAGGCATATGTTGAAGATTTGAGAGAAGAATTTGTGCGCGATTATATTTTCCCCATGCTGCGCGCGAATGCCATATATGAAGGCACTTATTTGCTCGGCACATCCATAGCGAGGCCGCTTATAGCCAAAAAGCAAATTGATGTAGCGGTGAAGGAGAATGCGGACGCCGTATCTCACGGGGCCACAGGCAAAGGCAACGATCAGGTCCGCTTTGAACTTTCATATTACGCTCTTAAACCTGATATATCTGTAATTGCTCCTTGGCGTGAGTGGTCCTTTAATTCTCGCCAATCGCTTATAGACTACGCTCAAAAACACGGCATACCCGTGACTGCCACGAAGGAGAAGCCTTACAGCACTGACAGGAATATTTTTCATATCAGCTATGAAGGCGGCATACTCGAAGACCCCTGGGCCGAGCCCACCGCAGATATGTTTACTATGATGACGTCGCCAGAAAAGGCGCCTGACACACCGCTCTATATCGAGATTGATTATAAGGAAGGAAATCCGGTAGGCATCGATGGTAAGGCACTCGGTCCTGTTGCACTGTTTGAAAAACTCAATGCCCTTGCCGGGGCTAATGGGGTCGGAAGGATAGACATCGTGGAAAACCGGTATGTCGGCATTAAATCGAGGGGGGTTTATGAAACCCCTGCCGGCACGGTGCTTCACGCTGCTCATAGAGCGCTTGAATCAATTACGCTTGACAGAGAAGTGTTCCATTTGAAAGACTCCCTGATCCAGAAGTATGCTGAGATGGTCTATTATGGATACTGGTTTGCGCCTGAAAGAGAAGCGCTTCAGGCGTTTATGGACGGGACACAAAAAAATGTCACCGGAACGGTGAGGCTTAAATTATACAAAGGCAACTGCATAATTGCCGGCAGAAGATCACCCCATTCGCTTTACAATCCCGAACTCGCGACTTTCGAGGCAGAAAAGGTATATAACCAGAAAGACGCTGAAGGGTTTATCAAACTGAATGCGCTGAGACTAAAAGTGAAATAGCTTACCGGGATGCATGTCATGCCTTCACAAAATATTACTGAACTGAAATATTTGCTCGCTCTTTCCTTTATCAACGACATAGGGCCCATTACGATATCGAGACTGATTTCCGAATTTAATTCCGGTGAAGCCATATTTGAGGCCGGACTTTCAGAATTAACTTCAGCTGCCGCAATAAGCCCTTCAAAGGCAAAAAAGATAAAGGAGTTCAACGGCTGGAGCAAGGTTGAAGCGGAACTGGAAAGAGCTGAAAAGAGCGGCATTCGCATCATGACGCTATTTGACAAGGATTATCCTGAGTCCTTAAGACAGCTCGACAACGCCCCGGTCATCCTTTATGTCAGAGGCACTCTCCTTGAGGAAGACCGTTTCGCGCTTGCCATGGTGGGATCCAGGCTTATGAGCGATTATGGAAGAAAGATCGCCGGTGAGATGGCCCATGAATTGGCTTCATCGGGGCTTACAATAGTAAGCGGCCTGGCCCGCGGTATCGACACCGTCTCTCACTCCGGCGCATTGAAAGCAGGCGGCAGGAGTATAGCTGTGTTAGGTTGCGGTGCCGATATCTGCTATCCGCCGGAAAATAAAGAGTTAATGATTGCCCTTTCTTCTTCCGGCTGTGTTATCAGTGAATTCCCCTTGGGGATACGGCCCTTAAAAGAAAATTTCCCCAGAAGGAACAGGCTCATAAGCGGCCTTTCTCTGGGCGTGCTTGTGGTAGAGGCAACGGCACGAAGCGGCTCACTCATCACGGTGCGTTTTGCTCTGGAACAGGGCAAAGAGGTATTCGCTGTCCCTGGTAATATCACTTCGGACAGATCAGATGGGACCAATGGGCTGATCAAACAGGGCGCTAAGCCTGTTCAGAGTGCTGCAGATGTCCTTGAGGAGTTGTCCGCCCAGATAAAAGGCCATATGGCCGCGGTAAAAACCGTGTCGTCAGCCAGGCATGCACATGACCGACTTGAAATTAATGATGAAGAAAAGGCAATATGTAACATTTTGGGCGAAGGCCCGAGACATATCGATCATCTGTTGAGAGAACTCAGGATACCGCCTGCCCGGATCTCCGGACTTTTGCTGGGACTCGAGATGAAAGGCATTGTGGGACAGACAGAAGGCAACAATTTTTATATAATTTGACTTTTAATTTTTTTCTTTATGGAGGATGTGTGGCACGGAGATTGATTGATATGCTCAGAGTCCTTGCAAGAGAGCTTATTGACAAGGGCTATGACGCAGACGATATGATAAAAAAAGTGAGCGCCTTTGATATAGATTTTCTGACGGTGAAGGATGAACTGCTGGCCCTTGAGCTTGCCAAATTCATAGACGACACCGAGCTTGACATCATCAGGGCCCTGCTCGCCTATATTCTAATGAAAGATACAGACCTTGAGACCGAAGAAGTTTACGCCTTTATTTTCGGCAAGGGACGCCAGATAACCTGGAATTAAGGAGGTAAGCGATTTGAAATCCCTTGTAATAGTTGAATCACCGGCCAAGGCCAAGACAATAAATAAAATACTCGGTAAAGACTTTGTCTTAAAAGCATCGGTGGGGCACGTTAAAGACCTGCCCAAGAAAGAACTCGGAGTCGACGTCGAAAACGATTTCTCACCTTCCTACATAACCATTCCCGGCAAGGAAAAAGTTTTAAAGGAACTCAAGAGCGAGGCAAAAAAAGCAGATGTAGTCTATCTGGCTACCGACCCGGACCGCGAGGGAGAGGCGATAGCATGGCATATAGCTGAAGATATAAAATCCCGGGGAAGCAAGATTTTCCGTGTCACCTTCCATGAAATAACTGAGAAAGCCGTCAAAGAGGCCATGAAGAACCCCGGCAGTGTAGATATATGCAAGGTCGAAGCACAGCAGGCCAGGAGAGTCCTCGACAGGCTGGTAGGATATAAGCTGAGTCCTTTCCTCTGGAAAAAGGTGAGGAGGGGATTAAGCGCGGGCAGAGTTCAGTCCGTGGCCGTTAAACTTGTAGTTGACAGGGAACGGGAGATAGAGGCCTTCAAGAAGGAGGAGTACTGGACAATTGAAGCGCTGCTCCACCCTGAAAACGGTCAAGGCTCCGATTTTTGGGGCCGTCTCTATAAATACAACGACAGGCTTGTCATAAACCGCGATGAAGAGGAAGGAAAGCGCTTCCTTATAACTGATGCGTCGACCGCACAGAACATTGCCGATGACATTAAGTCGAAAGACGCATTTCTTTCCACTATCGAAAAGAAGCTCCGGAAAAGGGCCCCCTCACCTCCTTTTATAACGAGTACGCTCCAGCAGGAAGCGTCGCGCAGGCTCAAGTTTCCGGTAAAAAAGACCATGATGGTGGCCCAGCAGCTCTATGAAGGCGTGGAACTGGGCAAAGAAGGCTCCTCCGGATTGATTACTTATATGAGGACCGACTCTTTCAGAATAGCTCCCGAGGCCCAGGAATGGGCCGCAGAGCTTATAGTCAGCAGTTTCGGCAAAGAATATGTCCCTGAAAAACCTCCGCACTATAAGAGCAAGGGAAGCGCTCAAGATGCTCATGAGGCCATAAGGCCGACATACCCCGATAAATCTCCCGAGAAGGTAAAGTCATTCCTGAGCAAGGACCAATATAATCTCTACAGTTTGATATGGAACAGGTTCATTGCCAGCCAGATGAGTCCTGCTCAGCTTGAGCAAACTACATTTATAATAGGCCTTAAGAAAGATGGCGTTGAAATAAAAGGGACCGAACTGCGGACTTCCGGCACTGTTATACGTTTCCCGGGCTTCATGGCACTTTATACTGAAAGCAAAGACGACATTGAGGAAGAAGAGGGAGGAATACTCCCCCAGTTGAAAGAAGGGGACCCTCTGCGGCAGGAGGACATTAAGACTATTCAGCATTTTACGCAGCCTCCGCCGCGTTATACCGAGGCAACTCTCGTAAAGACCCTTGAAGAAAAGGGCATCGGCAGGCCGAGCACTTATGCCGCCATACTTTCCACCATCCAGGACCGGAAGTATGCGGAAAAGAATGAAGACAAAAGATTTTTCCCGACAGAGCTTGGGGTCGTCGTCAATGACCTGCTTGTGGAGAAGTTTCCCGAACTGATCGATTTCGGGTTTACGGCCAAGATGGAAACCGAGCTGGATGAAATAGAAAGCGCCAATCTCAAGTGGGTCGAGGTGGTAAAAGATTTTTACACCCCATTCAATCACGATCTGCTGCAGGCGTCAAAGGACATGGCAAAAGTTAAACCCCAGGATATCCCCACAGAAGAGGTCTGCGACAAGTGCGGGTCTCCGATGGTCATAAAATGGGGCCGGCACGGCCGCTTTCTGGCTTGCTCCGGATACCCGAAGTGTAAGAACACAAAACCTCTTGAGGGTGACAACTCCTCACAGAAAGCAGAGCCGGTGCTGACTGATGAAAAGTGTGAAAAGTGCGGTGCGCCAATGGCCTTTAAACGAGGCAGATTCGGCAAGTTCCTGGCGTGTTCGCGCTACCCTGACTGCAAGAATACCAAGCCTATCTCCACCGGTGTAAAATGCCCGCTCGACGGCGGCGACATTGTGGAAAGAAAATCAAAGCGGGGGAGATCTTTCTGGAGCTGCGGCAATTACCCTGATTGCAAATTTGCGCTGTGGCAAAAGCCGGTGCCGAAACAGTGTCCGAAATGCGGGGCGGCATTTTTAACCGAAAAAAGGAATAGGGCCGGAGATGTGTTCCTGGTTTGCCAGGAAAAAACGTGTGATCATATGGAAGAGGTAAAAAGAGAAGAATCGGCTAACGAAGCTATGTAGCGGATGAAGTCAGCCCCGAAAGTTTTCGCCGACTCTCAGGAAAGCTTGACAGCCATCTCGTCGGTACGGGCAAGCCTCTCGGCTATGATTTCGCAGAATGCCTTGTAGAACTTAAACTGCATAGACCTCATATTAAAAGAGTCCGTATCTTTATTCAGCGTAGCTGAATCAATTTTAAGCACGAATGTTTCACCTTCGGCGACAGCGTCGGCACTCCTCGGTTCTCCGGTGATCACCGACATTTCACCGAAAAACTCTCCTATCTTTAAACACTTTATCGTTTTTTTCATATTGGTAACGCCGACTCTTTTCTGGATACATATACTCCCTTTAAGTATTACAAAAAAGGAGCGCTCTGAGGCTGCCCCCTCCTTTAAAATAATATCTCCGGTGTTGCACCTGAGCCAAGTCGAGGTCTTCAGGATCACGGGCAATTCGCGATCGGTGAAGGGTTTGAAAAAAGGAATCGCGCGCATTATTTTAATCTTATTTTCGTCCTCCTTCGAGATCTCGATTTCCATTGCCGGTTCATCAGTTAAGGCTGAATCTGCCATACCCGCACCTTCGACAGCGGGTGGCCCCGACTGAACGGCTTCGGCGGTCTCAGCATCTTGCTCTTCAACTCCCCGGATATCGACCTCTTTAACATCCCGGTTCCTGAACACCCTTATATTTACTTCATTTATCACCGTCCCGCTGCGCACCACAATACGTCCGGTCGCATCAGTGACATCACTTTTGAGCGTCATCCCCGGCGTCAGGTCATCTACCAAAACGTTACCCACAGAAGCAGCATGCCTCCCAACTGATATTGCCGCTTCTTCGACTACAGGGGGGGCTGACTGAACGGATTCAGCAGCTTCAGGGGCCTCTGCAACTTTCTCTTCAACTCCCTGAATGTCGACTTCTTTAACATCCCGGTTCCTGAACACCCTTATGCTTTGTTCATTTATCACCGTCCCGCTGCGCACCAGAAGACGGCCGGTCGCATCGATGACATCACTGTTGAGCGTCATGCCGGACTTCAGGTCATCAACAGAAACGTTACCCACGGTAGCTGCAAACCTCCCGGACCGAAATAGAAATCTCTTTTTCCATTCGATTATTATAGATTAAGCAGACATTTTAGTGAAGAGGATAGTTATTATCGCGCAGGGGACAGTCTAAGTGCTCACCAGATATTCTTTGCCTAATTCTTCAATATGCTCTCTCCGCCAACCACCCTGTTTCTTCCCAGCTCCTTTGCCTGATACAAGGCCTTGTCGGCCTTATTCAGCAAGACTTGCCTGGAACTCATGCTCGAATTGATCGAGGCAATGCCAATACTGACTGTAAGCGGATTACCCTTGAAGCGCTTCATAAGTGTCAGACCAAGTTTTTCTATTTCGCCGCGCAGCCTTTCGGCATAGTTGAGAGCGTCCTCATAACCGGTGTCTGTCAATATCACTATAAACTCTTCCCCGCCGTAGCGGCCAGTATGGTCTTCGGGCCTGGAACCTTTTTTCAGGGTCGCGGCCACCAGCCTTAATACTCCGTCACCAGCCAAATGACCGAAAGTATCGTTGAATTTTTTGAAATGGTCTATATCAATCATGCCGACTGACAATTGGGTCTTTCCGTTTTTAGCGGCAGCGAACGCCTTTTCGAGCAGTTCATCCACCTCTGCTCGGTTATAAAGTCCTGTCAGGTGGTCGGTATTTGCCTTCACGCGATAATTTTCAACTATCTTGGCATGCTCAAGCGCTGTCCCCAGTTCCTGGGCCACAGAGACGAGGGCCGACAGCTCGTCAAGCTGCAAAGGTCGTCTGCTCCGGACGTTGTCTATACCCACAATGCCGCTGATGCGCTTGTCGGAAATAATCGGAACTATGCCCATCTCTGTCAGTGACAAGGTATTCAATAGATTCTGCTCGTCTTCGCTTCTGCCGTCTATAATCACAGGCTTTCTGGTCCTCAAACATTCCATAAACCCTTTCATGCGGACTGTAATGTTAACCTGCAGGTTGGTTAGCGAACCGCAAGTATCGCCCTGGCAGGAGACATGTTTCACGGCAAGGAAACGCGTCGGATCGGTTATCTCCATGAAGTAAACACGATCGAACGCGAAATCCAGCTTTATAGCGTCCAGAGTTGAAGAAATAATTTCCCTGAAATCGAGGCTTTTGTGCGTGAACGCAAGACTCTTTCCTATATTCACCAGAGGGCCTTTGTCGCCCTCCAGTTCTTTTTGATGGTCGTAATAGCCTGTAATGATCTTGCCGAGGTGGAGATTGGCCCTGATGAGGTTCTCTCTCAATGCTTCGCTCGTCGGGAATGTGAATCCATAAAAATCAGCAACTCTCTTCACTTCCCTGTCCGCTTTTAAAACGAGCGAGTTCAGGTCTATCCTGGACGGATTAATGAGTTCGTCGACTTCTTTTTGCAGTAAAGGCTGCCTTGCTATGTCCACAGAACCCATGCCCTGTGTCCAAGCCATGAAATCGGCCATGGACACACATGCGATGAGAAGTGCATCGTCATGAGAAAGCCCTAAGTAAGCAAAGGGTTGATGATGAAACTTTACCGCTAGGGTTATGCTGGGCGGCAAGTTCCACTTGCAACAGAAATAGGCCCCGACCTCATCATGTCCCAAGCCTATTATGTCAGCTTCTTCCTCTATCAATAGTCCGGCAGAGCCGCACCTGGCTTTAATAAAATCTCCATATGATATCTTGCCGTACCTGTCGAGGATTGTTTTTCCTATATCGTGGAGTAAGCCTGCGGTGTAGACATCATCCGGTGATGGGTGGCCTACAGACACGGCCAAATGCCTGCTGAGCTGAGCTACAGCCAGGCAGTGGCGCCAGAAAAACAGGTTGTTCATATTTTCGGCGCTGTTTCTGAAGTAATCAAAGAACATGGACTCAAGGGCCAGCGTCATAACCATATGAAAGCCTATGTGAAAGACTGCTTGTTTAACATTGCCTTTGGGGAGGGAAAGGCCGTAGGCAGGCGAGTTTACCACCCTGAGCAGTTTTGCCGCCATGGAGGGGTCTGTTTCGATAATGCTGCTGATTTGGTCTAAGGAGTTCTTCTCATCTCCGCTCAGTTGTAGCAGTTTTGTGACAACTGCAGACAGGGGAGCCAGATCTTCAAACTCTACTTGCAGTATAGTGCGTATCTCCTTCCATGGTGGAAGCAGCGATTCAGGAAGGTGAGTCACTTTCTCAGCAGAAACTTTCGTCTGCATGCATCCATGCCCTCCTACCGCCAACAGCGGTGAGACGTGTTACTCTACTTTAAATACGCTTGAGAAAAAACATTGTATCTTCCCAATTCTATTTTGCAGTATAAGAGGGACCAGATGCTGTGACGCGCATCACAATTTGAAATAATCCCGTGGATGTTGTAGAACATTTCTATCGTATGGTAACATGCTCTGAGAATTTACCATAGTAATGCGCTATGCATGCCGGCCAGTCGTATTCAACCCGGCACATTAAACATCATCGTTGGAGGGGTCCATGTCACAGTTTATGGAAGTCATTGAGTGGTTTGACGAGACCGGAACGACAATTGTGCACCGCTATCCTGAAGTTGGCTCCGGTGAGATAAAATTCGGAGCGCAGTTAATTGTCAGGGAGAACCAGGCCGCTGTCTTCTTCAGCAACGGCAAGGGCCTTGATGTACTCGGGCCGGGCCGGCATACTCTTTCTACAAACAATCTTCCGATACTGACAAAAGTCCTTTCACTGCCATGGGGGTTTACGAGTCCGTTCAGGGCAGAGGTCTGTTTTGTCAACATGAAGGTTTTCACCAACATGCGGTGGGGGACAAAAGACCCGGTTGCCTTCAGAGATAAAGAGCTTGGACTCATACGTCTCAGGGCCTTCGGCACATTTACCATGCATGTTGTCCAGCCCTTGCTCTTCATAAATACTCTTGTCGGCACACAGGGTTCTTTTGAGACAGATAAGACGGAAGACTACCTAAGGGAGGTCATCGTATCCAGGCTTAACGACTATCTGGGCGAATCAGTCGACAGCCTGTTTGACCTGCCAAAGCATTATGACAGTATGGCGAAAGCGGTAAAGGACCGTCTTACCGATGACTTCACCAAATACGGCATGGAGATGGTTGATTTCTACATCAACCGTATAACGCCTCCTGAAGATGTTCAGAAGATGATCGACGAAAAATCCGGCATGGAGGCTGTCGGCGACCTCGATAAATTTTTTAAATTCAAGGCTGCCAAGGCCATGGGCGATGCAGCTCAAGCAGGCGGGGTCATGAGCGGCGGAGGTGCGGCAGCCGGTATGGGAGTAGGCATCGGGGCCGGCATGGGAATGATGCTGCCGGGGATGCTTTACAAAGTCCTCGATCAGGGGAAAGCGACTCAGGACAAGATTGCCGAAACACGCACTATCAGTTGTCCAAAGTGCCACAGCGATGTTCCGGTTGAAAATCGGTTCTGTCCGAACTGCGGTCATCAGATGGTCGCGATCAGGAAATGCCCGAACTGCTCAAAAGACATTACTGCAGATGCAAACTTCTGCCCGGCTTGCGGCCTGGACCTCAAGGCAGAATTCAGGTGTAAAGCGTGCCAGGCAAAGCTGCCGCCAGGGACCAAGTTTTGTTTAAATTGCGGAGAGCGAGTTTCCGACAAGGAAGGATAAGACCGGTCAATGGAACGTTATGTTGTTTCCGCCGAATGTCCGTCATGCGGGGCCCCGCTTGATTTTAATGAGGGATCAAATTCAGTTCAGTGCATGTCCTGCAGATCAAACCTGCTGGTTACCGGGCGAAAGCAGGTGTTGAGCTACTATTTTGGACCTAAAATAGACGAAAAGACAGCCGCTGCAATTTCATTGGCCGCTCATAAAGAAATGAGGCCCGGAACGTGCCGGATAGATAAAGCCGGGCTTTATTTCGTCCCTTACTATCGTCTGACAGGACACGAATTCAGATGGGACAGAGCAGAACAAAAGCCTGATCAGGACGGCGATAATTTTATATCGATAGTGATCCGGGGAGAAGTCTTCTCGGATGCTTTGTTCGATGCAGGCGGAAATTCCCCAAATATGACTGTTAACCCTCTGTTGTTTTCAGAAAGCGGGAGCTTTGTCCATACCGGATCACAAGACATACAGATAAATAACAGGTATGTGGAGAAGAATTTTATTGCTTGCAACCTTAGCGGGCTCACATTCTATTCTCTAGGGCTCAGACCCACAGTGATTAAGCTCAAGATGTTTCACAAAGAAGACATGGCACAACTCGGAAACATTGCTACTACTGATCTAAGTCCTGAAAAAGCCTTGTCACGCATGATGATGGTGGACAGGGAGAGGCTTGTTTATCGCACAGTGCTCGACCAAATTCTTTCGCTGGTCTACTCCCCCTATTGGGTTGTCGAAATGTCCTGCCTAAAAGAAAAAATGTTAGTCATGCTTGACGCTGTTTCAGGCAGTGTCATAAAACCCGACGCGCCGATTTCTATTTATGATGCTCTTAACAGGGACGGAGGAGGACTCCAAAAGACTACCGGGTTCCGCGCACTCGTATGTCCGAATTGCGGTTGGGACCTCCCTGCGGCGCCCGACAGCGTTATATTTTTTTGTTCCTCATGCAGCAGGGCATGGCAGATCTTCGGCAGTGATTTTAATGAAATTACTTATGAGATTGCTCAAGTACCGGGGGAAAACATACAGGAGAATTCACGCTATCTGCCGTTCTGGATTCTGCAAACAGGTTGCACTGGTGATACTCCTTTCAGGTTTTTTCTGCCGGCTTTCAGGTGTCGCAGGCTGCAATTTCTGTCAGACCTTGCAGCTATATACACTAAAGCTCAGCCCACATACACTGTTTTAGAGGGCGGAAAACTCGATGCCGGTTCCGGGTCGTTTTACGGGTGCTGCTATGATCAGGAGGATGCCGCGTTATTCTCGCACTTTGTATTCGAGGGCTTAAAGGCAAAACAACCGGTTTTTGCCCGGTCCTTGAAGGGTGACATATTCACTTTCGAAGATGTACGTCTGGTATGGTTTCCATTTGCCGTGAGCGGTCCATCTATTACAGACCCATTTACAGGGTTCAGCACTTCCCTTGAATTCATCACATAGATTCACTGAAAGTCCTGTCACATCAGTTATAATATTCAATAGGCTATTATGAATAAAAACGTTCCCCCCAAAATCCCCCTCAATCCGCTTAGACCTTTCATCATAGGCGTCGGCGGCAGCCACAGCGGTGCAGGCAAAACAACGCTTGCAGCGACCCTTTTAAAATTACTCCTTTCTTCTGAGATCTCACTTTTCAGCTCTTTAAAACGCTGGGGAGCAATTAAATACACTAAAACGGCCTTTTACAGTTCACTCATCGATGACAGGGAGGTCCTCGAACAGTCGGGCAAGGACACAAGCAAGCTGCTGGCTGCAGGAGCAGAGCGGGTTTTGTGGATACAGGGACCGAGGGAGGGGCTCGAAGAGACAGTATCAATGGCCATTGGGAGGCTGTCCGATCTTGACGCTATAATAATAGAAGGCAACAGCGCAATTGAGTTTTCAAATCCCGATATAGTAATATTCATATTGGCCGCTTGCGGAGAGATGGAGAAGCCATCAGCGCTACGGCTTATTGAACATGCTGATATTATTGTATTTCGCAGAGGCAGTATGCCGCATCCCGCGCATGAGAATGATTATTCTGCCCGCTCTGTGTACTTTGACCCTGATGATAAAACGACAGAACAGGAGTTGTTTGAATGTATGAAAACAGTTATTGAGGAGCGCACCTTTGACAGGATCAGGGAAATGCTGAAACAAAACGCAGTTGATGACAGAGTCAACTGCTCTGCTGCCAGAAGCATAGCGGATGAGCTTAAGGTTCCGTACTGTGAAGTGGGACTCGCAGCCAATGAATTGAAAATAAAAATCAAGAATTGCGAGCTTGGCTGCTTCTGATGGGTACCATATTATTTGAACTGGCCCTCACCTGTTACTTTGCCGTAGCCATCATCGGAATCATTGAGCTTTTCAAGGGAAGCAAAGATTTATCCAAGCTGATGCTTTTCATCACTTCCGCCGGCTTCCTGCTTCACTCAGCCAGCTTTGTCTTCCGCTACGTATCGGCCGGGCATCTGCCTATTACAAGCATGCATGAGGCCACGTCCTTTTTCGCATGGTGTATTGTCATTATATTTTTCTCCATCGAATACAGGTACAAAATAGGCATAATGGGGTCCTTCATTTTGCCTATCGTGTTTATCATTATGCTCTCATCATCGGTGCTTCCGCGCGAAATAAGGCCGCTCGGCCCTGTGCTACAGAGTTACTGGCTCGGCATTCATACTTTTCTTGCCTTCCTTAGCAATGCCGCATTTGCCGTAGCGTTCGGCATAGGCCTTATGTACCTGCTTCAGGAACATTACCTGAAATCAAAACATACGCATGGATTATTCAAGAAACTTCCGAGCATCCAGGTGCTTGATGAAATCAACTATAAATTAATTACGCTCGGCTTTCCTCTGCTGACCCTGGCCATCATCACCGGCGCATTATGGGCCGAAAGCGCGTGGGGCAGTTACTGGAGATGGGACCCCAAAGAAGTATGGTCGCTCATAACGTGGTTTATTTATGCGCTCATTCTTCATATCAGACTGACTGCCGGATGGAGAGGCAAGAGGGCTGCGGTCCTGTCAATTATTGGATTTCTTATTGTGTTATTCACGTTTTTCGGAGTCAATCTCCTGCTGAAGAGCGTACATTCATTCCTATGAAAGTGCTTGTTATTGGATTAAACCATAAGACAGCCGATGTCGAGACTAGAGAAAGGCTCGCCTTCAACGGCACAAAGCTGGACGAAGGGATACTGGGACTCCGTAATATCTGCGGGGTGAAAGAGGTCGCCCTGCTCTCCACCTGCAACAGGGTCGAGATATATGCCTGCGTACATGATCTGCAGGAGGCGGTCGAGAGCATTAAAGACTTTCTCGCTTCCTTTCATAATTTGACCAGGAACGATTTTGAGAAATCCCTTTATACTCTCAACGGAACAGATGCCGTCAGACATGTTCTTAGAGTTGCGTCGAGTCTCGACTCGATGGTGGTGGGGGAACCCCAAATCCTCGGACAGTTAAAGGATGTATTTGATTTTGCCCTGAGCAAAAAGACGACCGGCATTCTCCTCAACAAGCTGATGAAAAAAGCCATATCAACTGCCAAGCGAGTGCGTACCGAGACTAAAATAGCCGAAAACGCCGTTTCGATAAGCTTTGCAGCCGTTGAACTGGCCAGGAAAATCTTCACTGATCTTTCAGGCAAGTCATTCATGCTTCTCGGCGCCGGAGAAATGGCCGAGCTTGCTGCGCGCCACCTTGTCAACAACGGAGTCAAGGAAGTTGCAGTGGTCAACAGGACTTACGAACGCGGCTGCGAACTCGCTTCTGAATTCAACGGCAGGGCCGTCCGTTTTGAAGAGTTCTTGCACGAGCTTGTTCAAATGGACATTATCATATGCTCCACCGGCGCCCCTTCATATGTACTCGTAAAAGAGCAGATGAATAAAGTTATGAAAGAGCGCAAGCACCGCCCGGTCTTTATTATCGACATATCGGTGCCCCGCAATATCGACCCTGAAATAAACAAGATAGAGAATGTATATCTTTACGATGTCGATGACCTGCAGGAAGTCATCGATTTCAACATACAGGAAAGGCAGAAGGAAGCAGAGGTGGCCCAACAGATCATTGATGAGGAAGTCGATAAATTCATAAAATGGATGTCGTCTCTCGACTCTGTGCCTACCATTGTAGCACTGCGGCGGAAGGCCGAAGAAATAAAGAACGAAGAGTTCGAAAAATTCAGGGGCAAATATTCAGATCTCGGTGAAGAACGTCTTAAGGCAGTGGAATACCTTGCATCTTCAATTGTCAATAAGCTGATACATCCGCCTACATCGGCCCTCAAGGAAGATGCCGAAGACCGCGATGAACTCATAGCGATGATAAAAAAACTATACGGAATCAACGGGAATAACCATGAAGAATAAAATCGTAATAGGCACAAGAGGCAGTGCGCTTGCTCTATGGCAGGCTGAGTGGGTAAAGGCCCGGCTCGAGAAACTAGCGCCGGGCATCAGTATTGAACTGAACAAGATCAAGACCACCGGCGACAAGATACTGGACGTGCCACTGGCGCAGGTCGGAGGCAAAGGCCTGTTCGTGAAAGAGATCGAGGAAGCCCTATTGGAAGGCAGGGCTGACATAGCTGTCCACAGCATGAAAGACGTGCCGACCGACTTTCCTGCCGGTCTTCATCTCGCGGTCATTTGCGAGCGTGAGGATCCCCGTGATGCCTTCATTTCCGCTATGCACGACAGCAGGTCCAGGATAAGCCGGTTTGATGCCTTGCCCCAGGGCGCAAAGATAGGCACCAGCAGCCTTCGCCGCTCCTGCCAGATCCTTCATAAAAGGCCGGATTTGCGGATCGAACAATTAAGAGGCAATCTCAATACAAGATTCAGAAAGCTCGATGAAGGCCTGTTCGACGCCATAATTCTGGCTGTTGCAGGCGTAAAGAGACTCGGGTGGGAAAACCGTATTACCGAGATACTCCCGCATGATTTGAGCTTGCCGGCCATAGGCCAGGGGGCTGTGGGTATCGAATGCAGGATTGACGACGACTTTATCAACTCTCTAATCAGTCCTCTCAATCACCACGAGACCTCGCTCTGCGTCAGGGCCGAGAGGGCCTTGCTGAAGCGCCTCGAAGGCGGCTGCCAGGTGCCTATAGCAGCGCACGCAAAGATCCAAAACAATATTCTGACCATCAACGGGCTCGTCGGCAGTGTTACAGGAGACAGAATTGTGAGACGATCCATCCAGGGAAATCCTCACGATGCTGAATCCCTGGGTGTTCATTTGGCGGAAAGCCTCCTTTCCATGGGCGCCAAAGAAATACTTGACGAAGTATACGGCAAGAACGTCCCGCCTGTTGACGGCGAACTAAGCAGCTGACAAGGGCATTACGCGAATGAAAAAAGGCAAAGTCTACCTAATCGGAGCAGGACCCGGAGATATAGGTCTATTAACAGTCAAAGGCATGCGGTGTCTCCAAAAAGCCGATACTGTAGTTTATGACTTCCATCTGAACGCCCAGATTTTGAATTATGTGCACCATGATGCTGAATTTATCTATGCAGGCAAACGCGGCGGTCATCACGAGATGACACAGGATCAGATCAACCAGGCCCTTGTAGCCAAGGCCAGGGAAGGCAAGCTGGTATGCCGACTGAAGGGAGGCGATCCTTTTATTTTCGGCCGTGGAGGAGAAGAAGCAGAGGTCCTTGTCGCAGAGGGCATAGAATTCGAAATCGTGCCAGGTATCAGTTCTTCTGTTGCGGCTCCGGCTTATGCCGGTATTCCCCTAACCCACCGGAAGTATTCGTCCTCTTTTTCAGTAATCACCGGGAATGAGGACCTGGCCAAAACCGAGAGCACTATTAATTGGCCAAAACTCGTTTCGGGCTTTGAAACGCTTGTCTTTCTTATGGGTGTGAAGAACATAGAGCATATTGCGTCTAAGCTTATCGAAAGCGGCAAACCCTCAGATACGCCGGCTGCAGTGGTGCGCTGGGGTACCCGGCCTGATCAGAAAACAGTCGTCGGCACTTTGGGCAATATTTCGGGACAGGTGAAGGAAGAGCGTATAAGGCCCCCAGCCGTGATGGTTGTAGGAAACGTGGTAAAGCTCAGAGATACTCTTAAATGGTACGAAAACAAGCCTCTCTTTGGCCACAGAGTCCTGATTACGAGGGAGTATACCCAGGATTATGCGCCTCTGGAAGAACTCGGCGCCGAAATTTTTGAATTCCCCACGATTAAAACAATACAACCGGACAACTTTGATTCTCTGGATGCTGCCATAGATAAAATCGGCACATATAATTGGCTCATTTTTACGAGCGCCAACGGCTTCAAGTTTTTCATGCAGCGCTTCCTTGCCAAAGACAGGGACATAAGGGACTTGAAGGGAATAAGATTGTGCGCTATAGGCACAAAGACATCCGTGGCACTGAGGGACTACGGGTTGAAAGTAGACCTCGTTCCTGAAGCCTTCAACTCGGAGGGTTTGATTGAGGCCTTTTTGAAAAAAGGCGGCAAAGGGAGAAGGGCAAAGGACCACGACCTGACAGGTATAAGGATGTTGCTTCCGAGGGCCGAGTTTGCCCGGGAGACATTTCCGCAAAAGGTGCTTGACCTTGGCGGCGAGATAGATACCCCGGTGGCATACCGCACGATTAAACCTGAAAAGCACGGCAAGAGACTTAAACGCTTCCTGCAGGAAGGGCGTATTTCAATCGCCACCTTCACAAGTGCAGCCACATTCAATAATTTCCTTGAAATGATGGGCGAAGATGCTATGGGCCTCCTTCAGGCCGCGACAATTGCAGCCATCGGACCTGTCACAGAACGCGCAATAAACAAGGCTGGGCTGAAAGTCTCAATCATGCCCAGGGAAGCCACCATCAAGGCGATGGCAGACGCCATAATAGAGTGGGCGACAAAAGAACGGCGCTTCATTTCATGAAGTAATTTATATAAATAAGAACTCCTCCTATACCAAGTGCCAATCCGGCTGCCAAAGAAATAAGACAATAATACAGTAAGCCCTTTACGGTAATTTCGCATGAACTTGATAATTTCATTTTCCCCTCCCCCCATATAATTCCCATAGTTATTAACCGTAATTTATCATATCATTTTATTATTTAAAAGTCCTGACTCCGGCAGCATCTTTGCAAAAATATGTCCGGCGTTGTAAATTAAAGATAGATAGCGTGAAAGAGACATATAATTGCAGTCAAGGCTTAGCGGGAGAATATGAATAAGAGCCAGCTTGTCACCATGTTTCTGGAAGAGGGAACGGCTAAAGAGGCCATTGAGAGGGCCTTGAAAAAACAGGCCGAGATCGACGCGCGAAAAGCAGACCGCGAAGCGATTGAAGACAATATGAAGAAATCAGAGCAGGCAAAAGAAACTGAAAGAATAGAGATGTTCGTTCACTCGAGTATCTACGACGCACTGATGAACCATAAACATATGAAGAAGGGTGACACGATTTCAGTCCTCCACAGGACATCCAGAGTGTCCGGCAGTCTGGCCGTCATTACTGCTGATTCAAAGCAGGAGCTGATCCCTTATCTTGAGAAGAGTCATTTGCAGGATTTTCGCATTAAGGACGAGTTGATGGAAGAGGACCAGTCCAAAGATTGGGTGAAGGTTGATGACAGAATCGCCGGCAAACAATATTATATTGTGAGCAGGCTCTGAACGGCGCAAAGGGGTTCTTGCTTATACCCGACAGTCTTCGTGTTCGGTTGCTTATTTCAGAATCTCGGATATTGAGACAATGAGTTCATCAGTTGACCCGAGCTTTGAAAAAATATAGTTCTCCCCGGCCTTGCCCCTGACATCCCGAACATCCTCTTCATCTGCAAGAGCTGTGAGAAACGCTATAGGGATGTCGCCGGTATCCTTATTGCTCCTAAGACTTGCCGCCAGGGTCATGCCGTCCATTTCAGGCATTAATATATCAAGCAAAATTAGATCCGGATGGTTTCCCTTGGCGAGGCCCAACACTTCATGCGGGTTTGCAGTCGTGGCTACCTCGAAACTTCCTCTTCTCTCCAGGTTGGACTTGAGAAGAGACAGAAAGCTCACTTCGTCGTCGACTATCAATATCTTCTTCTTAGCTATACTGTTGTCCATATCGACCCTCCAGCTCTAGTATACCAATATATTGCAGTGGTTTCCCTTTGTTATTTAAGTTATCATTATATTATCATGAATTAACGGTGAGAGTTTAAATGAAAGAGAGCAATAACATAAATTTGTCTGACGAAATAAAGGACTTAAAAGAGCGTCTGAGGACTATGGAACTGCTCGAAAAAAGCATGGCCGGGTTCTCTGATGAGGACCCCAACCCTCTCTTGCGTATTAATGAGCGTGAAAGGCTCAATGCCGAGACTGAAGCATCCCTTGAATGGCTGCTGGGCCGAAGCGACAAAATGAAAGAAGTAATCGATCAGGTCCGTCGTATTGCTAAAACTGATTTTACTGTTCTGATCCAGGGAGAAACCGGCGTCGGCAAGTCATTTATTGCAGGCTTAATTCACAATTTAAGTCCGCGTGCCCAAAATCCCTTTATAAGAATCGATTTGGGGACAATACCCGAAACCCTTCTTGAAAGTGAACTCTTCGGATATGAAAAAGGTGCTTTTACAGGCGCCGACAGGAAACGAAAAGGCCTGTTCGAACTCGCTTCCGACGGCACCATATTTATTGATGAACTTCAAAACATGACACCATACGCCCAGAGCAAGTTTCTGACAGTTATAGAGGAAAAAGAGATACACCCTCTGGGAAGCGGTGAAACAAAGAATATAGATATCCGGGTTTTGTCAGCGACTAATATGGACATAAAGCAGGCCCTCGCTGAAAAAAATATAAGGAAGGACCTCTTTTACCGCCTCAGTGAATTTATTATAACCATTCCTCCGCTCAGGGAGAGGGTTGAAGACATCCCTTTCCTCGCACAGAAATTCCTGGCAGAAGCCGAAGCAAAGCTGAAGGTCCCTGTAAAAAATTTCAGCGATGAAGTATTCGATGTTTTGAAGCGTTATCAGTGGCCCGGAAATGTCAGGGAGCTGAGAAACATTATTTTCCGAAGAGCTGTACTGCTGTCCCAGGACCATTCCATAAAGAGCAGAGATATGGAGTTTTTGCTCGATGAGCCTGATGTAAAAAAAGAACCTTTCGAACTTTTACCTCTAAAAGAACTGACAGCCATGGCTGTCAGAGAAGTTGAAAAAAAGGCGATCATGAAGGCATTGGAATTGACGAGAGGCAATAAATCAAAAGCTGCCCAGCTGCTGCAAGTAAATTATAAAACTCTGCTCATCAAGATCACCGATTACGGCATCTCTTAACAAACTTCATTCAATATGCTGCTGTCGGGCTGTCATGCCATGGCGCTGCCTGCTCGTGGACTTTATTTATGGTTTTCATCCCACAAACTATGGGGCAAATCCCATATCTATCTTTTAGCTGCACTCAATAATACGCTGTGATTTCAAGAGAGCGTTGCCTGGTATCATTCTTGATATATATGTTTCAACTTCACACATTTGATGGCGGCCTTTCGAGGCTGTTGTTATTCACACTTGGATAACTTGCAGGGGGGAAAATAATGAGCGCAGGAATAGGGATTGGCATAGGTGGTCTGGGGAACATGGGTGGTAACATTGGCGGCAATATAAGCCCTACCGGTACGTCGATGGTAGCCAGGGACCATTTGGACTTTGCACTTGCCGTAAAACACAAGAAACATGGCGGAGGCGACAACTCGTTTGCAACCCAGCTCAATGCCCTTAACAACAGCCTCAATACACAGAAAGTCTCGGGCGTTCAGTCCGCAGTCACTGGAGAAACAGGAACGCGTATTAATAAATACGTATAATCAAACCGTCCTTGAGCAGCCAGGGCACAGTGCTTCAGCACCGTATCCCGGCTGCTCCCTTTATTTCTTGGCCGAACTTAAATGTCCTTAATGAGATTCCGCAGGCGCTTCGATGTTCCCGGACTGATCTCTTCATCCCTGTAGTAATAACGCTCGAATTCCTTTACGAACACCAGTGCCCTTTCTCGCATCCCAGCATCATCGATCCGCATTACGAATTCCTCGAGCCCTTCCGACTTAATCTTCACAAAGCCAAGCCTCCCTGTTTTTTTCAGGAAAAGGCTTATAATGCGTTGATCAGGGGCTTTTCTCCAGCTCAGTACAACGAAACAGGCATAAAGTCCGGCAAAGGTGACACAGACAAACAACAGATACTTTATCAAGTCAAATTTACCGGGACTGAAATGGAACACAGGCCTTTTTATGCCGGCCCTCACCGCAGCAAGAATCGATAATTGTCCCTCCAGATCATAATTTATTACAGAGGCATTCCAAGCATAGTTTATCGCGTCAAACAGTATCCTCGCCCTAAAAAACAGGTCTTTCCTGGGACCGCTCCCAAACCGCGAAGTATCCATTGGCGTCGGGTCCGCACGCACCCATCCCTTGTGGTCAATATACGCCTCGACCCAAACATGCGCATTCTTTTCGGGAACTAAATAATACTTGCCCATTTCGTTGTAGTAACCGCCCCGGTATCCTCCGATTAGCCTTGCCGGTATACCGTTCATCCTGAGCATGACTGCCATGGCCGATGCAAAATATTCGCAATTGCCGTACCTGTACTTGAAAAGGAAATCCTCAACAGGCTGTGAGGTCTGCGGCAGATTATTCAGACTATATCTGTAATTGCCGTTCTTCAGAAAATAGAACACAGCTTTAATAGTCGCCTCGGTATTATTCCTGACAGCCAGGCGCTTCGCCAGGTCCTCTATCTTCTCGTGCCTGCCAGTCCTGGCATATATTTTTTGGGGCAGCTGAAGGTAAAGTGCTCGTTCAATATTCTTTTCCGGCAATATTTCCGCAATGCTTGACCATGCATAGTATTTAATGCGTCTGGATATTCTTTCGTCCTGAAAAAAAGTCATATCAGGACGTCTCTGCACATGCT
Source organism: Nitrospirota bacterium (assembly GCA_015233655.1). GTDB lineage: Bacteria > Nitrospirota > Thermodesulfovibrionia > Thermodesulfovibrionales > Dissulfurispiraceae > JADFXI01. The sequence goes on along the minus strand of JADFXI010000005.1, from coordinate 421 downwards.
GCAAAGAAATATTCAGAGGCAGATCGAGGGCGAAGAAATATTTGTTTTCGTACGGCTCCAGGTAAATGGCTTGTACAACACGCTTACCGGCAATCCCGCGAAATGAATAAAGGCGGTCATCCGTCCTGCTGGTACTCTTCCATGAAGCCCCATCAAAATAATCGAGGACAATGCCTCTCCAATACAATGAATCGTCATTTATTTTTTCCATGCCTGCACGGAAGATAATTGCGCTGTTTTCCTGAATACTGGATACCGTGCCGAGCCTGACCTGATCAGTGAATCCGGTCGTGGCAACGCCTCCGCCACGATTCAGAAAATTAAGCACGGGGTAACTGGTGCGGGGAAGAAAAATGTACAAAAATATCGTCATCGGCACCGCCACGAGCGGTATGAGCAGAGACCTGGAAATAATCTTGGT
>JADFXI010000059.1 GCA_015233655.1 Nitrospirota bacterium | reverse complement strand
AGAGGTTTTGCCGTTGTGGCTGACGAAGTCAGGAAACTTGCCGAACGCACTATAAAGGCCACTACTGAAATCTCCGACAAGATAATGGCTGTGCAGGAAGACTCGAAACATACATCGAGATCGATGGATGACGCGTCATCTGAAGTTACGAGGGCGACGGAATATATCCGCCAGGTTGGTGAGTCATTGACCCTTATAGTTGAATCTGTCAGCAGCGTAAGCTCGCAGATTACAAATATTGCCACGGCGGTAGACGAACAGTCCTCCGTGACAGGCGAGGTGAAAAAGAACATAGACAGGACCTCCGGCATTTCGAGCGAAATGGGACAGCTGTCGGAGTCTGTTATGAAGGAAGTCAACAAAATGTCGGACATTACCGAGGAGTTGCGGAACATAACTTCGGGCGTTAAGACAAAGGGCAGCGCTTCGATAATGATACATTTGGCAACTAGCGACCACAAAAACTTCGTTAAGAGGGTGCATTCACATGTAGCAGGCGAGATCAAACTGGAGCCTTCAAAGCTGCCGGACCACAAAACGTGCAGGTTCGGCAAATGGTATTATACCCACGGCCAGGAAATATGCAGCAGCATGCAATCTTTCAGGGCGATAGAGCCTGTTCACGAAAAAATACATCGTCTTGCAGCCGACACCGTAGCCAGGCACATCAGCGGCGACAAGAACACGGCGGAACAAAGTTATAAAGAGATGGAAAGCCTCTCCCGTGAAATGATAGATTTGCTGAACCGCCTTGATAATGAATGCAAGACCTGATGCTCATCAGCTGTAGAAGAGTTGCGTGCATGAGGGGGTAACCCCACCCTCGCACTACGCTATCGTTATAAATTACTTTGAGCTACTGCAAACTGTTCTTACCTTTGCTATTATGCCCGTCCGTCTTATTTTCGGAATTGTCAAAGTCTCCAAGGTCCCTGGTAAACGTATACTTGAATGGATCGGTAACCAGTGCTTTCGCAGCTTTACCGGTACTTCCGCTAACTACGCCTAAAGGAATGGAACCTATAAAAAAAGCTGTGCCTATGGTAAGCGAAACTAAGGCCAAAGGCCTTACGGCAATTATATCAAATATAGTCTCTTCTTCCTTGAGCGTGTCCTGTGCAAAAGCTGCTGCAGGGGCCAATATAAAAACTATCATCATGCATGCAATGGTTTTGACCATTATCATTTCCTCCATCTTTCTAAATTAAAGAAATTATATAGCATTTACTGTAAAAAGGTATAGCTATGGTCCCTGCAGGGCGCAAAAAACCCCAGATGGGAATCGGGTGTTTGTTTGACAAAAAATTTACCTTTCTTATAATATGTTAATTCGCATTACATTTTTTTGACAATGAGAGGCCCATGTATTTCCAGGACTTGATTTCGAGCTTGCAGGACTTTTGGTCTAAAAAAGGGTGTATTTTGCTTCAGCCTTATGATACTGAAGTGGGGGCCGGCACGTTTCATACGGCCTCATTTTTCAGGGTGCTCGGTCCTGAACCGTGGAAGACAGCGTATGTGGAGCCTTGCAGGCGTCCGACTGACGGGCGTTACGGAGAGAACCCCAACAGGCTGCAGCAGTATTATCAGTACCAGGTCATTCTAAAGCCCTCTCCTCTCGAAAGCCAGGATTTATATCTTGAAAGCATGGCGCATATCGGTGTCGATCCCATCAAACACGATATCCGTTTTGTCGAGGATGACTGGGAATCGCCTACCCTGGGAGCATGGGGTCTTGGATGGGAAGTATGGCTTGACGGCATGGAAATCACCCAGTTTACTTACTTCCAGCAGGTCGGCGGCATCGACCTTAAGCCCGTTTCCCTTGAAATAACCTATGGCCTTGAAAGGATAGCCATGTATCTCCAGGGCATAGATAATCTTTTTGAACTGGAATGGTGCAAGGGCATCAAGTACGGAGAGATCCACAAACAGGGTGAGATCGAATTTTCGAAATATAATTTTGATTTCGCCGACACCGATCTGCTCATGAAACAGTTCGACTCTTACGAAGGCGAATCAAAGAGAATGGATGCCCTCGGCCTGGTATTGCCGTCGTATGAATTTTGCCTAAAATGCTCCCATACCTTTAATCTACTTGATGCTCGCGGGGTACTGTCCGTCACTGAACGAACAGGCTATATCGCGCGGGTGAGGGCCCTTGCCAAACTATGCGCTGAAGCTTTTCTGAAACAGCGTGAGGGAAAGGGCTTTCCTCTTTGCGAAAGGCAGACATGCCTCTAAAAAAGGCCGCAGCTAATATTGTTGAAGACAAGCATCAGCTCCTGCTCGAGATAGGGACGGAAGAGGTCCCGGCCCGCTTTCTGCCGGAGACAATTGAGAAGCTCAAATCAAACGCAGAAAAGCTATTCTCCGATTTCGCCATAGGCGTGACTTCGATACACTCTTGTGCAACGCCCAGAAGGCTGGCGCTTATTGCGGAGCTGAATGCGTCGCAGAACTCATTGGCACGGGAGATCTGGGGGCCTCCGGTAAACGTCGCTTTCGACGCCGCTGGAAAGCCTACAAAGGCTGCCGAAGCCTTTGCAAAGACAAACGGCATTGCCTTGAGCGATATTTCCCAAAAAGAGAAAGGCAAAGGCAAATACCTGGTAGCAGTCATCAAGGAAGAGGCCAAGACCACGGAGTCACTTCTCCCTGAACTGCTGCCGAAGCTCATCATTACACTGCACTTCCCTAAATCAATGCGCTGGGGCAACGGCGATTTCAGATTCGCCCGTCCGATCCACTGGGTCCTTGCACTGTTTGACAACAAGCGCGTCTCTTTTGAAATAGAGGGCATTAAATCAACGGGCATGACACGAGGGCACCGCTTCCTGGCCCCTGCTCCTTTTGAAGTAAAGGACTGCAAGACATACATAAACCTCTTAAAGAACAACTTCGTACTGCTCGATCCGGAAGAAAGGTCCAGGGTAATAACGGAGGCGTCCCACAAACTGGCAGCGTCGGTAAATGCCTCTGTAATTAACGACCCGGACCTTTTGCAGCATGTTGTGTATCTTACGGAGTATCCTACGCCTGTGCTGGGCACTTTTTCAGACTCATACCTTGCACTGCCGAAAGAATTGCTGACCACCGTCATGAGAGGCCATCAGAAATATTTCGCTCTGGAGGACCCGCAGGGCAAACTGCTCAATTATTTCATAGCTGTCAGCAACACGACGCCTAATAATGCTGAAAACGTAAAGAAAGGCGCTGAGCGGGTCTTGAGGGCCCGTTTTGAAGATGCCCGTTTTTATTACGAAGAAGACGTGAAAGTTCCTCTCCGCGAACGCCTCGAAGGTCTCAAGAAAGTCGTTTACCATGAAAAGCTGGGGACCTTGTACGATAAAACGCTGCGCATAGCTGCAATAGCCGAGTATATCGGCTCTCAAAGCTTCAAGGAACCCAAGAAAGATGCCAATACTGCGGCAATGATGTCGAAGGCAGACCTCATCTCAGGCGTTGTGCGGGAATTTCCTGAACTCCAGGGTATAATGGGCAGCTATTATGCCCTCGAAGAAGGACTTGGCGAAAAAATTTCGCGCGCGCTGGCTGAACAGTACCTGCCGGCGTATTCCGGAGACCGCCTGCCTGAGACCCGCCTCGGTTCTATTCTAAGCCTCTCCGACAAACTCGACAACGTTGCGTCCTTCTTTATGCTGGGCTTGTCCCCTTCAGGGTCGGAAGACCCGTTTGCGCTGAGAAGACAGACAATCGGGATTATATCCATTTTGATGAATACGAAGTGTCCGCTATCGCTCTCTTCTCTGCTGAAGAAGGCCTTGCACCCGTTTACCATTAAAGAAAAAGAACGGGTCATGGACAGTCTTGTCAAATTTTTTGAACAGAGGGCCGACGCGCTCTTCCAGACCAACGGCTACACGCAGGATGCAGTCTCCTCTGTTCTGCATTTTGTAAAAAACGAGCCGTTTTTTGCCGTAAAAGAACGTCTCGACTCACTGAAAAAATTCAGGGAGTCGGAGGGCCCTGATGTTTTTCTTCTCGCCCAAAAAAGGATCAACAATATAGCTCCGAAAGGCCCTCTGCCTGATGTGGATGAATCACTTTTCGTTCACGAAGAGGAAAAAACACTTTTCCGCGATACGGCCGCCCGTTCGGCCAAAGTAAAATCTCTTGTCGCAAAACACCTTTATTTCGATGCGATTAAAGTGCTTCAGGAACTTACGGGGCCGATAAACGTATTCTTCGATAAGGTGCTGATCATGGATAAGAACGAGGCCGTAAAACAGAACCGTTTCGCGCTGATTAAAACAATACAACAACTGGCCCTGCAGATCGCGGACTTTTCAAAGTTAAGTTAGGACAATATAACCAGGTTGTCCCTATGAATTATTTCGTCCGAATATTTATAACCCAAAATGCGTTCTATCTCGGCGGTCTTTTTCCCTTTGATTTTTTCTATATCGGCCGCTGAATAATTAACTATTCCCTTAGCAATGCGCTTGCCCTCTGAGTCTACGCAGTATACGGCATCGCCGGTATCGAACATGCCGTCAATGCGTAAGATACCGGAAGGCAGCAGGCTCTTGCCCGAATTCTCCAGGGCGTTGACTGCGCCATCATCAATAGTAAGAGAGCCCCTGGTCTTTATGGCATAGGCGATCCAGCCCTTTCTTGAAGATATTTTCTTCTCATGCGGTCTGAACTCTGTCCCGTGCTCGTTGCCTGCCATCACAGAAGAAATGAGCCCTTTCTTCCTGCCGTTTATAATATTGACCGTTATTCCGTAAGAAAGCGATTTTTTCGCAGCCAGCACCTTTGTATACATACCTCCGGTCCCCACCGCACTCCCGGTCCCTCCTGCCATAGCTTCAACTTCGCTTGTAACAGAGTCTACATATGAAATGATTTTTGCGTCGTGGTCCTTCGCCGGATTACTGGAGTACAAACCATCGACATCAGAGAGGATGATCAGACGTTCGGCATCAATGAGTCCCGATACGAGCGCGGCAAGCTGATCATTGTCCCCTAACTTGATTTCGTCCGTAGCCACCGTATCATTTTCATTGATGACCGGAATGACTGCGTAGGAAAGAAGCGTGACCAGCGTGTTTTTAGAATTAAGATAACGCACCCGGTCGTGAAAATCTTCTCTCGTAAGAAGTACCTGCGCCACTTTTTTAAGGTAGGGCTCGAAGCTCTTTTCATAGTCCCACATGAGCGATGATTGACCTACCGCAGCAGCCGCCTGCTTCAGCCTTATTTCAGTAGGACGTTCTTTGAGCCCGAGTTTTTTCATCCCCGCAGCCACTGCTCCGGATGAAACAATCACTATCTCATGACCGCTGTCGCAGACATCTGAAATATCGCCTGCAATGGCCTGTATCCTTTTATGGTTCAGTCCACCCGAGGCTTCGGTCAGAATGTTACTGCCTATTTTTACGACTATCCGTGCCATGTCGAGTTTATCAGCTAACTTTTTTCTTTTTTCCTTTCTTCCACTTTTCCGGCCAGGTACATTACAAGCTGCCTGATGCCTTCACCCGTAGGGGCCGAGACAGGGAAGAAATCCAGGTTTTCCTTCGCACAGTATTCACTCAGCCGTCGCAGCCTCTCTCCATCATGAGCTATGTCCAGTTTTGTTCCGGCCACGGCTACAGGCTTGTCTGCCAGTCCCTCGCTATATAATAATAGTTCTTTCGTTATCTTTTCAAAATCATCGACAGGATCGGACGTGATTGTGTCGGAAACATCGACCAGATGGAGCAGAATGGAGGTCCGCTCTATATGACGCAGGAACTGAAACCCAAGCCCTGTCCCGGAATGGGCCCCTTCTATTATTCCCGGTATGTCGGCCACAACAAAACTGCTGAAGCCTTCCGTCTTCACTACTCCCAAATTCGGTACGAGAGTCGTAAATGGATAATCCGCTATTTTCGGCCTGGCAGCGGATATAACGGATATAAGGGTCGATTTGCCTGCATTGGGAAGCCCTACGAGGCCCACATCCGCAAGAAGCTTTAATTCCAGCACAAGCCATTTCTCTTCGCCAGGTTCGCCTGGCTGCGCAAACCTTGGCGCCTGTCGTGTCGCGGTGGCAAAATTGGAATTGCCCAGCCCTCCTCTGCCTCCGCGCGCTATAACGACTTCAGATCCCTCCTGGTCCAGATCAGCTATAGTTTCAGAGGTATCGGCGTCTTTGATCAATGTTCCGACAGGCACGGGAATAACGAGGTCGACTCCATCCTTGCCGTGACAGTTGCTGCCCATGCCGTGTTCTCCGCGTTGGGCCCTGTATTCCCTCCTGTATTGAAGGTCCAGCAGAGTATTCAACTCAGGCGAGGTCCGGAAAACAATATTTCCTCCCCTGCCGCCGTCGCCCCCGTTAGGCCCTCCCCTCGGCACATGCTTCTCCCGGCGAAAGGCAACGCATCCTCTGCCCCCGTCACCGGCCTTTACATATATTTTCCCGTAGTCAACAAATTTCATAATTCAGTATGCCATCGTTTTTAAGGATTCGCAAAATAAAAAAGGCAGGTCGCATGACCTGCCTTCAGATTTATTAGCAAAGGCACTACTTCATGCGGTAACAGGTGTCTCCATCGCTTCAGTTACCGGATAAACGCTTACCTTGTTCCTGGTCTTGTCCTTCCTCTCAAACTTGACAACGCCGTCGATTAATGCAAAGAGCGTGTCATCCGAGCCTATACCTACATTAGCGCCCTTGTGGACCTTCGTCCCGCGCTGCCTGATAATAATGCTTCCGGCACGCACAAACTCTCCTCCGAACCTTTTAACACCGAGCCGCTGAGACTGGCTATCGCGACCATTCCTCGAGCTTCCAACACCTTTCTTATGTGCCATGGCTGACCTCCGGTTATCCTATATTAATTTCTTTGATCTTTACACTAGTATAGTGCTGTCTGTGTCCATTGATCTTATTGTGCGCCTTTTTCGGCGTGGTTTTCAATACCCTTATCTTGTCATACCTGCCCGATCCCACGATCTCGGCTTTAACGCTGGCGCCGGCTACATAGGGGTTCCCCCATACAGCGGTACCGTCTTTTTCAAACATCAACACCTTATCAAGTACAACTTCAGTATTATCATCAGCATTGATTTTATTTACGCGGACTGTGTCTCCCGCTGATACTCTTATTTGTTCGCCCAAGGCTTCCACAATTACATACATAGAGTCACCCCCAAAATAAATTCGAATATATATATAAACAAAATTTTGGGTAAAAAGTCAATAACATGGACTACAGTAGACCATGATTCCTTGACCTGACAGCCTCACGTCGGTTATATTAAAGAACAAAGCGGGAGTTGTAAAGAGGGAATATGCCTATATACGAATATGAATGCATCAAGTGCGGCCTGACCACCGAGGCAATGCAGAAATTCAGCGATGCGCCGCTTACCACCTGCGCTGAATGCGGCGGCCAGTTAAAAAAGCTGATATCAAACTCTTCTTTTGTCCTTAAAGGGACCGGCTGGTATAAAACCGACTACGCATCTCAAAGCTCGACAAATGAGAGAAAGAGAGCTGCAAACAAAGATTCCGCGAGTCCGACCGAATCAAAGTCCGAATCAAAGTCCGAATCCGGGACCGACAGCAAGAAGGAAGCAAAGCCTGAAACCAAGAAAGAGCCTGTTTCTGCCTCCTGACAATGGTGGCTGCCGGAGCAGGTCCTCACGTCCATATCCCCTGCGATAAAATTTCAGAACACGCACAGTTATTAAACCAGCACAAGCTCAATCTGGAGATTTATTTTAATTCGTCTTTTCTCGATGCAGTCGATGCGGCGTCTTACGAATCATTACTAAATAATCTTACATATATTCCTTCACTTTCCTTTCACGCCCCCTTTATGGACCTCAGCCCTGGTGCTATCGATGCCAAGGTGCGTGAGGCCACCGTCATGCGTTTCAACCAAATGCTCGATATAGCTGAAGTCTTAAAACCCTTATGCATTGTTTTTCATTCCGGCTACGAGAAATGGAAATACGGGCTTTCGATCGATCTCTGGCTCCAGAAGAGCATCGAGACATGGGGACCGCTTAATGAACGCGCAAAAAGATCCGGCGTGAAGATAGCAATCGAGAATATTTTTGAAGACAATCCCGCTAACCTCGCGCTGCTAATGAAGGAAATGGGTTCCGGAAATTTCGGCATATGCTTTGATTCAGGACATTGCAACCTGTTTTCAAAAGTACCCTTGAGTGAGTGGCTCGATGATCTTGCTCCTCATATTACCGAATTGCACCTGCACGACAACGACAGAAGCGCAGACCAGCACCTTCCGATCGGCGACGGCACCTTCGATTTCAGTGCCTTGTTAAGCTCACTGAAAGATGCTCCTGTAATTCACACGATAGAGGCGCATTCCCCTGAACGGGTACTGACCAGCATCAGCCGTCTCGAAGCCCTTATGTCGTCAATCGTCCGTCACTAATGTAGCTCGCTATTACGGCGAAACTATTGCATATGCCACAGCCAAGCACATGGAATACATATACCCCGTAAATAATGCTCGCAGGATTCAACTCTAAGGGATATCCTCTTGAAAGTTCGCCAAGTTAGAAGCTGGAAAGAAATCCGTAAATTTGACGTGACATTCGTAGGAAAACGACTTATAATTACAATTATGAGAATAAAAAGGGATTTAACATGACGCGACAAAGACAGTCTGTTCTTATCGCTGTCATTCTTTTGCTCTTCAGCTTTGCATCTCTATCTTATGCCTTTACTCTGCCCGACACAGGGGAGGATGGTGCGCACATCCTCAACCCTATGAACTATACCGACAACAAAAACGGCACGGTTACAGACAACAACACCGGTCTTATGTGGCAGCAGACAGAGGGTGGCCAAATGACATCGACTAATGCTCTGTCATACTGTAACAGTTTGAACCTTGGCGGGAAATCAGATTGGCGGCTGCCGAATATAAAAGAACTTGAATCTATCACAAATTATACAAAATGGAATCCGGCAATAAATATTACCTATTTACCATACGTGCTGACGTCCTACGTTGGTTATTGGGCGTCCACTACATGCGTCGACGGCACGGAAAACAGCGCGTGGTACGTATCGGAAATGAGCGGCCGGGTAGCCGACGAATTTAAGCCGCGCAGCTTAAATGTCCGGTGTGTTCGCGGCGAACAGTCATCAGGCAAGGTTGTCCTTACCACCGATACAGCAACGTTTGACGCTGCAGCAACAGGTTCTATCACTCATACGCTATCTGCCCCTTCAACCACCACTGTTTCGCCTGGTGGAACCGTCGGCCCGATAACGTCGACAATTACAAATAATTCCAGTTCAAGCAATTCAATATATTTATACGCGGCTGTCTATACTCCAACAGGCTCATTCGTCGATACTGTTTTATTACCGATAACGCTTTCTGCCAATCAAACGCTAAGTAATACTGATATACTGCGATGGATCCCTCCGATGGCTGACACAGGCAATTATTATTTTTGTGAATACTTATACGATACAAGCTGGAATCTAATAGATAGTAAGTATGTCAGCTTTACAGTGACCTCTGGTGGCAGCGGCGGTGGGCCTGACGCTCAAGTAGTTAACAACTTGGCGTCAGGCACCTTTACTGATGCCAAGATAGGGAGTGTATCCCTGCCACCGCCTTCCGGCTGGTCTTATTATTGCTCAGGCGGGTGTTCGTCCGCCTTTTATGCCGTGGCTACTGGAACAAATACCATTACGATATCCGGGATATCTTATGGTTCTCTCGGGTCGTTTAACAACAACACGTTTTATGCGGTCAACATCCGTGACGGCGGGTGTGCCGAACTGTGGATAAGAACGGACGTAAACACCGTGTTCAACAGTGACACTACAAGAACGTTTGTTGCGGACAACGGGAAGTGTTCCAGGTAGAGTTTTGTCAAGATCTTGTAGCCGTTGACCACATTTATGGTGACCCCTCTATGGAACTAGTCGATCCATAGTCCCCTCCCGAGCATGCGTGATAATTGTTCTTGCCGTGATGCTTAGCGTAGTACATTGCAGTATCGGCATTTTTAATAATGGTTTCGGCGTCCTGGCCGTCATCGGGATAGATGCTTATTCCAATGCTGGCCCCAATGAAACAGTCTTTTTCTTTGATCACGAAGGTTTGGTTTAGAGCGGAAATTACCTTTTCCGCCACATTTTCAGCGTCCCGCACGTCTTTGACATCGGAGATTATAACGGTAAACTCGTCCCCACCAAGGCGCGCCACGGTATCGCTTTCGCGCACGCATTTTTTCAGTCTCTGCGCGGCCTTCCTAAGCAAACGATCGCCGATGTCGTGTCCAAGCGTATCGTTGACCGGTTTGAAGTCGTCGAGGTCGATGAACATGACAGCAAGCTTCTGATTTCTGCGGTGCGCATCGAGTATGGCGTGTGTCAGTCGATCATAAAAGAGCGACCTATTCGGCAGCCCGGTCAGCACGTCGTAATGGGCCAGGCTCTTGAGATGTTCTTCGTTCAGTTTTCTATGGGTTATATCTGTCAGTATCCCTACATAGTTAGTCAATACACCCGCCTCGTTTTTGATCACGCTGATGTTCAACCACGCCGGATACACCTCTCCACTGCTGTGCCTCCTGTTCCAAACCTCGCCTTCCCAACTGCCGATCTCTTGCAGTTCCTTCCACATACGCTTATAAATGCTTATGTCGTAATCTCCGGCGCTTAAGATAAAAGGGTTCCTTCCGTGCAGTTCTTCAGCCGACCATTCGGTGATGTCGCTGAATGCCGGATTCATCGTCTGTATTTTAAACTCAGTGTCAGTAATGAAAATACCTTCCAGGACGGACTCCATGACTCGTGCGGCAAGGCGTATCTTTTCCTCCGATTTTCTGCGTTCGGTAATGTCGCGCAGCGTTACTATAAAAACATCCTCGGCCTCCCACTCTGTCTCCACGGCCATTATTTCCAAAGTTGCGACCTCACCGTTCCAGCATAGCAGCGTCATTTCGTGCCGCTCGTGGAAGTTGGAGGATATGTCCCGGAAGTAATCTGAGACAGGCCCCTCGGTACAGTTAAACATGGTCTTCGCCATAGGGTTGACAAAGCGGACGTCCCCTTTCTTATTTACCACTATTACTCCGTCGGCACTCTTGGTCACAATGGTTCTCAATCTCAGTTCGCTGTCTCGTAATGATTGTGATGTCTCTTCCATCATGGTTCTAAACCGCTGGCGCTCTATGGCGTATTGGATGGTTCGCCCTATAAGCGGACCGTCGAAAGAGCCTTTGACGAGATAATCCTGGGCGCCTTTCTGGACTGCATTGACCGCTCGTATCTCGTCGTCGAGACTGGTGAGAACCACCACCGGTACTCCCGGTGAGTACTCGACGACTTTAACGAGGGTATTCGGCCATACGCTGTCTGGCAGGGTCATATCCAGAAGCACAACATCGAAAGCAGTTGTTCCCAATAGCGAGAGCGCACCTGAAAGTGTGGTAGTATGAATCAGCCCAATATGCGCGCTTTTCACATCGGAAAGCATTTCCCGCAAGAGCCGCGCATAAGCCGTGCTGTCTTCCACCAATAAGATGTTAAGGGTATGTGCGAACGTATTCATATGTACGGCTGTTAACTCGGCGGGAGTCTTACTACTTTCAGCCAGAAGTCCTCGATTACATGCACGACCTTGATGAACTGATCCAGATCGATCGGTTTTGTGATGTAGCAGTTGGCGCCGAGGTTGTAGCTCTTCAGAATGTCCTGGTCCGATTCAGACGTCGTCATGATCACGACCGGGATATTTTTAAGGCTTGGGTCCTGTTTTATCTCAGCCAGCACCTCTCGACCGTCCTTTCTAGGCAGGTTCAGGTCCAGAAGGACAAGGTCGGGACGGGGTGCAGACGCATAATCGCCTTCACGCCGCAGTAAGGCCATCGCCTCGACCCCGTCGCGGGCAATATTAATATGGTTGCATATCTTGCAGTCCTTAAAGACCTCGATAGCGAGCCGTCTGTCTCCAGGATTGTCCTCCACCAGCAAAATCTCCACCGAATGCTCTCTATCGCACGACATAACATTTCTCCTTTTAATCGGATCCGGAGTTCCACTGCAGTTCTCCTGCTAAGTTCTCCGGTATTGTAAAATAAAACACGCTTCCTTTGCCCTGCTCCGACTCCACCCATATGCGACCTCCGTGCCTCTCTACGATCCTCCTGCAGACCGCCAGGCCTATCCCGGTGCCGGTATATTTGTCTCTATCATGCAGGCGCTGGAATATCTTGAAGATGCGTTCGTGGTATTTCGGATCGATGCCTATGCCGTTGTCGGCAACCGAAAATACCCATACATTACCATCCTTCGTCGCCGAAACCCGGATGCGTGGGGCGGTTTCCCTGCGATATTTGACAGCATTTCCGATCAGGTTCTGGAAAAGCCGCATAAACTGCGACTCGTCGACCTTGACCTCTGGAAGAGCATCCACTGTAATCTCGGCGCAGGATTCATCGACAGACATCTTGAGATTAGCGAGCGCCCTGCGGACCACGCCGTTCGTGTCCACGGGTTCAAAGGTCTTGCCCCTCGTCGTTACCCTCGAATAGTCGAGCAGGTCTTTGATCAATTGCTCCATCCTGCCTGCCCCGTCCACAATGAAGAAAATAAATTCGTTTGCCTCCGCGTCCAGCTTGTCTCTGTACCGTCGATCGAGAAGCTGTGCAAACCCGGTCACCACACGGAGCGGCTCCTGGAGGTCGTGTGACGCGATAGTGGAGAAGAGTTCCAACTCCTTGTTGCTCCTGACAAGCTCATCGGAATATTTCTTAAGCGTCACCTCGGCTTTTTTACGCTCGGTGATGTTGTCAAATACAGCCACGAAGAATTCTCTCTCCGGACTGTACACCGAGATAGAAAACCACATCTTCAGCGCCTCAATATATATCTCGAATCTCTCGGACTTGCCGGTCAGGGATACTCTGCCATACATCTCAAAAAGCTCCTTATTGGACTCCCGAATATCTGGAATGACCTCTGTGACTCTCCTCCCTACGACATTCCTCAATCCTGTCAGATTTTCGAACGCGTGGTTGACCTCTAGATAGATGAAGTCCTGCGCTTTTCCATCCTCGAAGACCATCTTGCAGTAGGCATATCCGTCCAGCATGTTTTCGAATAATCCGCGGTACCGCTCCTCGCTCTCGACAAGGGCCGCTTCCGCTCTCTTGCGTTCAACGATCTCCCACGAGAAGTCGCCCAGGAGCGAAGCGATCTCAACATCCGTAGCATTGTAGTCTGTCGGCTTGTTGCCCATGCCGACAATCGCCACGATCCGCTCCTGCCTTATAATAGGAATGACCATTTCCCGAATGACCGGGGCATGCCCCTGCGGCAGTCCCTTGCGGTGAAGCAGTGACCCATAGTCGTTATGGATAACCGGACGCCTCTCTATTACGCAATCGACCCATACGCCGGCCTGAGAGATCGGGTAGTGGTTGCCCTTGCCTGCGGCGGTACAAATGTTTTGAAGAGTATTCGTCGACCAGCTCTGCAACAAAAGAGTTTCCTGATCGTCCTTCAAAAAATGGTAGAAGCCGATCACGCTGCCTGTCTGCGATTCAATCTCATCCAGCACCATCTGTAGCAGATCATCCATCGACAGTTTGGCCGCCATTTCCAACATCCTCAATCGCGCTTGAACAATTTGCTCAGCTCGTTTGCGCTCAGTGATGTCGTGTGAAATCAGCGTAAACCCGACCAGTTTATTTTCCTTATCGAGAATACTGAACACCTTGGATTCGAAAAAAAAGATTCCATCAGGCATATTCACGGAATCTATAAAGGAAGTGTTTTGATCTTCACGGATTTTCTCGAGAACTCTTTTAAAAAAAGGAGGGCCCATTTTTTTCCCCATATCGAGTTCCATCAACGTTTTCCCGATAACTTCCTTCGCTTCATATCCAAAAAACCTTTCGGCCATAGCGTTGTAATACTTTATCCGGAAATCGCAGTCCATTGCCATGATTGCCAAAGACGATGAATGCAGGATGTTGTCGAGATAAACCGTCTTCTCCCTCAATAATTCTTCAGCCTGTTTCTTAAGTCTTTCACGAGACTCCATTATTTCATTCGTAAAATACTGAAACTGATTGGCAAGGATAACGAGCTGATCTCCCTTTTGAACTTTGGGAGGCTGTATATCCAATGTCTCCCGTGAAATATCCGTGATAATCTGGGTCAGTCGCTGTATCTGTCTGGTAATGCAGACCATGATGAAAGCAAAGCAAAGGATAAACAAGAGAGATGAGGCTGCCCGCAGCAAACGCTCTTTGGCCAGAATGTCTTTATTCATACTTTCGAATTCCGAGCGGGATATAAATGAGGCAAACTGTAAGGTCAGTTCTGAACCGCCCAAGTCAAAGAATGATTTGCCCACGACAAGATATCTCTTCTTGAGCATATCGAGCGTTGAGCCCGCGGCAAGAATATCGGGCCTGCTGGAGGCAATAATTCGGGACTCAGTTCCTGCTAATAGTCCTACTATTTTTCGGCCTGCCGTTAAGCCCTGCGAAGCAATAAGAAAGTCGTTATCAAGTTGAGCAGCGATCATCAATCTTGCCATGGCTTCTCCCTTGGAGTTGCGAACAGCTCCGGAAGTGAGCAGATACGGCATGCCGTCTATCGACGTCAAATAACTCTCATGGCGGCTAAGCTGTAAAATCCGATCTGAAGGATGACTCAGAGACGGCGGCAGCGGTCCAGGCAAAGCTCGATAAACCTCCACAACCATGCCTTTCCTGTCGATCAATAAAGCAAAATTAATATGAATAAAATGGCGCATAACAGAAGCGTCGGGCAGCCAAGGGGGGATTTCAGAGTATTGTTTCAGGACGGGCCTTCCATTTCCAAACAGAGGCCTTGCTTCGACATAATCATGAGTGCTTTTCTGGGAAATAATCAGCGTCAGCGCGTACTGAAATGTATTTACATAATTATCAAAGCGAATTCTGTCTTCCTGAAAGTGATCCTGTAGTATTTGAGAGAGTTGGATATCGGATATTTCTCTGAGTTTTTTTGTTAGAATATGATCTGTTCCCCCCCACACGACGAGTCCTATCAAAGCAGTAAGGGCCAGCATCTTGGGGGTCAGTGATATCCGATACTTGAGGTTTCTGATAATCTGGTTAAGGTTCACCATTTATCTCGGTTCTGCTACCACCTCATCCCCATAGAATTTCCAGCCGGCTTTTTTGAGGCGGCTGACCGGGACAAAACCGAATTTTGAGGGGTCAAGTTTTTCAAACTCCTTTATCAAATAATCAACCAGCATTTGAGCATTTTTATTTTCAACTCCCTTCCCCTCCCATGTGCTGAGGGTGTATGTCCGGTATAAAGGATACTTTAAATCAGCCAGTGCCTTAGGGTCGTTCGGGCTGTAACCGTCTATTTTAAGGGGTTTTACTTTCGCAAGTTTTTCATACTTATCCACCATGCTAAGCACTTCCCACCCTATAGCGTCCCTCGATTCGGCGACCTGGGAAATCATATCAGGTATGGATCCGACCTCATAAATTCCGGGGCCGAACTCCTTATCCTTATCAAGCAACTTACGCCAGTGGCCCGGCCTCAACTTGCAATGAAGTCTGCTGATCGCCTTAATTTTGAAGTCGAGCCCAGGCTTTCCAGTCTGTGTTTTCAGTTCAGACCATCGTTGTATCTTCCCGCGGTATATGTCTCTAAGTTGTTTTAAAGTTACATTGTCAACAGGATTGCCGGGATTAACAAAATACGCAGTGGCAACAAGCCCAAGCGTATGGTATCGAATGCCGGGCAGACGGTCTTCCTGGCCGGGAGGACAACAAAACCCCCCTATATCCACGGACTTGGCGGCAAGCATTCCGGCAGCAATACCGCAGGTGCCTTCCTTGAAGGAAACCTTCAGATTGTGTTCTTTCGCGAATTTTTGTGCAAGCGGTAAAAGAGTGTGATATATGTCTTGGTCCAGCACAACTGTCACATCGGCATTTCCAGCTTCCGTTGCATACTTGATAGGGCTCTTTATCCATTGCTCCGGCATGGTAGTTATCTTGGAGGGATCGCTAAAGACCTCGCCGCTAATATCCTTATGGCCGGGATGCGACAGAGCTAAGACTGGCAAGAAAGCCATGATAATAACCACGGCAAGTGCTGAGAAAAAAGAATTTTTCCTATGGGCTTTGATTGACATAATCCCTCCTGTGATGCCGTATCTATTTTAACATGAAACTTGCTGCAATTAACGGCGAGGCTAATCGGTGTACACTGCACAAATCCAGTCTTTTACGATGTTTTGCTTTTTTTTAACGTGCGTTATATTCCGAATTCTATGGTGACCCCTCTATGGACTAAAGTCTTCCCGCAAGGTTCCTGATACTAAAGCCTCGCAGTTGCACCGTGCCAATCCCTTTGCTCTGCACCATTACCTGGTGTGAGGCCCCGAGGCCTTGAGGGAAAATCAGACCTTTGATCTTCGAAACTTCGAATGGGTCAGGCGGATTGCCGAATATTTCTGTGATTACTTCATCAATGCCGAGAGACACCAGATAGGTCCCTTGAGGACAGTAGCCGTCCGTCCTAAGCCCCGATTCTTCACCCCACTTCTTTACAGACGAAAAATTGACGTGAGCGGTAATGTCCTGCTCACCAATATGCTGATAGGGATTGTCATTGACCTGGTGCCTGTAATAACAGAGGAGTGTTCCTGTATTTCTCTCTTCGTCATAATATTCGGCAGAAGAATAACCGTAATCTATTGTGAGAACAAACCCTCTTTCAAGCTTTTCATTTAGCGTTCTCAGCCAGTCCCTGATTTTCAGATTTACCTCTGTCTTATATCCCTCAGGCAGGCTAATCGAGAAGTCCCGGCAATATGAAGAGACTGCTTCACTGCAAGGCCTTTCGATCTCTGCAAACACATTGTCCTGTCCGTCATTCTGCTCACCCCGCAAAGACAAATAGACCTCCATTAACTCATCCCTCATCACAACAAGATGCACCGGCAGTGCATCAAGGAGTTCATTAGACAGGAAACAGCCGGTTATGCTTCGTACCTCCCCGACTGATGCAACCCAGCATATTTTACCTTCATATTCGATGAGAAGCGACTTTTGATGTTCACGAATTGCATGATTCAGTTCAATGATAGTGTAATCGACATGTCGAAAGAATTCCCTGTCTTTCAGATAATCGAGAATATCTTTGGCAAGATGTCCCATTCCGGCGCCCATTTCCACGATCTGAAACTTCTCCGGTCTGCCCATAATTTCCCACATCTCTTCCATCTGCCTGCCTATCATCATGCCGAAAATACTATGCAGATGAGAACTAGTGTAAAAATCTCCGGCTTTGCCGATGGAAGTGGAAGACCTCGTGTAATATGCGATCTCAGGATAGTAAAGGGCCATGTCCATAAAAGTTTCAAAACTTATCGGCCCCTCGGCCCCGATTTTATCAACAATCTTTTGTATCAGGACAGACACAGGTATGTCACGGCAGTTGAAGCATGCGGTCTAGTGCGCGTTTGGCCGGCACCCTGACCGTTTCAGGGACTTTAATAATGTTCTTATTTTCTTTGAGCGCACGCAAAACGCTTTTGAGAGTGGTCTTTTTCATGTTAGGGCAGATCATGTCAGTTCTGAGAGGGTGAAAAATCTTTCCGGGGTTTTCTTTTTTCATCCGGTGCATTATCCCCATTTCCGTTCCGACAATGAATTCGGCGGCATCTGAAGACGTCGCAAACCTGAGCATCCCAGAAGTGCTGGTCACATGGTCGGCA
>JADFXI010000058.1 GCA_015233655.1 Nitrospirota bacterium | reverse complement strand
CGACTATGAGGTTAATAAAGGTCAATATGTATTTATTTACCACCGATTCCTGGTCAAAGATTAGACTTGTTGGGCCAGACTTAACCCCTGGATTTATAGGACTTTTATAGTCCGCTATAATAAATTCTAATAAGTCGATTAAAGTCTTTTATTTGCTAACCTTCCATTGATGTGTTATTGTTTTTATTAGACTTTCTTTGCAAATGCCAAAAATATACCGGAGGGAGTTTAAGTGGCAAATGAAGACAATGGCGTGACTGACGATAATTTAGATGTAGACAACATTATCGAAGAGCGTGAACGCCTGGACAGGATGTTCCAGGATAAGTTCACGAAGGTCATAACCGTTATGTTTACAGACCTTAAAGGTTCTACTACCATTGCTGAAAATCAGGGCGATTTCGCCACCCGTACAATGATTAAGCAGCATAATGACATAGTCTTCCCTGCGATCAAGAAACAGAGCGGTGTTCTTGTAAAGACCATGGGAGACGGCACTATGTCTTATTTCACCAATGCGCAGGATGCCGTCCGCTCAGCCGTAATGATAAAGGCGGGCATTGATGAGTTGAATTTAAAGAAGACGCTTCCAAGCCCTATCCTTATCCGTATCGGAATACACACGGGGAAGGGCATTGTCGAGCAGAACGATATTTTTGGAGATGTAGTTAATGTGGCATCAAGGTTCGAGTCCAACGCCAATCCCGGAGAGATTTACCTTTCGGAAGATACTTACAATTCATTGACAGACAAAACTGAAATTTATTGCCGCTTCATCAAGACAACGACGCTCAAAGGGAAAAAGGAGCCTTTCAATATTTACAAGGCATTCTGGGACCCCAAAGAGATAGAGCTTGACATGACGGCTAAGCCGACTGTTCAGCAGGCCATCAAAAAAACCGGCCTGTCGCCGGTCGCCAAGATATTGTTTATCGCCATTCCGCTTTTGATAATCCTTTTCATCATACTCGAAGAATTCGGCGTCTTTAAGTCCGGCAGTCCGGACGAGACCCGCACTAAACAACACAGCATTACAATTCCAGCGGACCCGTCAAGGTAGGCAGCAGTTTGACAAGTGCTCAGATAGAAAATACAGTCCGACTGCCTTATTCGTGGCTCAAAAACAAGATCGGCCCCTCTCTGAAGAGTAATGATAGACTTGCCAAACTAATACTGTATGCGTCTGTCTCGATCCTGATTTACTACTTCCTCTATCTGACCGAGTTTTACTTGTCCCTTACCAGACAGTTCATCATCGGATGGGGCATAGTTCTGACATTGATTATCTTAAACAAGGTAGATCAATTCAAAAAACCGCCTTTGAGACTGGTCTTTGTGCTACTGGCTGTCTTTATCAATGTCCGTTACATGATATGGCGCAGCCTTGAAACCCTGGTATACGAAAGCCCTCTCGATTTTATCGGCATGATACTAATTTATGCAGCTGAATTATACGCCTTGACAATACATTTGCTCGGTATTTTTGTGAACATATGGCCGCAAGAGACCAAAATCATGCCGTTGCCGGAAGACGTTTCTCTTTACCCCTCGGTCGACATCTTCATTCCGACTTATAACGAACCTTTGGACATGGTCAGAATAACATCTATTGCCGCACTTAAAATAGATTATCCGAAGAACAAATTAAATATTCATATTCTGGATGACGGCTCCACTGTCGCTAAGAGAAACGATCCCGTGTCGGCACCTGCTGCGTGGGAACGATATTATGCCCTGAGAAGAATCGCAAAAGAAATAGGCGTTAACTATATTACGCGGGAGACTAATTTTAAGGCCAAGGCAGGCAACCTCAATCACGCCTTCATGCATACAACTGCCGATCTCATCCTTGTTCTGGATTGTGATCATGTGCCTGCCAAAGACATCTTAAAAAATACAGCCGGCTGGTTCTTAAAGGACGAGAAACTCGCCTTCATACAGACTCCTCATTTCTTTATTAACCCGAACCCCGTCGAAAAAAATCTCGGCGTTTTTCGTGATGCGCCGGCTGACAGCGACCTATTTTTTCGTGCCAGCCATCTCGGTCTCGACTTCTGGAATTCCAGCTTTTTCTGCGGGTCAGCCGCTTTGCTGAAAAGAAAGTGTCTGGAAGAGGTGGGCGTTTTTTCAGGCGATACTATTACCGAGGATTGCGAGACCGCTTTTTCCCTGCATAGCAAAGGGTACAACAGTTTGTTTATATCGCGCCCAATGGTCTGCGGTTTGTCTACAGAAACATTCGACGACTTTATCCTCCAGAGGAGCCGCTGGGCGCAGGGCATGACGCAAATACTGGTCTTGAATAATCCCTTGTTTGCAAAAGGCCTTAAATTATACCAGCGCCTCTGTTATTTCAATAATTGCTTCTACTGGTTCTTCGGTATATCCCGGTTTATTTTTTATGTTGCCCCGGCGGCATTCCTGCTGTTGGGTCTTCATGTGTTCTATGCTTCTGTCGCGCAGGTAATGGTCTATGCCGTCCCTCATTTGTTGAGTTCCATTATCTTGATGAACTTTTTTTACGGAAAACACAGGTGGCCGTTTCTTTCCGACCTTTTTGAGAGCATTCAGTCTTTATTTCTGCTGCCTGTGGTCTTTTCGGTCCTTGCAAACCCGAGGAAGCCTTCTTTCAAGGTAACTCCTAAAGGAAAGAGCCTGGACAACGACTTCATAAGCGGACTTGCACTTCCCTTTTTCCTGATGTGTCTCTTAATGTTCATAGCCCTGCCCGCGGCTGTATTTAATTGGCTTAAATACCCGTTGTACCGGGATGTCATAATGATAACCCTCGCCTGGTGCCTTTTTAACTTCGGCCTGGCAATGGCAGGCTTCGGCACATTTTTTGAGAAGAGACAGATACGACGCCATCACCGCTTGTGGGCCAAGGGCAAGTTGGCTGTATTCTTCCCGAGACTCAAGAAGACAGTTGAGGCGAATTTCCTCGACATTTCTCTCTCAGGGGTCGGTCTTTCGTTTAAACTCCCTGTTCCCCTGAAACCCCAGGAGCATGTCATCCTCGAGACAAGAGACAGTCATGGAGAAAAATACAAGCTTGACGCCCGTATACAGAGGGCCGTCAAAAAAGACGAGATGTATATCTGCGGTTCCGAGTTCATAGTATCAGATGAAACGCAGTTTTCAAAATCAATACAGTTTGTATACAGCGACAGTCAGAGATGGGTCGACTATTGGGGAAGGACGACTAAAACAGCGAACCCCTTCCTGGTGCTCTGGTTCCTGATGAAAATGACAATCAGTGGAGTTAAGGGCAGCGTCCTTGTCCTCTCGCAGCTGCTTTATGGGCCAATTGCAAATAAGATCAGGCTTGCCTTACGAAGGTCAGGCATTCAGCCGTCGGAGGTTTGACTTGAGGCTCGTAACAAAATGCGACATTGATGGATTGGCCTGCGGCATATTGCTCAAAGAACGGGATGTCATTGACCGGATAGCCTTTGCCCATCCCAAGGAAGTCGAGTCCGGAAAGGTGGAGATAACCGGCGATGATATCACGGCAGGGCTCCCGTACAGAGAAGAGGCGCATCTTGCTTTTGACCACTATCCGTCCCCGATTGCGACTGATGGCAACAATAACTTAATAATAGACCGCAATCTGCCGTCAACGTCTAGGGTCATTCATAAGTATTATGGCTGTAAATATGCGGCATGCAGCCCGGACATGCTGGACGCTGTCGATAAAGGGTATAGCGGCAATATCAGTATCGATGAAATACTTTATCCTACCGGATGGATTCTTCTCAACTATTTAATAGATCACAGGACAGGTCTCGAAAGTTACAAGCAATTATCTATGTCCAACTCCGAACTGATAATTAAATTAACTGATTTTGCGATAAACCGGAACATTTGGGACATTTTGAGCCTGCCTGAAACCGAAGAAAGGCTTGACCTTTATTTTGATTGCATTGATCAATATAAAGACCAGATATTGAGGTGTTCGTCTGTCCATTACAACCTGCTCGTAGTCGACATGCGCAAAGAGACCCATATTTATCCCGGCAACAGGTTTATGATGTATGCACTGTTTCCGGAATGCAACGTGTCCCTGCAAGTCCTGCAAAACCAGGTCAGCGGCATGACCACCTTCGTAGCAGGCAAGTCTGTTATAGACAGGTCCTACAACGTCAATATAGGGGGAATAATGAGAGCGCACGGGGGCGGCGGACATCTTAATGCAGGCACCTGTCAAACTGCGAGCGATAATTCGGAAAAAGTGCTCGAAAGACTGATCAGCGATTTAAAGTATAGCTCTTTCAGGAATCTTTTTTATGGCTATTTCAACTATTACTGCAGCCGCTGATTCAACATCGGGCGTTTCGTTTTGCAATGGCTTGTAATATTTTACACATATATATATACTTAACTGTTTAACTAACATTCATTCGCATATAGGGGGGAACCAATAAGAATTCCAGTTTATTTCAAGCTCTTTATTGCCGGAATCGCGTGTTCTTTTTTCGTGCTGTTGTTCGCGGGAGAGGGCCGCGCTGCAATACTCAACATCCCCTTAGTCAAACTGGCCCCGGCCAGGACAGTAGACCTGAAATGCGTCAGCGGCTCTTATGATCTGATGATACCCATACCCCAAAGGTGGGCAATTCAAAGGGCTGTCCTGAAATTTGACTATGTGAACTCAACAGGCATCCTGGCAGGCAAATCCAGAATGACTATCAAGGTAAACGGTTATCCTGTATCACAAATAAACCTCAATCCCCTGGCACCCGAAGGTTCTGTAAAGTTGTCCATACCTGCTTTCTTATTTGAGCCGGGTTACAATAATTTCAGCTTCAATATTTCTCAGCACTACACAATGGAGTGCGAACAACCCTGCGCCGAGGACCTCTGGACCACGCTGAAACTGGATCAGGCATCGATAGAGCTGGAATACTCGCTCAAACCAGTACCTTTAAAGTTATCCTCGACCAATGATTTCTTGTTCGACCCCAAAATAAGCCCTGAAGGAAGAGTCAATCTTATCCTGGAAAATACAAAACCGGATATGGTCACTATCGCCGGCATTATTGCATCGGGCATCGCAAAAAGGTTCGACTACAAGAAAGTGCTTTTTTCGGTCTCAAACGATATCTCTCAAGGTCATGACAACATACTGGTCGGCAGCAGTGATTTCGCGAAGAGATTCCTGAAATCAAAGGGTGCGGACATGGCTGAAGTCAATAAACCCTACATAAAACTCATGCAGTTGCCGGGCGGCAGTTCAGGATCTGACCCCAATCACGCACTCATCGTAATCTCGGGTTTGAATTCAGACCACTTGAAGCTGGCCGCTGAAACCCTTGCCATTATGTCGACCTCGTTTCCCAACTCCGACGAAATGACGCCGGTTGCATTTACTATGCCTGATATCCCTATGTACGGCGGCAGACTCATCGTAACGCCTGAAAAAAAATACACATTTAAGAACATGGACTTCCCGTCTTACACCTTCAAAGGTCTGCACCCATCAACTAAAGAGATTCCCTTCCGGCTGCCGGCTGATTTTCTGATAAGACCCAATATATACGCACAGCTATCTTTGTTTTACACCTATGGCGCGGCCATGCGCGCTGACTCTGTCCTGAACATATCCCTGAATGACAAGCTCATCAGATCAATCCACCTTGACAACAGCAAGGGAGATCTCATAGAGGGCTATAAAATCAAGATCCCCACTTATATGTTCAAACCCGGGGACAATATCCTGCGATTCGAGCCGGTTATGACACCCTTGATTGGCAAGAATTGCGAGAACCTGCAGACCGATAACCTGTTTTTAACCATTTTTGAAAACTCAACGCTATACTTCCCTTCAATGCCGCACTACACGGAACTCCCGAAAATAGAGCTGCTTATGCTCAACGGCTTTCCAATCACCCGTTGGCCTGATGGACACGGATCAACCGTATATCTGACAAATAACGATTTCAACACCATCGGTTCTGCTCTGAATTTAATCGGCGTGCTGACGCAAAAAAATGGGTTCCCTCTCTTTGAGGTCGCCTTCACGTACAAAGACCCCAAGAAATTCGACGGGGAACTTATAATATTGGGCGACGCCAACTCAATACCCGAAGATTATAAAAAGGCTTCTCCTTTAAAACTCACCAAAGAGATGGTCGTGCCCTATCCCGTAGCCCGCAGCTGGGCTGACGAAACATCTCTTGCATACAGCAAACAGATAAGCGGCTTTAAATCAGGCAAAGGCGCCCTGATGGAATTTATGTCTCCATATAAAGATGGCCGCACCGTTCTGTTGCTGACTGCCGCCTCTTCGGAAGAAATGTATTCTTTGAGCCAGGCCCTGACAGAGCCGGCTGTACAGGCGAAATGCGAAGGAAGCCTCGTAACTGTGGACCTGTCACCGCCGGACTACAATGTTTCTTCTCTGAACGTCGGTAAAAAATATTTTTCCGGCAAGAGCGGCAGTGTTTCCGCACTGGACAGGTATATCTATTCCTACCCGTGGTTGTACTATGTGGCTGTTGTGTTAGTTATTATTTCTTTAAGCCTGGTTTTGTTCTACATGTTAAAAAAATACAGGGTAAGGAGATTAAAGGGTGAATCTGAAGGGCCTCGTAATTAATACGTGCCTTGCGGCTGTTCTATCCTGTCCGGCCTATGTACATGCAGGACCTCCTACGGCGTTTAATCTCCAGGACAAGGCATTATGGGAACAATATAAATCAACATTTATCCAGGCCGACGGACGAGTAATCGACAAGTGGCAGCAAAACATCAGCCATTCCGAAGGCCAGGGGTATGGGATGCTGATCAGCGTCCTGAATGATGACCTTGCTGCGTTCAAGAGTATCTGGCAATGGACAAAGAACAATCTTCAGTCAAGAAAAGACGGTCTCTTTGCATGGGCCTGGGGAAAGAGGCTGGATGAGCAATGGGGAATTGTCGATTACAATAATGCTTCTGACGGCGACACTTTAATTGCATACGCCCTGCTGCAAGCATCGGCCAAGTGGTCTGACAGCAGTTACAGGATAGAGGCAATACCCATAATTGAAAGCATACGAAAATACCTACAGGTAAAAAAAGACCACCGTATTTTTATATTGCCTGCCTACTACGGATTTCAAAAAGAAGACGCCACAGTTCTCAATCCGTCATATGTTATTTTACCGGCCTATCGTACTTTTTCCGAATTTGACGATAAGCCGTTCTGGTCGAGGGTTTACGAGGATGGATTGTACCTTATCGAAAAGAGCAGTTTCGGCAAGTTTAAACTGCCTGCGGACTGGGTCACCTGGAATAAAGATGGAATTTCGATATGCGAAGAGAAGAGTTCGCTCTTCGGATATGAGGCCATCAGGACGCTGCTTTATCTTTCTTGGGAAAAGAAACCAGGGTTTCCTGATGGGGTAGCGGAACTTTTTAAAATATACGATAAATTGGGCTATGTACCCCTTTTTGTGGATCTTTCCAGGAACACCATATCTCTTGATGACGCGCCTGCCGGCTTTTATGCAGTTTATGCCCGTGTTGCGGAAAAAAGAGGACTCGATGCATTAAGCCGCCGTCTCTTTGCCGAAGCCAGAAAAAAGGCCGCTGCCGAGAAAGACAATTATTATTCCATGAGTCTTCTCCTGCTCTCCATCCCGAACTCCAAGCAATGAAGTTTTCGTGCCTTGCATTACTGCTTATAGCGGCACTACTGTCCGTCAGTTTATCTTTTGCAAGGCAGAATACCCAGGATACTTTTTTCGTCCAGAATATTGACGTGCGGCAGAGGGAACAGGGGGCCGAAGTCCGCAGCTCTGCCGGACATAATACCGAAATTCAACAGAGAAAGCAGGAAGGGCTGATACCTCAGGTCTCTCAGGAAGCTGAAAAAAAGAGAGGCAATCAGGAAACCTCCGGACGTGGGCTACTCGGCAAGGCATGGAACTATTTTAACAAGGGCAATTACGACAAGGCCGCTGAAATTTTTGCGTACATTCAGTCTTTCCCTGACTCGCGCATGGAAGCCGATTTCGGCGTTGCATCGTGTTATATAAAACAGAATAAAGTTGACAAGGCGCTGGACCTGCTGGAGATGCTTGTGCAGGAGGATTTCCGCCCCAGAGACACCATTCCTGTACTCATGGATGTGCTCCTCCGACTCGGACAGATTGAAAAAGCCGGCCACTTTATTGCCATGTTCGAAGGAAAAGAAAAAGAAAAATGGCAGAAACGAATAGACGGGGAAACTCTGAAATATAAATATGCGAATATAAAAAAGACCGGTGCTGTTGACAGCTACATAGCGTTTATCAAATATAACGGAACTGAGATCAAACAATGCGTTATGACCGATATTTTTTATGACGCGGCGGATTTCCTGCTTAAGAACGGCTCGACGGATGAGGCACGCGCCATTTATGGCGCTCTGCTTTCATGCTCCGGTGACCCTGCCTTGCGTTTGGGCATTTTATATTCATTAAAAACTCTCCTTCCTCCTCGTGAACTTCTCGATATGGCAGAGAAAGAAGAAGCCGCTTCAGGAGCGACTGCGGATTACGTGAAGAGACTCAGCGGCTTCAAGCTCGATGTATTATACGGCCTTCTTCAGCCCGATTCGACTGATTTGGCGGACACAGCGGCAAGAATCCTGAAGATAAAGCCCGGTGATCCGGTTGCCCTCTCCGCACTCTCATGGTGGCATTTCAACAATGCCCGATATGATGAAGCCTATAACGGCTTTCTTGACCTCCACAACAGTTACCCGGAAAAGACAGACTATGTAGAAGGAATGATTAATTCGCTGACAAAACTGAAAAGATTTGGTGAGGCCCTCGAAATTGCAGCAAAATACATAGATAATGAGAAGGTTGCGTCACTGGAGAAAGATATAAAGCTGAAAATCATATGGGACAAAGTTTCCGCTTTGCCGCCGGATTCTCCTGAACTGGAAGAGCTCGCCAGGGAGATGCTTGCCATCAACCCTGATGACAAGGGTGCCAGGAACATTCTGGCATGGCTGTATTACAGTAATGACGAATATGAAAAGGCTTACGATGAATTCAGTGCACTCTATGCCCGCACCCCCCTGGAAGAAGGAGTTGCCTTTGGTTTGACAAGCACATTAATAAAACTGAACAGGCTCGATGACGCCCTGGAAATTGCTGTAAAGAACAGGCAGCATGACGACAGGTTGGTCTCGCTGGAGACCGACATATACCTGACTAAGGCCAAAGCCGCTTATGCAGATAAGAAATACAGCGAGGCCCAAAACTATTTCGAAAAAGTTATGGCTGAAAACCCCGACGATATTGATACAAAAGAACGACTGAATCTGACTAAATATAAACAGACGCTGTTCGGAAAGGCCATGTCAATGATCGTAGGTCTTCCAGGGTATTCATGGGGCAATAATCTTCATTATCTGAAACTCTATACAGGTAACAGCCCCTCATTTTCGGTGAACCAGGGCATTGACTGGCTCCGGCTTCCGGGCGACGTAATATTGAATACATATGGGGAATACAGGTATACCAATAAGACAAATAGTGCAACATATGTCAACACAAGCGGTCAGGATGCGGGTATAGTCTTCAAGAAATCGGATTTCAAACTTGGGGCTGAGTTCTCCTGGGACAAATATCCTGATCTGCGAAAAACGGAAACGAGCAAGAATGTGTACTTAACCTGGTATTATGACTGGTATAAATACATGAAGAGGAGGGGCGAAGAGAGTTCGCTGAACATAATGGAGGCCCTTACCGGTTCGACATACGGCAGGATAAACCATGATTTTGGCAATGTGACAGGCACGAGCGTTTCCGGCTTTATAAATCAGGGCATAGATTGGTTTTCGCTGCCTGGAGATATAACCTTCAACACCTATGCAGAATATCGTTTCGGCTTCAGGACGAAAGACAGCGTATACTATAACTCTCACGGTCCTGCCGTGGGCATTGAACTGCAAAAGAAACCCTTCAGACTGGGAATGGACTATTACTGGGAATTCAACACCGAACAGAATTCAAGCCTCCCTGGACAACATGCGACTGACAAGAAAGTAACTGTTTATCTCAAGTGGTACTACAACTGGGACTTGAAACCAAAGGAATAAACGGCCCTTGTCACTTGACAGATTGTACTTGATTGGCCAAAATAATATTTCTAATAAAATCGGCAGCGCAGGGGCGGGACATGAAAAACACTCTTTTTGACAACTTGCAGAAACTCTACAGAAGATCACTCGCAGAACTTTCATTTATCGCGCTGTGGAATTTTTATTTTCTTCTTAAACTCTATTTGTCATTTAAAGGTGCAATAGAACTGGATATTATGCTAAATCTTCTTTTCCTGTTCATGATTATGCTGCCGGCCCCTCAGGCAATTTCCAAATACAGGACCTTCAGATTCACCAGGACCGTTTTAAGTGTTGTCCTTGCAATGCTTCTTCTGTGGCACGAGTCCTGGCTGCCGCCGATCCTGTATTCCGTTTCTTTTATCAAAGAACAAGGCGTGCCTTCATTTGAATACATCGTTTCTTTTATGAGAGGTTTTTTCAGCATCCCGTTAATGGCCGCTTCGCTAACTGCTCTGTTCATCAGTTTGCTGGCCCGGAAATACAAGAGAGTTTCGATAGTTTTGCTGCCCCTGCTGATCGTTGCCGCACCTTTCATACCCAGAGACCTCACCGGCCCACACAACACTTACGAAAAGGTCCAGGTCCCTCCGGCAGAGGCTGCAGAGGTGACCAATCCGGCAAAATATCTGGAATCATACTACAGTACGGAAGCTGAAAGGGTAGTAATGTTCAGGCAGCCTGATCATGCAACCCCGCCTTTTGACATCATAATCCTGAATGTTTGCTCACTCTCATGGGATGACCTCAGAGAGATTGGCATGAGTCAGGAAGACCCATTCTTCAAACAGTTCGACTATCTTTTCACTGACTTCAATTCCGCCACGGGTTATAGCGGTCCTGCGGTTATGCGCCTTCTGGAGGCCAATTGCGGGCAGAAGAACCATAATGAAATGCAGAAAAAAGATTTACCGAAGATTTGCCTTCTCTTTGACAGCCTGGCGTCAGTCGGTTACGAACCTTATGTAAGCATGGACCATGACGGAAAGTATGGCGATTTCCTCAAAGCCGTAAAGAAGCTGGTGCCTCATAATACCGTAATGCAATTACCCTCGGGCCAGCCGGATGCAGTATTTTTCGATAAATCCCCTCTGTATAATGATTACGCGATGCTGAAAAAATGGTTTGATTCAAGGCAAGCGTCAAGAGCTGAAAAAACGGTGCTTTACTACAATACGGTCTTGCTGCATGCCGGTTCGCACTGGGCAGATGAAAAAAAGTGGTATGCAAGAGACACTCGTGATCAGTATAAAGACGTATCTTCGGTGCTGCTTAAGGACATAAAAAAATTTATAGACCTCCTCAAATCGTCAAAAAGGAATACGGTCCTTGTTTTCGTGCCTGAGCATGGGCGTGCGCTTACCGGCAGTTCGTTCCAGCCGCCTGACCTGAGAGATATCCCGCTGCCCAAGATAACTAAAGTTCCGGTAGGAGTAAAGTTTATCGGCCCTAAATTTAATGATGCAAAAGTCCATCAGCATATAATTTCCAAACCCACAAGTTATTTCGCGCTCTCATGGCTGTTATCAAAGTTTGTCGAAAACAGTCCTTTCGGCAACACCGCTGCCTCTCCCGAGGACATAGTATTCAGGATCCCCAAGACAGACTATGTGTCCGAGCATGAAGGAAGAGTAATTATCGAGATGGGAGGAAACTACATATATTATGGAAAAGATAAAAAATGGATGCCGCTTAAAGCAGACCAGTTAAAATAGCACTATAGCTTGTAATCCCCCGCAAGAAAATTATTTGCGTAAAGCAGGACCTTGCCGTCATCATGCAGAACTGCATCAAGTTGTCTTGTATAAGCTATCAGTCTGCCAAGGCTGTCGAGTATCTTCTCCATGTCTTCCTTCTTCATGTTGGCCAGTCTGCCGATAATAAGATCTCCTTTTGATTTCGTATTAAACCCGTAATTCTTTAAAACAATCGAAATCAGCTCTATCCTCCTCGATCGCTTTACCATGTCGGTTGCTCCGCCCGTGAAACGGAAGTAGACGTGGTTGTTCCTGGCCGTCTCGCTGCAGTAGCAATCTATCATATTAAAATGATAGCCGAACCTTAGGCTCAGGTTGAGGTATTCACGAGAGACAACAGCGACATTTCTCCAAGCATCGCCTTCGCTGCCTGAAGCGATGTCAGGCATTCTCATCATACTCGTCATAAAATCATTTACCTTTAATGAAACAGGGGCTGAATCCCAAGCTCCCGGATACGTCATACCCTGCAGAACAGCCCTTAGCGGGATGGAAGCAACCTGTCCTAAAGCAACTCTGCCGCCTGGCGGCTCCACGGAATTAAGCACGCCTCCTCCTATATCCACCACGATAATTCCCGCCGGGATCGGCAGATCCAATTTCTTTGCCGCCTGTCCCTTTAATCCGCGCATGGCGTTGTCTATAAGCTCCATGACTGACTTCTCATGAATAAACCTCAGTATGTCATGCATTGTCTTGCACCCTTCAGGCGAAAATTTCTCCAAAAGAGGGTCCACAAGATTGAGAGGAGAGATATATCTCAGCACATATCTTTTTTTGCGATACTCATAAACGTCTTCCATAGCTGCAAGGCTCCTGCGCGCCTGTTCGACGACATCGCGCAAGATCCCGTCATACACAGTTGCCTGGTCTTCGTCATCAGCGACTACCGTAATCTCACTGCCGTGCTCAAGCACCTGTGTAGCGTT
Source organism: Nitrospirota bacterium (assembly GCA_015233655.1). Taxonomy (GTDB): domain Bacteria; phylum Nitrospirota; class Thermodesulfovibrionia; order Thermodesulfovibrionales; family Dissulfurispiraceae; genus JADFXI01. The sequence goes on along the minus strand of JADFXI010000058.1, from coordinate 4,978 downwards.
ACCGGCGTTCACAAAGGCCGGCACCCTGAATTCCCGGCAAAGAGAAGCCATGTGGCTTGTGATAGACCCTGTATCGGTAATAATCGCAGAGGCATAGGGCATGATCCTTATGAACTCGGAGGAGTCATTTCTCGCCACAAGGATGTCTCCTCTCGAAAACTCATCAAGCCCGTCAGGGTGTTTAAAAACAAAGACCCTGCCTGCGCCCACGCCCCTTTGCACCACATTACCCCTGACTTTCATTAATACCCTGGCCCCTGACACCTGACTCTCGATCTTCAACGCTTCACTTCTCAGCGGCCTGGCCTGCAGTATAAAAATTCTTCCGCCCTCGTCTATTGCCCATTCTATGTCCTGCGGATGCCTGAAGTAATTTTCGATCAGCACCGCCTGACGTGCCAATTCCAACACCTGTTCATCCGTCAGGGAATTTATTTCAGCTATTGAAACAGGGGTCTTCACAGTGGCTACGCCCCCCTCATCGCTGTTCACTATCATCGAATCTTTTTTCCCGGTGCGTTTGCTAAATATTGCCGGGGCCGGACCTTTCCTTACAATATAAAAGTCCGAATCAGCCCTGCCTTCAACTATCGCCGCTCCCAACCCCCATGTGGCATTTATAATCAAAGTTCCGTCATCTCGGCCCGGATTAGTCGAATAAATCACGCCGCTGACCTTGGCATCAACCATAAGCACACATGCAGCAGCCATTTTAATATTTCTTATATCAATTCCGACTTCTTTAAGATAGACGCTTGCGCTATCTGAAAAAAGGCCGGCAAGGACCTGTTTGTAAGCCTCCTGCACACGCATACTCTCAAGCGGCACGTTCAGGACCGTCTCAAACTGCCCTGCGAAGGAAGAAGCCCCGTCTTCAGCTTGAGCGCTGCTCCTGACCGCAATAAAGCATTTGTCACCGCATTTCGTCTTTAAAGAGGCCATTGCGCCCTCGATAGCACGCGCAAGATCAGGAGGGACGGCACCGGACAGAATGGCACCGCGAATTTCATTCAGTGCAGCTTTGTAGGGTCCATCGTTACCCCCGAGGGCCGAGATCATTTCTGAAATCTTGTTATGCCGCATATAGATGTCATATGCAGAAGCCGTAATTGCGAATGCTTCAGGCGTGACTATCTCGACATTATTTTTCAGTTCGGCAAGGTTGGCGTTTTTTCCACCCGCAACATGCGACATCCCCAATGTGATTGAGCTATAAGGCAGCACAAATTCGAGGGACGCAATAGCCTGATCCTCTCCGCCGAATGCTTGCGGACCTTCTGCCGCCCTGTCATAAACAAGCAGCCTGATGTCCCTGTCGATACGCCCGAATACGTTTTTCAACTGAGGGTATCTGTCTCGAGTCAGGACATTGAAGCTTTCTATAGAACTCCCCAGGGTGGCGTAGAGCCCCTCATATGCGCTCCTGATATAAGCAATATCGAACAGATAGTCTCCGCCTAGTTTGTCGCCCATGTCGGCGATAATCTCAATCGCCCTGTTATGATTTTCGAGGACCTGCCTGAACCTGGAGAACATGACCTTAAAAGTCACCTGGCCTGAGCCGAGTGCCCTCCTGAGCAGGCCCTTCCCTTTCGCTAAGACATTAACTATCAAATCGCCCATAATTAACCGCCCAAAGCCCTCTGTATGGATGCCTTGAGTTCTTTTATTTTGACCGGCTTGGGGAAAAAGTCATGAACATCTCCCCTTAAAGCCTCTATGGCCGTATCAAGGTTGGCAAATGCGGTAATCATGATGACCCTGGTGTCGGGGTAAAGGCTTTTTACGGTCCTGAGCACCTCCATACCGTCGATACCCTTCATTTTGAGGTCCGTAACCACCACATCAAACTTTTGCTCGGCCAATCGCACGAGCGCAGTCTCGCCATTCAGGAATGTCTCGACAATGTATCCCTCCTGCTCGAGAGACAGCTTTGCCATGTCGCCGACAATCTTCTCGTCATCAATAATCATAACTCTGTGGTCGCTCATTAAACCCTCCCTCGCTAACTCATAGCTGATTTTTGTATACGGGCAATTCTATCGTAAAGGTGGTGCCGACTCCGACTTTGCTTTCCACCCTTATATCTCCTTTGTGGTTCTTGATGATCCCATAGCTTACCGACAGGCCGAGCCCGGTGCCGCCTTCGCCTTTAGTGGTGAAAAAAGGGTCGAAGATGTGAGGCACAAACTCGGGCTGTATGCCTTTTCCGGTATCCATGATCCTGATCTCCACAGAATCTCCGCGGCAACACCTTGTCGCCATAAAAATAGTCCCGCCGGACTGCATGGACTGTGCCGCATTGGTCATCAGGTTAACGAGCACCTGCTGAATCTGGTGCTCGTCAATAAATACGGGAGGGAGATTCATCCCCAGGTCGGTTTTGGTTTCGATATTTGATATGTCCAGCATATTCTGCATCAGCTTGAGGGTCTTTTGCATAACCGTGTTAAGGTCTGCCGCCTTAAGGTTGGCGTCCTTCGGTCTTGAGAAATCGAGCAGGTTCTTGATAATCTCTTTTATTCTGTCGGTTTCCTTCTCCACCTTGTCCATGAAGTCAATCTTCTGGTCCCTGTCCAGCTTATCATATAGCTCCAGATAGTTTTGGGCTATCATGGAAATGTTGTTGAGGGGGTTAGTCAATTCGTGCGCAACACCTGCCGTGAGAATTCCAAGGGATGCCAGCTTTTTGGACTGTATAAGGGCTTCTTCACGGTTCCTCAACTCCTCAGACATGGAGTTGATCGCCGTCATGACCGATCCGAATTCATCGGCAGGAATTTCGCCTTCGATCCTGTCGAAGTTTCCGAGGGATATGGATTTCGCAAGCTTCTCGATCTCCCTCAGCGAACGCAGTATCTTCTGCGATATAAAATGGCTCACAAAAACAGCGCCGGCCACTATCGCCAGGAATGAGTAAAAAAGGACGCTCTTTGAGCGGTAGATAATGTCGTTGACGCCCTTCCGCTCCAGCCTCGTTATCGTGCTCGAAAATTCTCTCAGCTTCTTCCCTTGCGCCCTGAACCTTGCATCAAGAAATTCATCGCTGCCTGCCTTACGCCGTATTATTTCCACAATATAGGAATAATGTTTCAGATATGACTTAAGCAACTCAAAGTTATCTTTGCCTATTGCCCTGATAATGTCGGTGCCGGCGCTGTCGAGCATTTGATCGGTGCTCTCTATTTTCTCCTTCATCTCCACCAGAAAGTTCTCATTATGATAAAGAAGAAAGTTTTTCTCCGAAAGACGCATCTCGAGGAAAGACGCATTCAGGTCGTCCGCGATCTCTACAAACCTCAGTTTCGTAAGCATGAGATCGAGGTTCTGGAACGCAAAAAAGCCTATAAGCAATATCAATCCTATATTAAAGACATTCGACAGTATTATTTTATTTTCTATCTTCATATTCTATTCAGGCACAGGGCAGCGCGGAATTTCAGCCTGCTCCTTTCGCACCGGCATATACCACAGCCATCCGTCCATCATCATTAATACTCCTGCTGAAATAAGAAATACATCAACTGCGGTGAGTAAGCTGAACCCGAAGTAATGCATCAGGCCTGACCCGAGTCCTGCAAAAGAGACACCTGTTCTGATAAACGCGAGTCCCGTCCTCGCCCGCGCATAAATAGTGCGGTAGCAGGCAGCCACGGTGCGCTGGGCCGCAAGGACGTTTCTTTCGCGGGCAAGATGGGTCCGTTCCCTGCTCGATGGTGATGGGTACAATATGGTGCAGTGGTCAGAGAGAAAATCGCCCAGGCGCGCAAGCATGGTCTGCTTTGACGGTATATACGTCCCCGTATTGTCAATAAAATGATAATTTTCGAGAAAAGTGACTGTAGCAGAAGTTACTTCTACAAGTGTCTGTTCTCCCGGCGGCCTTAATCGCGACCTCCTTATTTTCAAATAGCCCGAAAGTCCGAACAGTGCGAGCATGAAGCCCCCGGCCATGATTATGTAGAGATAATACAACGTTGCGAACTTGTGTGAGCGCATCAGAGTGTCGGATATGGCTATGAGACCCAAGCCCCACCTGAGAAAAGCGAGATTGGTCCTGCCCTTTGCAAGGTCAGTCCTGTAGCATGCCAAGCGGGTCCGCCAATGGGCCATTGTGTTGCGCCAGAAAGCGAGCCCAGTCCTCTCAGTCCCTATAAGAAACCCTGGCTTGGCATGTAAAAAATCCTGGATGAACCATTGAAGATCCTCTCCGAGAGCGACCCAAAATTCATATTTTTCGGTTTTGATAAATTTCCTGACCTCTTCACGCACCATGGGGTCAGTAGGATCATTGGCCGCTATAATAACGGTGTTGCCGTCTTTAATGACAGGAAACCACTGCTGTATGGATAGCCTTTCGCCATCAAGGCCTGTAAGAAGTTCCCGGGGAATCGGCAGTCGTTCGTCATACTCGACAAAAGGGCAGCTGTAAAACTCTGATAGAGCTTGCAGCAGAATATGTTTTGGTATTCCATATTCGGAGATAAGGACCCTTTCGAGCGGTATTCCCCTGGCAGAAGAGGTAAAATCGGCCTCAACGAGCGCCTTCTCGGTAAGCACGCCCCACTCTGTGAGAATGCCGTATCTCCTGTCTGACGCGTTATTCACGCTCATCACAACTGAATACCACCTTTTTCCAGAATCGCGCCGATGTGCCGTAATCAGGGATAGTAATCTCCATTTCACCAAAACAGTATGGGTATTGCTTTCTTATTTTTTCAGCTGGAACGTGCCAGAAAAGACCATCGGCAATAAGAGAGAGACCGCCTACTATCAGCAATGCATCAAACAATGCCCATATTAAATTAGCTGTGCCGAAATATACCATAAGGCCCATTCCTGTAGAAGCTACGCCTTCGCTGCCTGAAGCGATGTCAGGCATTCTCATCATACTCGTCATAAAATCATTTACCTTTAATGAAACAGGGGCTGAATCCCAAGCTCCCGGATACGTCATACCCTGCAGAACAGCCCTTAG
>JADFXI010000057.1:16386-17786 GCA_015233655.1 Nitrospirota bacterium | reverse complement strand
GACATCTGTCGTATCATTTGCGACGATGCGGATTACCAAATGGCCTGGGTAGGATATGCCACTAACGATGGAGCTGCTGCCGTGCGTCCTGTGGCGTGGGCCGGAGTCGAAAACGGCTATCTGGCAGAAGTAAAAATTACGTATGACGATTCTGAAAAGGGCCGCGGACCCACTGGCACGGCCATCCGAAGCGGAAATAGTGCCGTCATCCAGGATTTCTCGACCGATCCACATGCAGCCCCATGGCGGGAGAGTGCTTTGCGTCGAGGCTATCGCTCAAGTATCGCCATGCCTCTCAAGGACGAAGGGGCAAACGCTTTCGGTGCTCTCACTATCTATTCCAGGGACCCAAATGCTTTCACCCCTGATGAACTTCAACTCCTGGAAGAGTTGGCAGGCGATCTGGCGTTCGGAATCACTGTACTTCGCATCCGAAACGAGCGAGACATGGCAGAAGGGTCTTTGAAACTGTTCAGAAAGTTGATTGACTATTCGAATGACGCCATATTTGTCATAGACCCTGAAACAAGCGGTTTCCTGGATGTTAATTACAAGGCATGCAGCGACCTCGGCTATGATCGTGAACAGCTAATTAAGATGAGAACATTGGATATTACTACGGTTGTGCCTGACAACTTGTCATGGAAGGCCCATGTTGATAAAGTAAGGAGCGAAGGCCATATAGTCCTTGAAGACATCCATAAGCGCAGAGATGGCACATTATTCCCGGTGGAAGTCAACGTCACATTTATAACAATGGACAAAGGTAACTATATGTTGGCCGTGGCGCGTGACCTCACAGAGCGTAAAAAACTCGAAGCTCAACTCCTTCAATCGCAGAAGCTGGAGGCAGTCGGACAGCTTGCCGGCGGCATCGCCCACGACTTCAACAACATGCTTACCGCAATAATCGGTTATGCAAGTCTTTTGAGAACGAAGATTGATCGAGACAGCCCTTTAAAGCTCTTCGCAGACCAGATTCTCAGCTCTGCTGAAAAATCGGCTAATCTGACCAGGCAGCTCCTGGCATTCAGCAGAAAGCAGATAATAGCTCCCAGAGAAACAGACTTGAACGAACTCATAAAAAGCATGGAAAAATTGTTAATGAGGGTCATAGGAGAAGATATAGAGTTTAAGACGCAGCTTGCAGATAAGCCCCTGGCAGCAATGATTGACCCGGGCCAGATCGAGCAGGTACTTATGAACCTCTCCACCAATGCTAGGGATGCGATGCCCGAGGGGGGACTGTTGTCTATCTGCACAGGTATTGTAGAACTGGATACCCAGTACGTAAGGGGCCACGACATGAAGAAACCAGGCAAGTATATCCTCCTTTCAGTGACGGATACAGGCAGAGGCATGGATGAAAAGACACAGCAGAAGATATTTGAGCCATTCTT
>JADFXI010000057.1:0-16188 GCA_015233655.1 Nitrospirota bacterium | reverse complement strand
ATATTGTTTGCAGGGGACAATGAAGACGTAAGAGTGCTTTCAAAGAAGGTGCTGGAAGAAAATGGTTATACGGTAATAGATGCAATGGATGGGGAGGATGCCATAAACAAATTCATACAATATAAAGACAGCATCTCGCTCGTTATGGTTGATGTGATAATGCCGAAGAAGAGCGGCAAAGAAGCAATCGATGAAATCAGGGAGATAAAACCTGACGTTAAGGTCCTCTTTACCAGCGGTTATACATCTGACATAATAAGCCAGAAGGGCATTTTGGAAGGAGGGGCGGATTTCATATCAAAGCCGGTCACGCCCCATGCACTGCTTGTCAAGATAAGAGGAATCCTGGATAGATAAAGGCTTTCAGATTAGTGTTTGTTGCTTCTGAGCGCCATTATGAGTTTTTTGAAAGAAACTTGTACGGACAACGGTGGGTCGTTACCGTACAATGTTCGGAAGGTTAAATTGCGGCAACTCCGCTTATGCCGCTTTTGTCTTTTCCCTCGCCTCAGAAATCCCGGCCACTTTCAAAGGCGTATTCGCCCTTTGATAGTTTGTTATTGTTTCCGGTTCAGGTTGCTCTTCTTCTCCTTCCAGTGAATTTGTAGGGGCAAATCCCTCGGATGTCCCCGTCAGGATAGCGATGACCCCTAAGGTCACAAGCAGTGCCGACACTAAAGATCCCAAAATGAAGGTGAAAAACGAAATATGCAGGCCCGGCGATTGCGGCATTAATAAATTGACAATTGCCCATAGCGTTACCGGAGACTGCACAAGAAAAGCACCACCAATCAACAGAAATATGTTTTGTAAAGTCAACATTTTATTAAAGTTAAATTCCATAGCTTGCACCTCCATTTCAGTTTATTTACGATCAACGGCCCGGTATTGCTAATCCTTTATTCGGTGTTGCCATATGGTCGTGAAGACTTTCAAAGATTATGGCTAAGTCTAACTCGTCCATCCATCGATATAGAGGACTCTCCCGCAGTATTTCAAGCAGCTCAGTCTGGGTAATCATGTTTCACCACCCTTTCTTAATAAGCGCCTGTTAACTATCTTTTCAACTTCCACTCCGTAAATATTGCGTCCCTGGTGTAACTACACATAATAGAGCAAGATAAATGCCAAAGAAGTGATCTCTGAGTTATTGGGAAATTTTCGAGCAACCCTTTTAGCAGGCTATGGGATTTACCCCTCACATTATGGCTTAGATACCATAATGCTCAAACAACAATAAAAGCGCACTTCAAATATTCGGTCTCGGGCATCGAGAGCAACACCGGGTGGTCCTGTCCCTGGGAACGCAGTTCCATGACCCTCACATTCCTGCCGGCATCTTTTGCCGCGAGGTGCAGCGTATCGAGAAAGGCCGCCCTGTCGACATGGTGCGAGCATGATGATGTGGCAAGCAGGCCGCCTTCCCTGATTATTCTTACAGCGTGAGCATTTATCTCCCGGTAGCCCCTCAAACCTTCTTTAAGCTTTGTCTTGCTCTTTACAAAAGCCGGCGGATCGAGCACTACAAAGTCATAAAGATTCCCGGAAGCAACCTCTCTTTCCAAAAAATTAAAAACATCCGCTTTCAGGAATGAGCATGTATCGGCAAGAGAGTTCAGCTCTGCATTTCTCTTGGCCTGCCTTATGGCAGCCTCGGAGCTGTCCACAAAAGTTACGCGGGCCCCATTTCTCGCAAGGTGCAAACCCCAGGCCCCCGAGTAACAAAAAAGGTCCAGCCCTCTGCCTCCGCTGATAAGTCTGCTGAAAGCCATCCTGTTCTCCACCTGGTCGAGAAAAAAGCCTGTCTTCTGACCTGACAGCGGGTCCACCTCGCCCTTGATCCCTCCTTCGGAAATCTGAACAAGGCCGCCTCCGGCCCCTTTGACAATCATTTTTTCGAGCGGGAGACCTTCCAATGTCCTGCTTGAACTGTCATTTTTCAGAACAATCATGTCCGGGGACAGCATTTCATCAAGCAGACCCAGCAAAAGGTCCTTTTGCCGCTCCATCCCGGCAGTAAGAAGCTGTACGACAAGACAGTCGTTGTACCTATCTGCAATCAAGCCGGGCAGAAAGTCGCCCTCGCTATAGATCAGCCTGCAGGATTTGCGGTCCGGCAGGAAACGTTTTCTGTAAAGAAGCGCCTCGTCAATCCTCTTCCTGAAGAAATCGGCACCAATCTCCTCACTCTTACGCGTCAGCAGTCTCACAGCTATCAACGAATTGGGATTAATGTAACCAATTCCCAGAAATACGTCCTGGCTGTCGTACACCTCGACAAGACTTCCCGGCTCATGACCGCGGGGGCTCGCAGCCAGCTCATTTGAAAATATCCAGAGATGCCCGGCCATGACCCTGCTTTTACGTCTGACAACTACTTTCTGCATAACCCTACCTCTGCCTGCTCATAATTTCCCTGATAACAGGCAGAGATTCCTGGGCAGCCTTCTCACCTTCGAGAATGGCCTCATGCCGCTTGTCAAAATCAGCAGAACCTATGCGTCCTACTTTCGGTCTGATGATAATATCCGCCCTCGAAAGCTGTATAGCTGACATTTTTGCATACATGATATTTATGGACTGAAGAATAGTATCCATCGTGCCTTCCGGTATTGTAGCATCAATGTCCGAAGCTATATCCACGGCTATTACGATATCGGCTCCCATCTTTCGCGCGGCATCAACAGCAACTGGACTGACAACACCGCCGTCAACGAACATCTGGCTGCCTATCCTCACCGGCCTGAATACGCCCGGTATCGCACAACTCGCCCGAACAGCCATGCCGGTATTGCCGCTGCCGAATATGACCTCCTGGCCGTTCTGAATGTTCGTGGCAACAGCATAAAAAGGTATCCGCAGTTTTTCGATCGGCGTGTTCCTGGTCACTCTATTTATATATGCCTCAAGCAGCTCGCCCTTAATGAATCCGTTGTCGGGAAGGCCGATGTCGGCGATGTCGCTTTTTTGCAGGTCTATCGCCATCTTCTGAAGTTGCCACGCATTGAATCCGTATGAATAAAGGCTTCCGACAAAACTGCCGGCACTCGTGCCTACTATCATGCTTACAGGTATGCCGTTTGATTCCAGCACTTTCAAGACGCCAATGTGTGCGAAACCGCGTGCCGCCCCTGCGCCCAGCACCAGCGCAACCTTTGCAGGCTTTTGCGTCGGCGGCTGGACGACTGACTCCCTGGTCGGAGCGCAGGATGTCGCGTTTATAGTTAAAAACAAAAAAAGGACAACTATGCCCCTGAAATGCATTCTCCCCCCTTTTGCTTCTCGCCTGTCTTTTATTTTATATCACTTCTGCCGAAAGCATCCATAAAACCATAGCATTGCCTGTCCTTTCAGAGGCTTGCTTGCAACTATCCGGAATTCACCCTGCCTTGCGACACTACCTCTGTATATAAGGACAAAATGGCGCCTCGTGGCAGTTCCGGCACATGGCGTCATTCAGTGGCCGGGCAGTGAAATCACCTTTTTTAATATGGCCCACCGCATCTTCGAGAAACCTTATCGAGGCGGCAACGTAATCATCGATACTCGCCCGAGGAGGACAGGCGACCCCATCGCTCTTTGACCCGCTGCGCGATTTTCTCTTTAGCCCGCCTGAGGAGGGCGGACACCACTTAATCATCATGTCCTTTAAAGAATATATTCCAACCCTGCTCACACTGAGTCCCTGGCTTTTCAACATGGCCGCGTAGAGAAAGAGCTGCAGGTTCTCATTGCCTTCCAGGGCCTGAGAGCAGTTGAGTCCGGCAGCACCGGTCTTGTAATCGATTATTTGGACCCCATCGCTCATGAAGTCGATCCTGTCGATTTTACCCCTAAGCCTTATGCCGCTGACCGGCCCGCCCGAAATGCTTTTCTCAACTTCTGAAGATTGATACCCCTCTTTCCTTATCAAAAGCTCCATTTCACGGATTTCAGGTATCAACTCAACGAATGTGTCGCTGATAAGCTGCTTCCAGTAAGCATCGATCTTTCTGTCTTTCATTATATCGGCGATTATTTCTCCCGCCCTAAGAGTAAGCGATTCCAGGTCGTCGAAAGACCCGCATACAAGCCGCTCCATGGCCCTGTGAATAATCGTGCCCAGGGTAGCTGCTTCGACTTCATATTCCTTCACCTTAGCAGGTGTGAGATTCAATATCTTTTCAATGAAAAACTTTCTTGGACATGCCCGGTATGCATCAATATCAGTCACGCGGAATGACGCCGGTGAATCATGCTGCCGGACAGGCACCCTCACCTCGTCTATAATGTCCAGGAGGGGCTGCCTGCCAATCCTCACAAAGTACTCCTCTGTCGAAAAAATGCCGCCGATCCCCCCCTTCAGTTCTTCGCCTGAGTATAGAAACGACGAGGGCAGGAACGGAGTATCACCGCTCATCAGTGGATAGGACAAGTGAAGGTCCACGGCCGACTTTACGGAATTATCAAAAATAAACTTCTGGATCATTGTATATTTATCCAGATGCATAAGACCCATTCTAGCCCTTACGCTGTCGGGCAGCAGATAGTCCATTTGCTGACGCCCTGGGATGACGCCGTCCACAAGGCCGCCGAAAAACAGATATTCGGGCGACAATCCCTGAAGTTGACGGAAATCCAATACCCTGACTCCGACATCTTCGGCTTCCACGAATGTGGAACTGAGAAGATGCCGGAATATCTCTTCGAACTCCGTGAGAGTAACACTCGATGGATTAAGCGCACCCAGGAACGAGAGTTGCTCGAAAATATCATTCAGCGCCTCGGACGTTTTCTTCCGTATATTGCTGTCGGGCTCATCAGGAGCTACCGTGAATTCGAGATCTTCAAGGAGCTTCATAATGATTTCCGCAAATTGGATATAGCCGGCTCCACCTTTAATTTCCTCAAGGGGCTGCAATTTTTTAAAAAACCTCAGCAGCTCTTTCTCGATGGCCTCCCTCTCGGCAATGGCCCGAACATCCAGCACTTCGGACCCCTCAGCCATAAAATCGAGCCATGCCGACTTCCCGGCAACGATACCCGACCTGATGGAAAGAAACGGCATCCATCTGTTCAGATGTTCCGGCATTTTCTTGAAGTACCTGGAGGAAAGGAACTGGGCGAACTTAAGCCGTGGGTAATCTTCGGAAACAGCGGCCATAAGGCACAAAATGTCATGGAGAGGCCGCATCGCTCCCAGGTTTTTCGTTCCCTCCATCACATAAGGGATGCCGTAACGGCTGAATACCCTCTCAACCATTGCAGCATACGAGTGAATGTCGGGGAAAGCAACAACCATTGACTCAAACGACTTTACCCTTCCGGTCACATACAGAGATTTGATCTGCCGGGCGATGCCCTCCACCTCCTCCTCGCTGTCGCTATAAGAGTAATAGGCAGGCGGCTTATCGGACATAACGTCACTCTTGACATATATTTCTTCTGCCTGGAACCGCTCCCTCAGGAATCCCTCATAATCCTTTGTCAAACCATAACAGCTTGGACCGTGGGGAACGGTGATAAATACCTGCCGGGCATTGCTGATCAGAAATGCCAGGACATTTTTTTCAGCAGCGCTGGGGTCATAGAAGCCGTCCAGTACCAGGATGCCCTTATGGGCGCACTGTTCAGGGTTATTGGAACACGCTTTCAAAATATCACCTTCATCGACAAGGCCGTGCTGTCCGGCAAAGACTTCGTATTCTTTATACGTCCCGAGCGCGTCGATTACATTTGCGGCGACCGAGCCCGGAACATTAAGCGCCTCAAACATGCGGGAAAATTCAGGCAGCAGTTCGTCAGCAGTCTTCCCCGGAAACCGCTGTTTCAGATCGTCTATGAAGTCGGCAATAACAGATGCAAGCCCAATCCGCAAGGCCCCCCGGAAAGTCTTACGGCCCTCAGAAGGTCCATCTTGTCCGCTCTCTCCCAATCCCCGCCCGCACTGTCTTGACTGGCCGGCTATGAGCAGAGGGACCAGCGGCCGTGAAAGGACCCGCCCGCTGCCGAAACCTGAATACATCCTCTTGCAATAACGGCTGATCGTGGTAGTCTCAGGAGGCAGGTAGCATGTCCCGCCCTGCAAGTGATGAAAAGACTTTTGAGCGTCACTCGCCTTGACAGGTGAAGGGGCGAGATAAAGGATATCTGAATAATCCGGATGCGCCGCGTGTCCGGCAGCTTCCTCCAGGAGCATCCGCGTGCCCCATCTATATTCCGGCGGCGTGTAAAAAACCTTTATCATATCATCAAACAACAGGCCATAGGCGATTGCCTCTATTTTATCAGGCTGGTGCGCTTGTAGAGGAAAGGTTTCAAAACGTTCAACCCGACCACTGAGGCCACAGGCTTGAGCAGCCATGACGCAAAGCCCCTGCTTCCCAGGCAGCGCTTGCAGTAAGGGTGATCGAGCCTGTAATGCCTGAACCCCTCGATTATCCTGCCTAGCCTCTCTGACGAAAGTATCTCCTGCAGCGATGCTTCATTAAGGTTGCCCACTTTCGTATTGCCGTCAAAATCCATGCAGCAGAGCACTACGTCTCCGTTATACAGGATGCCGAAGTGGTCGCGCATACCGAAGCAATACCCTGCCCAGGCCTCACGTATCTCCTCGCCATCGAATGCATGTCCCCAGTCATCCAGCACGTAGGTTTCAAAAAAAACATTCGGGTGGACCTCAACCACATTCCATTTGTAAGCCACAAGACTCTCAATGGCTTTCATGGCCGCAATGCGGTCTTGCCGTGCGACCCCTAAAAGGTCATAGATACGCCCGGCCCAAAAGGAGAAGGTGCTCCTCAATTCTGCTGTCGACGAAATGACATCGACAGGGCCGATCCTGTTCTCCATATTTTTTTTCCTGAAACGCGTGTTCAAAAAACGGAATTTAAATACCGTATTTTTGTGTTTCACATGATATGCACGGAAGAATTCCATTATTCCGTCCAGGTATGATTCAAAGGTCCTGGAGCCGGCCTTCCTGTAAACAAAAGACCGCTCATTGGGTGTCTGGAGTGAAATGTCGAGCTGGTGGAGGTCATAGTCCAGAAGACGCCTGCCGATCTCACCGCCGAGCCCTCCCCCATTGGTGGTAAGCCCCACCTTCATGCGTTCATTGTTTGCATGGTCGAGTATAGCGAAAAAGTCTTTATGCAGAGTAGGCTCGCCCATGACATGAAAAGTGATCTTTTCGCAGATACTTCCTGACTTGAGTTGAGTAATTATGTCCCTGGCGAGCCCGGTATCCATATAGCCGTAAGGCCGCTTCATTTCAGACTTGGGGCAAAAGATGCAATTGAAGTCGCAAACATTGGTTAGTTCAATGTGTACGCGCTTGAGCGGGATTTCGATATGTCCGAAGCGTTTCTTTTTCATAAATGCAACGTGGTGAAGATGCTTTCTTATTCTGACCCAAACAGGATGTTTTTTTCCAATAGAATATGGCGCGTGTGCTTCGCGGCAAAATGGCCAGGGGGTATCGAAGCAAAGTATTAAGAAAAAATGATAAAATAAATAGAGTTCAGTACACGGGGTAATAACATGGCTGAAAATATGCCTTCTGCTACAGCAGCGGTAGAAGTCCTGCGTGCTGCCGGGATAGAACATTCCGAGCACGTTTATGCATTTGAGGAAACAGGCGGCACGGCTTTATGCGCGCAGGAACTCAATATCGATGAGCACGCTATTGTCAAAACTATTGTCCTGGAAGCCGACGGCAAACCCTTCATTGTTCTGATGCACGGTGATATGAGGGCCTCCACAAAAGAACTTGCCGGGATAATCGGGGCCAGGAGCATTACCCCATGCTCTACTGATAATGCCGAGCAGTATACCGGGTATCAATTTGGAGGGATCTCGCCATTCGGCACGCGCTCTGAAATGCCGATATATATGGAAGAAACCATCCTAAATCTTCGCAAAGTCTATATAAACGGCGGCAGGAGAGGGTATATGATCGGCATGGACCCTTACGATATAGTCAAAATCCTGCACCCCGTAAATGTAAAGGTCGGCGCAGCGCGCGGCACCTGAGTAGTCCATATTTCTGGGAGTTCCCAGAACGAAAAACGTTGACCGCTTACCGCGCCTTTGCATAATCCAATCCGGCTGCAATAAATAAAATTAATAATTCTATAGTTACGTAGATATCACTGTAGGAATATGGTAATTTTTTATTAAATACCGGGAGTATAACCAAGGAGAACAGGCGTGACATTAAAACAGGTGCTCCAGACAAAACCGACCAAGATGATCACTTGCAAGCCTACCTGTCTCATTGTTGATGCTGTAACTGTAATGGATGGTCACAATGTCGGTTCCATCCTGATCCTGGATGAAAACGACAGGCTGGTCGGCATATTTACCGAAAGGGACCTGATGCACTGTTTCGCAAAGAACATATCCATCAGGGATGAAAAAATGGCAAATGTCATGACTCACAACCCCATAACGCTCGATTCGAATGAGGACGTAAGCGTAGCTTTAAGCATTATGTCCGACAAGAAAATCAGGCATATGCCTGTCATGGAAGATGGAAAACTTGCGGGCGTGGTCTCATACCGGTATATCGTTTCGAGCATTCTGCCGGATGTCATATTCATGGATGACATCTGCTAGTCTGCCTCATGCACAAATATAATACTTAGTAATCCGCCCGGAATCCGGGATATGATTTTTTGGTAGTGGGTCAGTTTGTTTTTGCTCCGGATCAAGTAGTCTTTTGATTCTTTTCTCAGCAATAACTGAAGATAGTCATTTTTTGCCATTTCTCGATTTGTGGGCTCGGCGATACTCGCCCACTCTTGAGAACCCCGGTGATCCTGAGCAAAAACAAACTGACCCACTACCGATTTCTTGCCCCAAACAAATTCACTGTGGTAAATTAGATAAGGTGTCTTTTTTGAGGCAAAATCCGTGAGGTAGCCGGAACACGATACTTTAGGATTTCTCCGGATTGGCTAGGAATTTGAAAAAAATTAGTCATTGAACTATAATTCAAGGCAATTTACCTATAAGGAAAACTTATGAAAAATACGCTTGATGAAATCGTCAGACAGTACAGGGAAAAAGAAGGCAACGTCATCTTCCTGCTCCAGGAGACCCAGGAAGCTCTCGGGTATATCCCTGAAGAGGCCATCTATTATTTTGCCGAGGAACTGGCTATCCCCCCGAGCCGTTTTTACGGAGTTGTCACTTTCTACTCACAGTTCCACCTTAAACCCAGGGGGAAGAACATCGTCTCGGTCTGTTGCGGCACCGCTTGCCACGTCAAGGGCGGCAGCAAGATTGCAGATCGCGTCCAGAAAGACCTCGATGTTGCTGTCGACGGAGAGACGACAAAAGATGGGCTATTCACCTTTGAGGTAGTCAGGTGTATCGGGGCCTGCAGCATAGCCCCCGTGGTATTGATAAATAACAAAGCCTTTGCCGAAATGACAGCAGACGAAACGTCGAAAATCATAAAGAAAATGAAAAAAGAGGAATCCGATGCAGCAACAAACTGAAGAAAACAAGAGAAAGCTAATCGTGAGGGTATGCATCGGCACAGGTGGCCTTGCAGCCGGTGGCAAAGAAGTCATTGCCGCCTTCAAGAAGGCCATTAATGATTTCTGCGTCGATATCGACCTTGATTTTACATGCCACTACCAGAAGGTAGGCTGCCGCGGTTTCTGCGCCAGGGACGTTCTCGTAGACGTGGTCGACGGCGACAAGAGCGTGACGTATCAGGGCATAAAACCGGACATTGCCAAGAGGATTGTAAGGGAGCATCTGATTGAAGGCAAGCCTGTCACCGAATGGCTGATAGACGACTCGTACTATGCCTTCCATTCCAAACAGCACAAGATACTCCTTAAAGACTGCGGCACTATAGATCCCGAAGACATTCAGGCATATATAAATGTCGGCGGCTACGAAGGTATAAAGAAAATTCTGTCCGGCATGACACCCGACGAGGTGATCAATGAAATCAAGGCGTCGGGGATACGCGGCAGGGGTGGCGCAGGTTTTCCCACAGGAGTGAAATGGGACGCGTGCCGCAAAGCTCCCGGGGACAGGAAGTACATTGTCTGCAACGCTGACGAAGGCGATCCCGGCGCATTCATGGACCGCTCCGTCATAGAGGGCAACCCTCATTCAGTAATTGAAGGAATGATGATCGCCGCCTATGCTATCGGCTCAAGCCTCGGATACGTGTATATCAGGGCTGAATACCCGTCGGCCGTAGAGCGTCTTAAGCTCGCAATAGCTCAGGCCCATGAAATAGGATATCTCGGGAACAGAGTTTTCGGTTCGGACTTCAGCTTCGATTTAAGGATAAAACTCGGCGCAGGGGCCTTTGTCTGCGGTGAAGAGACGGCCCTGATAGCATCGATTGAAGGAGAGAGGGGCATGCCGCGGGCCAAGCCGCCGTTCCCTGTTCACAAAGGACTCTGGGGGATGCCCACTGTCATCAACAATGTCGAGACGCTCTCGAATATCCCATATATAATACGAAACGGCTCGGCCTGGTACGCATCGATAGGGACCGAGAAGAGCAGAGGCACCAAGGTCTTTGCCCTAACAGGCAAAGTCAAGAATACAGGGCTTATAGAAGTGCCGATGGGCATACGGCTCGGTGAGATTATTTACGATATTGGCGGCGGCATCATCGGGAACAAGCAATTCAAAGCAGTCCAGCTTGGAGGACCGTCAGGAGGCTGTATTCCACACCACTTGCTCGATACGCCTGTAACATATGAGGACATTATGCAGACCGGGGCCATTGTAGGCTCGGGAGGGATGGTCGTCCTCGACGAGAATGACTGCATGGTAAATATAGCGAAGTTCTTCCTCGAATTCACCCAGGCCGAATCCTGCGGGAAGTGCGTTCCTTGCCGGATCGGGACAAAGAGACTGCTCGAAATACTCGACAGGTTCACAAAAGGCCTCGGCAAAGATGGTGATATAGAGCTTCTCGAAAAGCTGTGTAATGATATAAAGGTGACATCCTTATGCGGTCTCGGCCAGACCGCGCCGAACCCGATCCTCAGCACACTGAAGTATTTCAGGGAAGAATACGAAGCCCATATAAAGGAAAAGAGGTGTCCTGCCAAGGTTTGCAAGGACCTTTTGACATACGGGATACTTGAAGAATTCTGTAAAGGCTGCGGGGCCTGTCTCAGGGCGTGTCCTGCCAAGGCCATCACCGGAGAGAAAAAGAAGCCCCACAAACTGGATTCCAGCATCTGCATCAAATGCGGCGCCTGTTTTGATGTTTGCAAATTCAAGGCCGTGGGCAGGGAGTAAATTATGCCGAAACTGACAATAAATGGAAAAACCGTAGACGCACCTGAAGGGGCCACTGTTCTGGAAGCTGCGAGGATGGCAGAAATAGATATACCTACGCTCTGCCACCATCCAAAACTCACTCCTTTCGGAGGTTGCAGACTCTGTATAGTCGAGATCAAAGGTATACCGAGACCGGTGACCTCCTGTACAACACCCGTAAGCGAAGGGATGGAGGTTACCACGTCGTCGCCCCAAATAGAAGACCTGCGCAAGACTGTGCTGGAACTCATACTTTCCGACCATCCCAATGACTGTATGGTCTGCGAACGGGCCGGGGACTGCACTTTGCAGGAAATGGCATATACCTACGGTATCAGAGAAAACAAGTTCGCCGGCGAAAGAAGAGTATATGAAAAGAAAGACGGCAACCCGTTTATCGAGAGAGACCTCGAAAAGTGCATAATGTGCGGAAGGTGCGTAAAAGTCTGCAGAGAAGTCCAGGGAGTCGAAGCCATCGACTTCGGTTACAGGGGCTTCAAAGCCAAGATATGCACGGCCTATGAGAAGGACCTGAATTGTGAATTCTGCGGCCAGTGCGTTTCCGTATGTCCCACCGGCGCACTCACAGGCAAGATGTGGTCATTGAAAGGGCGCAAGAAAGACGTCAGGGAAGTCGATACGACCTGCGCCTATTGCGGCACAGGCTGCAATATTACACTTCACGTAAAAGGCAATGAAGTTGTGAGGGTCACTTCGAGAGAGGACACATTGAATGAAGGCTGGCTCTGCGTTAAAGGCAGGTTCGGTTACAAATTCATCAATAGTCCGGACAGACTGACAAAACCGCTTATCCGGAGAGACGGCAGGTTTGAAGAAGTCTCATGGGAAGAAGCGTTCGACTGCATAGCAAACAAGCTGACGGAAATAAAGGCGGCCTTTGGCGCAGATGCCATAGGCGGCTTGTCCTCTGCCCGTTGCACCAACGAGGAGAATTACGCTTTCCAGAAAATGATAAGAGCTGCGGTGGGTACGAATAACGTAGACCACTGCGCCCGTCTCTGACACGCTCCGACCGTGGCCAGTTTGGCCGCAATCTTCGGCTCAGGCGCAATGACCAACTCCATCAGAGAAATTGAGGACATGGAGGTAATTTTCATTATCGGCTCAAACACGAAGGAAACGCATCCTGTCATTGCCAACCGCATGATAAAGGCATTCAGAAAAGGGGCGAAGATAATAGTTGCCGACCCCCGCAGAGTGCCGATGACCCGTTTTGCCGACACCGTGCTGAACCTGAAGCCCGGTACTGACATCGCACTGATAAGCGCGATTGCGCACGTTATCATTAAAGAGGGTCTTTTCGACAAAACCTTCATCGATGAAAAAACGGAAGGCTTCGAAGAGATGAAGAAATCCGTCGAACAGTGTACTCCCGAGTATGCTGAAAAAATCACCGGTGTGAGCAGAGAAGCCATTATAAGGGCCGCACGCGTCTATGGCGGCTCCAGGAAGGCAGGCATCTTCTACACAATGGGGATAACCCAGCATACCTGCGGCACCGAGAATGTGAATGCTGCCGCAAACCTGGCGATACTCACAGGCAATATCGGCCGCGAATCTACCGGTGTAAATCCCCTAAGAGGTCAGAACAACGTGCAGGGGGCTTCAGATGCAGGTTGTCTGTCGAATCTTTACCCGGGATACCAGAAGGTAGACTCGCCTGATGTGAGGGCCAAATTTGAAAAGGCATGGGGAGTGACTCTCTCCCACAAGCAGGGATTAACTACAACTGAAATGATTCCTGCAGCCCTTGCCGGAAAAATAAAGGCCTTATACATAATGGGAGAGAACCCGGTCATTACGGACCCAAATGCTCATCATACGGTAGAAGCGCTCAAGAAACTCGATTTCATGGTTGTTCAGGACATTTTTATGACAGAAACAGCGGCCCTTGCCGACGTGGTTTTGCCGTCAACCTGTTTTGCCGAGAAGGACGGTACATTTTCAAATACGGAGAGAAGGGTGCAGCGTGTCAGAAAAGCTGTCGAGCCACCCGGAGAGGCGCGCTCCGACCTTTCCATTATCATGGAAATCTCTCATAGGCTCGGCTATACGTTGGACTATAAATCTCCTGAGGACGTGCTGCTTGAATTCGGCAAGGTATGGCCTAACATTGCAGGTATAACGTATCGGCGCATAGAAAAAGAAGGCATTCAATGGCCGTGCCCTGACACTAATCACCCGGGAACCCCATATCTTTATAAGAACGGCTTCCCGAAAGGGAAAGTGCGTTTTTCATGCGTCCCGTATACAAACCCTGCCGAGGAAGCGGACAAGGAGTACCCTTTTGTGCTGACCACAGGAAGGAACCTGTACCAGTATCATTCGGGCTCAATGACCAGGCGGGTACCCCAGATCGAGGCGCATGCCGGTCAGGCCTATGTGGAGATCAGCCCCAAAGACAGTGAGAAGCTAAACATAATAAACGGCGACTCATTGGCAATTTCCTCGCGGCGGGGCAGCATCCGGCTAAAAGCCAGGGTCACATCCAGTGTGTTGGAAGGCACCATCTTCATCCCCATGCACTACCACGAGGCTGCGGCAAACATAATCACCAATGACGCCCTCGATGCCACATGCAAGATCCCTGAATTTAAAGTGTGTGCCGTTAAAATAGAAAAATAGCATTACTGGTTTAAACATACTATAATAGAACGACAGATTTAAAGGTCACGGACCTGGGAAGAATTCGCAAGCTCGGCTTCTCAGGCCCTCACTTTCTCGCAAGAGGGGACTGATAATTATGATTACTGGAAGACCTTTGTTTACCACAGAGCAGATTCATGATAAGGTCACTGAATTAGCGGGGGCCATATCCCGCGACTACGAGGGAAAGGAAATCCTCGCTATCGGTATCATGAAAGGCGCGTTAGTCTTTTTCGCTGACATAATCAGGGCCTTGAAGCTGCCTGTTACCGTCGATTTAATCATTGCATCAAGCTATTATAAGACGGCCTCTTCAGGTAAAATATCCATCCATTACGAACCTCTGGAGCCCATAAAAGGGAAAAACGTCCTCCTTATAGATGATATTATTGATACCGGCGTGTCCCTCAACCACTTACGGGACAGAATACTGTCTCAAAAACCGGAGAGCCTGAAAATATGTGTATTGCTCGACAAAAGAGAAAGGCGCATCACCGATGTGCCGGTAGACTACACGGGATTCCATATACCCAATGAGTACGTTGTGGGCTACGGACTGGATTATGAAAACAGGTACAGAAACCTGCCTTATATAGCGGTTTTCAAAAAAGAGACATAAAGACGTCGTGCGTCATGCATTAGAATAAAGGCATATCTTTGCACTCTTCGCTTGTCCCGTTGTTTGCCGTTTATGCCCGACGCCTGACAGTCCTTGGAGGCTTTTATGTATGAATTGATGATAGAAACCGGTTTTGCCTCGGCCCACCAGCTGAGGGGATACAAAGGCAAATGTGAAAACCTTCATGGTCACAATTGGAAGGTCCAGGTATATGTGACCACTGAACGTCTTAATGAAATAGATCTTGCTATCGATTTTCACGACCTGAAGCGATTGACAAATGAAGTGATTTCCCAACTCGATCATGCATGCCTGAACGACATTTTTCCCTTCACGGAGAGGAACCCGTCTTCGGAGAATATAGCGCGGTGGGCGTTCGATTCCCTGCGGAAAAGACTTGCGGATTTCCAGGTTAAGATCTCAGCTGTTACCGTGTGGGAATCTGAAACCGCCTCGGCGACTTATTACGAGGAGTGACCCTGTTGGACCTCGATTTTGCAGCCAAAGCAATGAAACTCGCCCTTGCACAGGGGGCGGATGAAGCCGAAGTGTATACAAGAAGTTCAAAGAGCCTGGGAATCGAGGTAAAAAACCAAAAAGTGGAGACCCTCGAATCCTCATTAACTGCCGCATACGGCATCAGATTAATAAAAGATAAACGTCCCGGGTTCTCCTACTCTACAGATCCTGCCAGAACAGCCAAAGTGGTTGATGAAGCCCTAGCGGTTGCGCATTATGCAGAGCCTGACGAAAACATTGGGTTTCCGTCGCCTCTCAAGGCACAAGAGGTCCGCACATTGGACGCTCGCATAGCCGCTATTACCCTGGACGAGGCCATTGATCGCGTCATGCTCATAGAGAAAGCCGCTCTGGATACGGACAGGAGGATAACAAAAATCCGGAAAAGCTCCGGCAGTTTCGGCACAGGTGATACGTGCGTTGTCAATTCAAAAGGGATTGAGGCCTGTTACGCCGCATCAGGATACTCTGCACAAATTACAGTGGTGGCTGAAGATGGAGCTGAAAGCCAGATGGGCTGGGATTATGAGGGCAGCCGGTTATTTGATCCGGATGCCTTTTCCAGAGTGGGGGCCAATGCTGCAAAGAGGGCCTTGCAACTGCTCGGCGCGCGAAAAATCAACCCTGTAAAAGGATTTATTCTTCTGGACAATTCGGTTGCCACGGAATTCCTCGGGATTTTGGCGTCATCTCTTTCATCCGACGCAGTTCAGAAGGGCAAATCCATGCTTGCCAGGAAAATAGGAGAAAGTGTTATAAGCCCTCATCTCAATATAATTGATAACGGGCTGCTCGATTATATGCCCGGCAGCAGGCCCTTCGACGGTGAAGGAGTGCCGACACAAAACAAGGTCATGGTCGAAAAGGGCGTATTGAAGGGTTTTCTATATAATACTTATACGGCGCGTAAAGAGGGTGTCAAATCCACCGGCAACGCCGCAAGAGGCGGGGCTTCAGGGGTGCCTGGCGTTGGACCTGTCAATATTTATGTGGAAGCTGCATCGCAAGAGCACACACATGAGTTGGGGAAACTTTTTGAAGCAGTCGATAAGGGCCTCTATGTAACCGAGACCATGGGCATGCATACTGCCAAC
>JADFXI010000056.1 GCA_015233655.1 Nitrospirota bacterium | reverse complement strand
ATCCTTTGCCGAGATCGTCAAGATTTATTACGGATTGGGCGCGCCTTGTCTCGGAAATCTATTGCGACGGTCTCGGCGCCTGTCTCGGCGGGTGCCCGCAGGGGGCCATAAAAATAATAGAACGCGAAGCGGTGCCGTTCGATGAACATGCAACTGAAGAGTATCTTAATAGCATCAAAAATACGCCTGCAGACGCTATGCCGAGCGGTTGTCCGTCAAGCAGGCTGCAGATGTTCGGCAGTTCGCCATGCAGCGAAGCAAACAAGCCTACGACCCATACAGGCCAGACAGGCTCAACTTCATCGCTTACGCACTGGCCAGTGCAGATAAGGCTCGTTCCGCCGACTGCGCCGTTTTTGAAAGGCGCTGACTTGCTTGTTGCCGCCGACTGCGCTCCAGTGGCGTATCCGGACTTTCACGCAGATTTTCTGAAGGACAAAGTGATCATGTTGGGTTGTCCCAAGTTCGATAATGCGGACGAGTACATACAAAAGTTTGCCGATATTTTCAGGACCGCGGACATCAGGAGCGTGACTGTGGTTATCATGGAAGTGCCCTGTTGCTCAAAACTTCCTGTGATAGTTGAACGCGGAATGGCTATAGCAGGGAAGCACATACCTGTCGAAGAGATTGTTATCAGCACCAGGGGGTATTTGCTCGGACGCAAACAGGTCGTCGTTTAAATTATACCGGCAGTTTGACCCGGCGCGCCTGAAAGAACCGTTTCAGCAAGAGTGCGCAATCTTCCGCCAGCACTCCTGAAGTGATCTCGACCTGATGATTCAGGCGCTTGTCGGACAACAGGTGAAAGAGACTGTCGACTCCACCGCCCTTGCTGTCACTGCAGCCGTAGACTAGCCTGCCCAAGCGGGAGTTCACCATGGCGCCTGCACACATAATGCAGGGCTCTTTTGTAACATAAAGCGTTGCATTGGAAAGACGCCAATTCCGTATCTTTACAGCCCCTGCTTTCAAAACCGCAATCTCGGCATGGGCGGTAGGATCAAAATCGGTCTCTCTTTTGTTAAATGCTCCGGCGATTATTTCGTTATCAATTACAAGTACCGCACCGACCGGGACCTCGCCAAGCTGAAATGCTTTTTCAGCCTCGTTGAGGGCACTGCTCATGAATTGAGCGTCTGAAGCCATGCTATCCATTGATCAACGCCTTCCCCTGTCTTGCACGATAATTCGAATATCTTGATGGATGGATTAAGTGACAGTGCGTCCTTTCTTATTTTATCCACATCTACGTCGAGAAAGGGCCGCAAGTCTATTTTGTTAATGATCAGCGCCGTCGACTCCTGGAACATAAGGGGATATTTGAGGGGCTTGTCGTGTCCCTCGGCAATGCTCAGAATCATTATCTTGACGTCCTCGCCGACTTTGAATTCAGCAGGACATACAAGATTGCCAACATTCTCTATGACAAGCAGGTCGAGTTCGTCAAGCGGCAAGTCCGGGAGGACTACATTGATCATATTGGCATCAAGATGGCAAGCGCCGCCTGTATTTATCTGCACAACAGGCACGCCCAAACGGTTAATCCTTTCTGCGTCATCAGTACCGGTAATGTCCCCTTCTATTACGCCTATATCCAGAGACTTTTTCAGACCGGCAATAGTCTTTTCAAGAAGAGATGTCTTTCCTGCCCCGGGCGAACTCATAAGGTTGATGACGAATACTCCGGCATCGGAAAAAATCCGTCTGTTATCCTGGGCTATCCTGTCATTGGCATCCAGTATTTTTGAGGCAACTTTCAATTTCACTCTCAATCCACCTCCATATCTTTTATGTCGAGTTCGCGCCCGGCATGTATGCTATAGGAACTGCTGCCGCACATGGGACAACAAAGAACGAAGCTCTCGTCTGTCGTAAAATCAGAGTTGCATGCTGAACAATGGCCGGCGACAGGCACTTCTTCAATAGTAAGCGCGGCCCCGCTTGCGATAGTGTCGGCCTTAAGCGCGTCGAATGCGAAAAGCAAGGCCTCCGGCATTACTCCAGAGGCCTTGCCTATAGAGACCCTGACATTGTTTATTCTAGCGTATCCGCTCCTCCTGCATTCGTCAACGGCAATTTTCAGGAGGCTGTCCGCCACCGAAACTTCATGCATGTTTACTTTTTAACTTCTTTCTCGTAGGCCTCTTTACCAGCCTCAAATGCAGCAGCAATCACAGACTTCTTCTCGTCAACAAAGGTCTTCCCTTTCTCGACTGTAGACGTAACTTTTTCACGGGCCTGGTTAACGTAATCACCGGCCTTTTCCTTAACATCATCCGCAATCTCCATTATCTTTCTGCGCGCCTCTGGTCCTGACTGGGGGGCGAGGAGCAGGGCCAACCCGGCGCCAACCATGCCGCCCAGAAGAAATGAGAGCAAAACAGAACCGGAACTGAAACCTTCTTCATCTCTCATAGTATTACCTCCTATTCTTGATTTGGTCTATTAAAACATCGAGCGCGGTTTTCACACCGGCCTTTATACCGAAAGCCCTTAAGGATAGCCCTTCACCGAGCGCATTGAGAAGGCCGCTGATGGCCTTCAGATTACTCACTATCTCATTGCCCGATTCTGCAATGTTGCGTGCCGCGTCAGTAGCCGCTCCCACATCGTCCGTAATTTTCCGCACGCTCCGGAGAAACTGTTCTGTTTCAACAAGGACCGGATTAAGCCGTTCTTCAGTACTCTTTAATGTAGCATTTAATGCGGCAGCCGCCTTCCTTATCTCAAAGACTGTGTAAATGAGGACTCCGATTGCCGACAAAATGCCAAGCAGCAATATAAAAAAACAGACGCTTACCAGTATTATCGCCCACCACATATGATCAGCCATCTATTACCCTCCTTTGCCATAAGTATACCACATTTCCAAGTACGGGAAGCAGTAAGCACTTAGCAGTCCGCTCTACGAAAAACCATCTGAAATAAAGCAATATTTTAGCCCTGCCCTGCTGATTACCGGCTATTCCTGTACACATGCACCACTCTCTGAACGACTGTTATATAGCTTAGTACAAACAGGACAATGATTACCGGGAAAAACCATCCGGAAACGCATGCAATTGCCAAAAGCACGATGCGCTCGGGCCTCTCCATCAAGCCCACATTGCAACCTATGCCAAGACCTTCTGCGCGCGCTCTGACATAACTAGTCAGAAATGCCCCGACAAGAGATGTTAAAGAGAGCAAAACGCCGCCTAAGTCATTCTGCCTCAAAAAAAGCCACGCAACAGCCATGAACAGTGCGGCATCGGCAAACCTGTCAAGGGTCGAATCGAGCAGCGCTCCAAACCTGGTCTCTTTTCCATTTGTGCGCGCCACCACACCGTCAAGCAGGTCGAACACCCCTCCCGCAATGATCAGCACACCGCCGCTTCCGGCGCTGAAAGGAATAACCAGGGCCGCCCCAAGCGTTACGGCAAACCCCGCAACGCTCAGAATATTCGGACTTATAGATATTAGTTTGGCCAATGGCGCAAGGGTCCTGTCCAACGAATGTCCCAGCCTTGCGCTGATCAACTAACGCTCCCTGGCCCCGGTTATAAAATCCTCGACCATGCATCTGGCTTCTTCATCAGAAAACTGTTTATGAGGATGCTTCATAAAATAGGCTGCCGGCGAGAGCAGGACGCCTCCCAATCCCCTGCTTATTGCGATCTTGCAGCACCTTATGGCATCGATGACGACCCCTGCACTGTTCGGCGAGTCCTCAACCGATAACCGCAGCTCAAGATGCAGCGGGGTGTCTCCGAATCCATTTCCCTCAATCCTCAAAAAGCATACTTTATTATCATTCATCCACGGCACATAATCGGAAGGGCCGATATGAATGTCCCCGTCAGGCAGTTCGTGGGTTATTTGAGAGCTGACAGCTTCTGTCTTGGATATCTTTTTCGATTTAAGCCTGGAGCGGCTCAGCATATTCATGAAATCAGTATTGCCGCCGACATTCAGCTGATAAGTGTGCGTTATGTCCACGCCCCTGTCCATGAAGAGTTTGGCAAGAGCACGATGTATGATGGTGGCCCCAAGCTGTGACTTGATGTCGTCTCCCATGACCGGTATACTTTTTTTTTCAAACCGGCTGATCCATTCATCGTCCGACGCAATAAAAACAGGGATACAGTTTAGAAAGGCGACACCTGCGTCAAGGCAGGCGTTCGCATAATAGCGCGTGGCCTCTTCAGCGCCGACAGGCAGGTAATTAACCAGGACCTCTGCGCCGCTCTCCCTGAGCACCTTTGCAACATCACAAGGTTTTTCGTTGGAAATGATAAATCTGCGGTCATCAGGATAATCGGTCATATGCGGAGCAACCCCATCGAGCGTTTCACCCATGCGCACTTTCACCGACTTGACGTTAACGTGCGGGAAAAATATTCTCGTGCAATTAGGTTTAGCGAACAGGGCCTCTTTAAGCGGCTTTTGGACCTTTCTGGCATCAATGTCAAAAGCGGCTACTACGGAAATATCACCCGGAAAGTACCCGCCGAGATTAAAATGCATAAGTCCGGGATGCCTGCGTTTTACATCTTTGCTCAAAGCCCTGTAGTATTCTATGCCTTGGATAAGAGCACTCGCGCAGTTGCCTACACCGGCGATTGCGATCCTTATGCCGCCCATACCGTATGCTTTCTCCTTAATCAGTTTATTTCGATATGCCTGGCTAGGTCTCCCGCGATTTTTGGAAGAATAACACTAAGGATTCCATCTCTGAGGGTCGCTCTGATTTCATCTCTCTCGACCGTGGAAGGCAGGGTGAAGGACCTGGAAAAGGAGCCGAAATTCCGTTCCATCTGATAATAATTTCTCCCCTCTCTCTTCGACTTCCTCTCTCCGCTGATCCTGAGGTTATTGTCCTCGAGTGTAATGCTGATGTCTGATTCCACAACTTCCGGCAGCTCAGCCTTGACCACGAATACTTCATCTGTTTCATAAACATCTACTGCAGGCATCCACACCCCGGCACCCGCATCTCCGTGCCTGCCTGATTTGGGGGCCACATGCTCGAAAAGCCTGTTTACACGCTCTCTCAATGCAAAAGAGTCCTTGAATGGGTCCCACTTCTTCACTTTTCTATTTAACCTCCTGACAAAAGTCTAAGCAATGACGTACCGCATCTTGCGTCTTGCGTATTAAGGGCAAAGCGTATGGCTTAACGAATCGAGGTCAGACTCTTCAGATACATATCGCTTCCACGAGAAAACGTCCAGTTCCTTGTAAATGATATCATTATTCGCGAAGTCCAGCATTGACATGTTGCGGGCCACCCTGTTGGGGCAATCTATCTCATATGTCAGCGCAGTATGCGAATAACCTGCGTACATAAGCTGGGCCTTCCAATGTCCGTTAGCCTGCATGTCTTTTATACGCTTTGCCTTGCCTTCCTCATTTCTCGGAAACATGATAGAGGTTACGGTGACATATTGGTCACTCCTGTAACGCACACTCTGAGTATCATAATAAAAATCGTAAAGATTGTTTGAATAGTAGGGCACCAGCTTGACTCCGCGCAGGGAGTATACGGAACTCCTGACATCTCTATATACATTCCCCACGTCCGATGCTGCGCACCCAGGAAGAAGCAGCAACAAAACAATATATGTTTTGAAACACTCTCTTAATCGCAGGATAATGTTACCTCTTTACTCGTCACTTTCGTGATTTTGCCGTTTGAATTGTTGACGATTTTCGCAAATATATACAGCTTGTCCGATGAGGCGCTGTACGTGCCGAGGATACTGCCCTTATCTGATGAGGAGGCACTGCCGGATTTCACATTGTCTCTCGGAACTGTCTTCAGCGAAATCATGCCGGTATCCGACACCTTGAACAAATGCGAAAACTTTTCCTGGATAATGTTATATCCGCACACTTTATTTAAGCTGGTGCGCATAAGTTCACCCATAAGATTACCGATTTTCTTGGCTTCGAAAGTCTGAATGTCGACGAAATCCGGCACCATTATTGATTCGGCGTTACATGGCCTTTCACCACATTCGTCGCCGCATAGTTCGTCCGCTATCTGGTTGAAATATTTCTGGAGCTTAACATTCGATATCTGTTCATCGGGATTGTGACAGTACGCAACTTTATTATACTGAGAGGAAGAAGCACAGCCGCTTAAAAATAAGAGGAAAAGACCTCCGGCGAGAAGGAATCTCAGAGACTGACGGCCAATGAAGACTTTTTTATAAAACACTTTTTTGGCATCCTTCTTTCAGACAGGTTCGATATATCGCTATATACTATAAGAATCAGCCACAAGAGTCAATGTCAAGCAAATCGACCCGTTAACTCACATACTGTCTCTAAAATACGCTGAATTTGAAATATTTCTTTGGGTTGCTCCTGATGTCTTTCGTAAGTTCCTTTAATTCATTGACCTCATCCCTCAGACCCGCAACCGTGCCTTTCAGATCAGCAGCAAGCTCCTTGTCCTTTAAAATCACCCCCGCGGCCCCTTTGCCTGAATCAAGGTCCGAGAGCACTGAATTAAGCTTTTGTGACATGCTGTTAAGGTTATCGTACAGTTCTGGGCTCTCGGCAAGCCTCTTAATCGTACCGTTTCCCTCACTAACTTGCCTGGTGAATTTTTCGAGAGACGACGAGGCTGCCAGCAGATTATTGTAAAGAGAAGGGTCTTTCATCAGCATCTTTAGAGAGCCTTCTGATTTATTCAAATCCTTTAACACAGCCAGGAGTTGCACTGTGGAAGCTTTTAGATTATCGTAGACAGCGGGATCCTGCATCAGTTTTCCGAACGTCCCCTCACTCTTCTTGAAGTGTTCCAAAATGTTTTCGACTTTGTCCACAAAGTCGGTGATCTTTGACACAGACCTCGAACTGGCATCAACGAGGTCCTTTATCTCCAGCTGGGCGCCTCCCTTGATTACGCTGCCGGGCGCTATCTGTCCGGCCTCGTCTGAGCCGCCGGTCAACTCTATAAATTTGTCGCCAAGAAGGCCCTGGGTGATCACGTTGGCATAAGTATCGTTTTTTATGTAAGGCATCGCACTCTTGACGACAGACATCGTAACCAGGGTGCCATACTGCTGATTAAGACTGATGTGCTTAACGGCACCTATTTCTATGCCCGAGACCCAGACCGGCGCTCCGCGCCTGAGTCCCCTGACATCCTTGATCTGGGCCCTTACAATAACTTTTGACGAAAACAGGTCGCCTATCTTGCCGGCGAAAAAGACCGTAACCAGCAGGAATACCAGAGCAATGCTTATAACCACCCCGACCCTGAGCTTGGACCACATAAGCTGCTTTTTCATTTCGAACATCTTGCTTCCCCCTCACAATTTCCATTAAGTTCACTCATAAATATGCTCAGTTCAGGAACAGTCGCCTGTTTAAGCATCCCTTTGTCGCCGTCCAGCACAACTGCTCCCTCTTTCAGAAAAATAAACCTGTCTGCCACACGCATAGCATCGTATACTTTGTGCGTAACAATGATAAAGCCTCTCCGGTCCCTGGACAGATCCGCGATAAGTTTGCAGATAATGTCGGCATTTACGGGGTCGAGGCCTGAAGTGGGCTCATCATAAAGAAACATCGCCGGCTCAAAAGCGGCAAGAGAACGCGCAATGGCCACCCTTCTGTGCATGCCCCCGCTCAATTCGTCCGGCATAAGATCAATAGCGTTCTCCACTCCCACAACCCTAAGCAGTTCCCGCACACGCCGGTCTATCCCTTCCTCTGAGAGATTTGTATACTCCCTCAGGCAAAACGCTACATTCTCTTTCACGTTCAGTGAATCAAAGAGGGCCCCTTCCTGAAAAACGATACTGAACTTCATGCGAACGTCCCTGAGTTCACTCTCTGTCTTTCCGGTGATATCCTCCCCGTCGATTGATATGCTGCCGGAATCAGGCCGTAAAAGACCGAGTATGAGTTTCAGTATGGTGGTCTTGCCTTCCCCGCTGCCGCCCAAAATGGCGACCCTTTCGCTCGAATCGATCAAAAAACTTACGTCCCTCAAGACACTGCGCTTATTGTATGAAAAGCTCACATGATCGAATTTTATCATACCGAAAACCCCAGTATATAAAGCAAGATCCTGGTTAGAGCAAAGTCCGAGATAATAATTGATATTATCGACAGGACCACTGCGCTTGTTGTGGACTGCCTGAGCCCGGTAGCCCCTCCACGCGTCGTCAAGCCGCTGTAGCAGCTGATACTGGCTATCAGGAACCCGAAAATAAACGGCTTCACAGAGCCCGCAATGATATTTTCGAATATAAGGACATCGCGGATGGCCCTCCAATAAACATGACCGCTCTGATTGCTCACAAATACGACTATGTAATAGGCCCCGAATATCGAGAGAGCATCGCCGATAATTGTTAGGGCCGGCAACATAATCAATGAACTCATAATACGAGGTGTCACGAGCTTTTTCACCGGGTCAACGCCAAAGACCCTTAGTGAATCCACCTGATGGCCGAGCACCATTGAACCGAGTTCAGATGCCATTCCAGCCCCAACCCTGCCGGTAAATACCAGGGCAGCCATAACCGGGCCCACCTCCCTGATAATCGTTATTCCGACTGCCTTGCCCGTATACATCCTGAGCCCGAGCCTCGAAAACTCCGCAGACAGTTGCAGCGAAAGCGCCATGCCTATAAACAGCGCTACGAGCACAATGATAACAAACGAACCGGCACCGGCATAATCCATCTGTTCTATAGCATCACTGAGATAAAACGGCCTTCTGAAGATTCCAGTGAGCCCCCTGAACGCGAGCATATAATAATCCTGAAGGTTATCTATCAGTCTTTTCAATGTCATGCCCTATTGACCGCTCCTTCTATCGGATTGTCTGACATCTGTTCTTCTACCCTCTTCCACCGTCTGTGTATCCAGAGCCATTCCGACGGGTGCTTCCTGATGTGCTCGCCTACATAATTACTCAAAAGCTGGGTATCCTCTTTCAGAGCGCTTTCAGACATCTCTTCCCGTCTTAAAGACACTTCAGGGTGAATAGTCATCACATGCCCGGCCCCTTCCCTGTTGACGAAGGCCGGTATCACTGGAGCGCCTGTCTTACGGGCAATAAGCGCAGGCATCTTCGTGGTCCACGCTCCCCTGCCCATAAAGTTTATAATAAAACCCTCATCCTGCACCACTGCCTGATCGATCAGTATCCCGACAACCCCTCCCTTTTTAAGACATGCGAGAATACCTTTCAATGCGCCCTTTTTATATATGATACTGTTTCCGTACCGCGCCCGCATACTGTATATCATCATATTGATGTAGGGGTTATTCAGTGCCCGAGCCACGCCAGAGGCAGGAGACACCTTCATGCCAAAGGCCAGTGACAGCAATTCCCAATTGCCGCAGTGTCCCGTAATCATGATGACGCCCCTTCCTTTTGCTTTTGCCTTAGTGAAATGCTCCTCGCCCCTGACCGCAACATTCCGTACGATGCTATCGCCCAATCCGTAATAAATCTTGACGATCTCGGCAAAGGATTTGCCTAAATTAATAAAGCTTTCCCTTGCGATTGCTAAAGCCGCTTCGGCAGTAGACACAGCCGCCGCAGCAGATGAAACGTTCAGTGCCCCGGCGACAAGTGCCCTCTCAATATTGCCGGCTGCAATCTTCCGCCGGTCTCTCCAGACATAAAACAGCAGCAGGCCAAGGACTTCCCCTGACTTTAAGGCGCACTTGTAAGGGAGAACGGCAAAAGGTAAAGAGCAGACAAGGATTATAGCAGCTTCCAGTATCCGGACAAGGCGTTTCATTACGTTCCAATCAGTCCGGTTTCTGTTCGCTTTCAGGCTTGTGAGCAACCGTTGAATTGAGTGTCTCACGTTCCTGGTCTTTCTTTTTTTCCATCGCCTCTGCAATCTCACCGAGACGCTTCATTACATGCCAATTGATCGTTCCCTCCGGATAGGTCCCGTCATCACTCATCTCGCCGGCCTGCCTCCCAGTAAGAATCTCCAGCCCCTCTTCGACCTTATCAATAGGATATATGAAAAATTTGCCCTCTTTCACGGCATCAACCACTTCCTGCCTGATCATGAGATTCTTAACATTTCTTCTCGGGATTATCACGCCGTGGCTCCCGTCCAGGCCCCTGTATTTGCAAAGCTCGAAAAAGCCCTCGATCTTCTCGTTCACGCCGCCGATGGGCTGCACTTCCCCGTTTTGGTCCATGGAGCCGGTCACGGCATAGCTCTGTTTCAAAGGGATTCCGGCAATGCTGCTAAGCAGCGCATAGAGTTCGGCACATGTTGCGCTGTCTCCCTCTATCATCTCATATAGCTGCTCAAAAGTAATGGATGCCGAGAGACTGATCGGCTTTCTGGTAGCGTATCTGCTGCCCAGATAACTGGTAATGATCATTATCGCCTTTTCATGTATTTTGCCGCTCATCTTTGTCTCGCGTTCTATATTGACCACTCCGGCCTTGCCGATATACGTGCGGGCCGTTATTCTCGAAGGTTTGCCGAAGTCATAATCACCCAGAGAAAGCACCGCAAGACCGTTGACCTGCCCGACCTTCTCCCCTGCGGTGTTTACAATCAGCGTATCCTCAAGAGTAGCTTCCCGTATGCGCTCCTCAATCCGGTTCGACCTCAATATCTTCTCATCAAGGGCCTTCACCACATGGAGGCCCATAACGACATCACTGCCGGCTTTATTGGCCCAGTAATGAGATTCGCGGACCAGGTCGGCTACGTGGCTGAACTGCGTAGAAAGTTTTTCCTGGTGCCCGGCGAGCCTTGAGCCGTATTCAATAATCTTGGCCACTCCGCCGCGGTCGAAAGGGAGAAGCTTCTCATCCTTCTGAAGGCCTGACACAAAGATGGCGTATTTGATCATGTTCTCTTTGGTCCTGGGCATCCTGTTGTCGAAGTCGGCCTTTACTTTAAATAGTTCCCTGAATTCATCGTCCATGTTATAAAGCACATAATAGACATAAGGGATGCCGATCAGCACTACCTTAATATCCAACGGCAAGGCTTCCGGTTTCATGCCTGCGGTGCTGACCAGCCTGTATTGCTCCCACACGTCTTCCATTTTAAGTTCCTTGGTTCTCAGGGCCCTCTTTAGCGCATCATAAGAAAAGATATTCTTGAAAAGGTCCATTACATTTAATACCAGATAACCGCCGTTGGCCTTATGCAGGGCACCCGGCTTTATCAGCGAAAAGTCGGTCGTCGCCATCCCGTACTGGACTTTGTACTCGGTCCTGCCGAAAAGGTTCAGATAGGTCGGGTTGCTCTCAAATATGACAGGAGCACCTTTTGTTTCACCGTTATTGACAAAATCATTGACCGCATACCTGACAAAAGACAACTCCTGCTTCGGCATCCTCAGAAACGGCAATTGAGAGGGCTGTTCCTCCGCAGGCTTGAAATCTTCGAGATTGGCAAGGATGTCTTCCTGGACCATACCCAGATAATCGGTGATCTTCTCGTTATTCGAATGTTTTTTCTTTAGGTCCTCAATCAGGTGCCCCACAGAGCCCAGGGCTATCTCCCTTTCGAGCCTGGAGAGCATTTCCTTGACCAGCTTCTCAGCCTCCCGGACGGCCCTGACAACATCATCCAGTTTCTCCTGTAAAGACTTCCCGACCTCTTCAACCCTTTTTTTCGTCTTATCGTCAAGCTCGGCAAATTCCTCTTCCGTGAGCGGCTCATTGTTCTTTTTTACAGGGACTATCAGCAGACCTGACACCGCTTTCCTTATGGCAAACCCCTTGGACCGCGCTTCTTCTTCCAGTCCGGCAAAGAGGTCCTTCTGTTTTTGCTGAAACTCTTCTATTATCCGGCCCCGCTGCTTTCCATATTCTTTGGAGTCGAATGACTTGGGTATCTCATCACGCAATGTAGCTACAAGCTCGTTCATATCATTCTGGAACATCGCACCCTTGCCGGGTTCGAGCGAAATAGCGAGCGGATAATCAGGGTTCTTAAAGTTGTATACGTAGCACCAGTCAGGGGGTATTTTCTCACCCGAAGCGCGCTCAGACAAAAGCGTCTTTACCGTCCGCATCTTACCCGTGCCGTCTTCACCCATGGCGAAAATATTAAACCCCTGGCTATTGAGACTGAGGCCGAAATCAAGCGACCGCAAGGCCTTTTCCTGACCTATCGTTCCCATCAAGTCCTTTAATTCATCCGTAGTGCCAAAATCGAGAGCTGCTATTTCGCAGCACCTGAACAATTCGTCCGGCTTCAGCGGTTCAGACATAACACCCCCAAAATATGAGTTAGATATAAAAAGTCAAAAGTTAAAAGTGAATATGAAAGCAAAGCAAGAATACCGTAATTCCACTCCTTACTTTTATCCTCTTACTTGGCCCTAGGATGATGCTCCTGATATACTTTTTTAATCCTGTCAGACGAAACCTTGGTATAAATCTGTGTCGTGGCTATGTCAGAGTGCCCCAGCATCTTCTGCACAGAACGCAGGTCGGCACCGCCGTCCAGCAAGTGTGTCGCAAAAGTATGCCTCAGCACATGAGGCGACAGCTTGATATTGGCGCTTACGCCAAAACTCTTCAATGCCTGCCAGAAACGCTGCCTCGTCATAGGTTTTCCCCGAACAGTCAAAAAAAGATACGGGGACTGCCTGTCATGCAGCAACAGCGGCCTCAATTCCAGCATGTATTCTCTTATCCTTAGAGAGGCCCTCTCATTCATAGGCACGACCCGCTCCCTGGAACCTTTGCCCATGACCCGCAGAAATCCTCCCTCAAAATTGACATCGTTGATCTTTATAGAGACAATCTCGCTTACTCTCAAGCCGGATGCGTAAAGCAACTCCATCATAGCGGAATCCCTGACAAACATTTTACCGTTTACTTCTGACCCCAGCAGTCTCATTGTATCGTCCATGCTCAGGGCCTTGGGCAGCCTTTCCCATTGCCGCGGCATTCTCAAAGTTTCAGACGGGTTATCCACTATTATCTTTTCAATGACAAGATACCGGCAGAGCCCTCTTATTGAAGAAATGAACCTGCAAATGCTGGCCGTCGAGTAGCCGCCGTCCTTCAGCCGGCCCATGTAATTGACAATATCATCCCGCGTGAAAGACGTGCAATCCCGTCCTATCTCAGTCAAATATTTAAAGAAAGCCTGCAGGTCCTGCGAGTAGGACGCCACCGTGTTCATGGACAGCCCTCGCTCTGTCGAAAGATACGCGATAAACTGTTCCAGCAGCGTGCGGCGGGCGGCCGGCACTTTCGCTTCAGCTGCCCCTTCCCGGCCGGGCAGACCGTCAAGTACACCCACAGGCCGTATACTCCTCTATCCCCGTTGCATGCCTCAGACGCTGATACAAAATATCGGCGAGCTTCAACAGGTTCATCGTATCTTCTCTATTGTACATAAGCAGCAGTTCTTTGGCCTCTCCGCTTCCTTTCTTGACCTGTTCCCACAATTTGACCGCATCATAACCGTTCATCCCTTTGACATTATCATCTCTTTCGATGCCGAACAACGTCTCCAGTTTTTTCAGCCCGCCATTGATCTCGAGTTTCCTGGCGGCAAAACAGAGATCAAAATGAGGGATGTCAAATTTGACTCCGGGAAAGCACCTTTGAAGAAAGGGCACATCAAAAGCGGAGCCATAAAATGTGAGCAGGCACTTGTAGCCTTTCAAGGCACGGTTAAGGCTGTCTACCGTTAAATTCTCGCCGCGCGTCAGAGAGCGCCACTCAAATCCGTCATACAGGCCCACAACGGTAACATACCCGCCGTGGTCAGGCTGATAACCGTTGGTCTCGATATCAAGGCAGACGGCGCCATTCCTGAAAACATCGAATAGCCTCCAGTGTTCCCTGCGCTTCATGATCCTGGCAAAATATTCGGAATTCTCCATGCTGAGTTCCATGGAGGCCTGCGCCAACTGGTCATCGTAACTGCTCTTTCTTTCAGGGCTGATGCCCTCTATTTCCCCGCACCCGCAGAAGTCACTCCACGTCAGGATCTTCTTTTTCCATATAGCCCGCTCAAGTTTCTCTCCGATTCCGTTTAAAAGCGAGAATGTATGGCGTATCACGCAAACCCCTTTCCGGGCCCCCTGCATTTTAGAGTACAGTCTGCAGTTCATCGGGCAAAACATCACAAAGAATAATCAATAAATGCACCCGGAACTGCATTCCGTGAGGGCCTTTTCCTGCTTGTATTATACTCTTTATGGATAGTCTCTACAACAAGAACAAAAATCCTTTATTTTAGACTATAATCAAAGAGGAGAGCGGCAAGGGGCAACAGACCTGGTTGTATTTTGGGGAGGTGGCATATGCAGATAACCGTGGATTTATCGGACCGCCAGATAAACTTTCTGAAATGGATGGTCAGCTCCGAGAATAAGTATGAGCGTATCGATACCCTGGAAGACGCGGTCAAGGAATGTGTCAATATAGCCATATTTGACGAGGGTGAGACCTTCGCTATGCAGGAGGGAATGTGACAACAGGAGGCACGCTGCTTTATGTTCGCTAATTTTACGATTGACCCGAACCAGTGGATGTACATATTGCTGGGCGGGATGACCGGGGCCGCCGTGGCCGTTCTGATTATCGTAATGCTTTATTTCTTTTCGGATTACAGGAAACAGAAGGCCTACAGGGAAAGAATTCTAAAACGCCTCGACACTGCGGACATGATGATGCGGGAAAATATGACGCAGGACGCCCTGACCATATATAATGAACTTCTGCTGAATATGCCGAAGCAGCTCGAACCTGACATCTTTGCCAATATTAAACATCGTGAGGGTAATTGTTACTATGCTATTGCGCTTTCACGAAACAAGTCAGAGAACCTTATGAAGGCCATCAAAGCTTACGAAGAGGCATTGACCTCCGGCAATTACCTGAAAAAGCCCGAAGTATATCTTTCGATCCAGACCTGCCTGGGCGACGCATACCTGAAGATATCGGAATTATACAAGAAAGGGGAATATCTCCTGAAAGCGATAAACTCTTTCAAAGAGGCGCTCAAGCTCAACACCCTTGAAGCCGATCCTGTAAATTACGCTTTTATGCAGTATAAGCTTGGGTCCGCATACAAAATGCTTGCCGATGCCGGAGGCGATGAAGGCAGCATACCTAAGGCCATCGAAGCCTTCAATGAATCGCTTAAGATATACACTGCGGAGAC
Organism: Nitrospirota bacterium; assembly: GCA_015233655.1. Taxonomy (GTDB): domain Bacteria; phylum Nitrospirota; class Thermodesulfovibrionia; order Thermodesulfovibrionales; family Dissulfurispiraceae; genus JADFXI01. The sequence continues at coordinate 2,898 of JADFXI010000056.1, read as the reverse complement.
TTATCCCATTAACTTTGCCGAGACCCAGAACCACCTTGGCCTTCTTCACCTTTCGTATGCAGAAAATCGCGACCGTGAAGCAAATCTGCTGATGTCACTGGAGGCCTTTTCGAATGCCCTCAAAATATACACAATCGAGAAATACGCATCCGAATTTGCATTGGCCCAGAAAAACATGGGCAAGACCTATGCGCTGCTGTCCGGCGTCCGCCCTGAAACAGAGTTTTTTCTCAACGCAATCTCTTCATTCGGCGAGGCCTTGAGAGTTTATACCCTGGATGCACAACCCGCTCTATATGCCGAAATGCAAAGCAGTCTCGGAAATGTGTATATGGGACTTTCCAAACTATGCGACAAAGACGAAAATCTGCGCAAGGCCGTCGAGTCGTTCGACGAGGCCATGAAAATATATACTTTTGAAACCACGCCCGCCGAATATGCCGCTGTTCAGCACAATCAGGGAGATGTATGTCTCCTGCTTTCAGAAGATGAGGACACGGAAGAGGTCCTCGATAAGTGCATTCACTCTTACCTCGAGTCCCTCAAAGTTATTACGGCATACTCGGCCCCGTTGGCCTTCGCGGCAATTCAGAGCCGTCTCGGCCACGGCTACAGGAACCTGGCCAAACTCAGGGACAAGGAAGACAACCTTGACCTGGCAGCCAAGGCTTATGCGGAAGCGCTGAAAATTTATACTGCGGAAAAATATCCCATGGACCACAGAGAGGTCTTCCTGGCGCTGGAGAAGATACGGAGGACTTTCACGTAGCAGTCAGAAGGTTCACTGCAGGGCGCTTTGCTCTAATTTATACAATATAAAATCATAACTCCTGTCTCTCCACGCCGCGATCTTAGTATGAGAATACTTATCGAGCATGCTTGCACAGAAGCTCTTCTGAACAGGATCGTCCACATTGCACCAGAAGTTGAAGTGGAAGTAAACTCCTCCCTTATATCTATCATAATATGACTTCATTTTCCGGAAATCGTAATATGCGGCTCCGGCCTGGGCCGCGTTTTTTCCCAGGAGAAGAAACATGTTGGGGTTATGAGTAAGGACAATGGAATTATCGGGCAGCATAGCAGCCATCTTCTGAACATAAAAATGGTCGGCCCGGGCCTGGCACGCCTCTTCTCCTATTATTCTTATGGCCGGAATAAAATGGATGAACGACCAGACCGCAACCGCTGCCGCCAGTGTCCCGCAAACTATACGCGCCTTTTTATGCTCAAACAGGGTCCCGGCGCGGTACAGGCCCAGCCCTGCCAAAAGAGACAGCGGCATAAAAGACATAAGCGAATATCGCACGTCTGCGCCGTATCCATAACTGCCTGCATAGAAGAACATATATATGCCCCACAGACATAAAAACCAGACTGCCAGGAACGCCCGCCCTTTCAGCAAGTCTTTACGGAAAAACAACCCCAAAAAAGCGAGCACCGTGTAAAATCTCGGGAACATTCTGTTGTCGATATAATAAAACGTATTGGTCCTGAGATTGTTCTTCAGGTAAGAAAAATCCATTCTGGGCCCGCTGCTCCCCCAACTGTCACCCCTTACCGCGTATATGTGCACCAGGTGGGCGACAACAAGCGCAAATGCGAGCGCCCCGAACAGATAGAGTGACTTTTTCGTGAAAGCCTTCCTGTCCTCAAGAGCGATCGCAAAAATAACGAGCGGTACGACAAGCATTGATTCCATCCTGAACTGGACCGAGAACGGAACAATCACGGAAAAAAGAAATAGTGATTTAAGGTCTTTATTTCTTACAAACAGAAGGGCAGAACATATGGCCAGACCAATGAAACAAGACGCGGACAATTCCGCACTTGTAGCATTGCTCCACATCAAATTGTCAGGAATAAGCGCGAATATCACGGATGAAAAAAATGCGGGGTAAAAATTCCCGAAAAGCAGATAGCCGATCATGAACGCTATAAAAACAGATAAAGCATAAATAACATTATTGAGCACAAAACCGGCTGTTTCACTTGTACCGAAGACTTTGAAAACAAGACCGACAAGAAATGGATAGGCGTAGGGCTGTTTATTGAATTCCATCTCACTGCAAGCGTATTTTTTATGGTCAAAATACCCATCGTTGCACATGCCGGCCTTGTCCAGGAACGCAATGTTCTGGCCTACATTCATATATATGGTTTCATCATAAAAGATCCTGTGGGTGCGGGGTGCCAGGAACATGCTCATCGCAAATCCGGCCAGGACAACGACGACCAGTAAAATTCCCTTTTTAATCCCAAGTCCTGCAAGCAGGTCTTTCAAGGTCTTGCAATTCAGTGCCAGGCTTACAACGAGGAGGAAGAAATTAATCTTCAGGAAATAGGGAATGACCCGAATAAGCTGGCCTTTAAGTGCGTACTCAGTGTAACTGTCGCTCCAGTAGGCGACTATAAGCAGGACAGTCAAGTATAAGGCGCATATCGTAAGCCAGTTGATGATTTCTTTGAGTTTCACTTCTCTTGCTTCTCGACCAGAAAGTCGCCTATTGCCATATAGCTGCAATTTGTCCTCATAAATGTATTCACCGCATCCTCTGGAGAACATACAAGCGGTTCGCCGTGGAGATTGAGGCTGGTGTTAAGCACAACACCCAAGCCGGTTAGCCGCTTCAATTGCACAAGCAACTGCCAATACTTGCCATCCCTTGCATCAACCGCCTGGGGCCTGCATGTGCCGTCCTTGCCTATGACCCCTTTCAACCTGACCAGGAATTCGGGCTTAACGCGATAGGCCGCTGTCATGAATCGGTTGGGGCTGCCGGTAAAAGGTTCAAAGCAAACCCGCGCGTCCTCTTCCAATATCGAGGGACAGAATGGCTGATACCAGACCCTCATCTTGAGTTCCATGTTCAGCCTGTCTTTTATGACCTCTGAACC